>JAFGVN010000119.1 GCA_016937975.1 Clostridia bacterium
GTCAGAGCGCCAAGATAAGGGCGTAACATATAATGGGTGGAATTCCCATCGAGCAAGGTCTAGCAAACCACTCGTAGCAAGTGTTGCACATGTTTTGGCAACAAAATATGTGAAGCGTACACAGTTAGGTAGTAGGCGGTAAGCGATTATGTTGAAGGGATTGAGCCTCGAAATACTTGTTGGGTTGGCTGATGCGGTTGACAGTGCAGAAAGCAATATTATAATAATCGATATGCGAGATTATTATAATGCCCCGGGGTCGATGACCATCGCATGTTATACATTGATATGTTACGGTCAACTTGGGAGATCCTAAAACTACTTCTACAAGAAGAGGGGTAATTCAAGCGATAAGAAAGTAAGAATGCCTATCGGTTTTAAGAAGTCGGATTACTTCATAGTACCGAAGAAGCAGAGTAATTCCTGTGGAGGGAAGGGAGTAACACTTTATTGCCCTTTTTAAGAGAAACATACACTATACACAGAGGTAGAACAACGTATGGAAACAAAACTTAAAAGGATAGCAGATGTAGCAAGAGCTAATCCAAAAGAAAAATTTACTTCACTCATACATCTCATTAACAAGGAGATGCTGTTTGAGTGTCACAAAGAAATGAAAACGAGGAAATCATCAGGCGTTGATTCGGTTACAAAAGAAGAGTATAACATGAATCTGGATGAACGGTTAACGGATTTAGTTTCAAGAATGAAACGACAAGCCTATAAACCACAACCAGCCAAACGTGTTTATATTCCCAAAGCTGGAACTGATAAGAAAAGACCACTTGGTATACCAGCTTATGAAGATAAACTGGTTCAATCAGCGCTAGCAAAAGTACTGAATGCTATCTATGAACAGGACTTTATAGAGTGTTCCTATGGTTTCAGACCAGGTCGTGGTGCGCATGATGCAGTGAAAGAACTGCGTAGCATTGTTGATGATGGAAGAATTCACTATGTAGTTGATACAGATATCAAGGGCTTCTTTGATAATGTGAATCATGAATGGTTAATGGAATTTCTTTGTCACAGAGTAGCAGATGTTAATCTTCAAAGACTTATTAAACGCTTTTTAAAAGCGGGGATAATGGAAAGTGGTATCAAATATGATACACATTCTGGAACACCACAGGGCGGAGTTTGTTCGCCAATTCTTGCTAATATGTATCTGCATTACGCACTCGACCTATGGTTTGAAAAAGTAGTAAAGGTGTATTGTAAAGGTATGGCAAAAATGGTGAGGTACGCTGATGATAGCGTATTTTGCTTTCAATATAAAGAAGATGCGACATCATTCTATAAAGCCCTTACTAAGCGTCTTGCAAAGTTTGATTTAGAACTTGCAGAAGAGAAAACAAGATTTATACTGCTTAATAAGCGAAGAAGTGACAACGATGATGAAGGTACATTCGACTTTTTAGGTTTTACTTATTATTTGGATAAAGACAATCGAATGAAAGTCAAAACAAGCAAAGCAAAATACAGTGCAAGCCTTAAAAAGTGCAAAGAATGGATGAAATCTAATCGAACGTTACCTACAGCTACATTCATGAAAACACTCGTGAGTAAACTACGTGGACACATTAATTATTTTGCAGTGACATTTAATCATAAGTTTGTATCTCGATTTGTTTATGAAGTACGAAAGCTACTTTTTAAGTGGCTTAACCGTAGAAGTCAAAAGAGTAGTTTCAACTGGGATAAGTATGTTCTATTCCTCAAGAAATATCCTCTACCAAAAGTGAGAACGAAGGTAAATTTATTTCAATAAATAGTTTGCCACAGATTTGAACAGTGAAGTGAAGAGCCGTATGCCTTAATAGGGCACGTACGGTTCTGTGAGGGATTGGAGTCGTGAGACTCCGTCTACTTGACCAGACGTTACAGGCAACAAAAATATTGATTATGCAATATTTAACAGTTTGAATAACAGTGTCACAACAAAAGATTATGTGAATGATGAAATTCTGTTGAGTTTAAATGCCAATATGTTACCTAAAATGGCGTCTAATGATGAATCCATGGTCATTACCTGGATAAACAATGATATGAACGATATATTTGGTATCGTTGGCACGAACCGGATTTATGGTAGTTATTTGGTGAATGGGAATGTCTCTTATCAAGAAATGATTTTAGAAACCAATGCAAAAGTATTAGACTATGATGTGATGTATTATGGTGGTAGATTGTTGGTGGTTTATCTAAGTGATGAAGATGGTTCTTATTTTACAGATGAAGATAGAAGTTTATATTTAGCGAATTTAGATGGTTCGACAACAAAACTTGCAGAGGGCAAGTTGATTGATCATCCAACTTTAGTGGAGATGAATTATGAACCATCACTGTTTTGGTATCAAGATGGCAATATCAAGTACTTACCAAATCTATTTAATCCAGAAATTTATGATTTAATGGATTTAGAAGAAGGGGAACGATTAACCAATCAGTTTGAAATTCTTCAGAATGATACAGACACCGCATTGGTTTATGAAGTTGGTGATGTTTTGGAAACTGGAGTTGAAGAAAATCCGACTAAAGTCATTGGAGAATTGTATTATGTCACTTATAACAATGACACGAAATCTTTTGATGGCTATAAGTCCAATTTATCTAAGAATCAAGAAAAGATTTCCCACGCGAATGGTATTTTATTAGATGATGGTAAGGTTTTAGAAGCCATTACAGAGGAAATTGTTTTTGAAGTCGATGGAGAAAAAGAATATGCAGCACACATGAAGCTTTTAGAAGTCCAACCGGGTATTGATCTTGAAATAGAAAATCAAGAAATACTCGTTGATGAAAGCAGTGTCTTTGGTGGATTCGAATCGACTATGACTCTTTATATTAAGAATAGTGGTGAGTGTTATACAGAAGGTATTCAGTTGGATCTTATGGATGTCAATGACCAAATTATCGACACACAAATTGTAGATTATGAAACCTTTATACCTGAAAAAGATTACAAACCTGTTTTCTTTAACTATGATGTACCTTCACCATTAGAGGAACATACATTAAAGGTGAAAGTAACACCATTGTCAGGCAATGATGTAGATGAAAGTAACAATATTGCATCTGTTGTTTTAGGCGGAATAGATTTAAATATCAATGATTTATCCCTTCGAGAAAATAATGGTCTTTATATTATTAATACAGGTATTACAAATATGACCTTTAGACAAGGGAGTAATGTTGTGATCAACATCTATGAAACCGATGCTGACTTTAATGCAGTTGGTGATCCTGTTAAAACAGTATCCCTAGGCAATATAGAGGCTTATGATCAAGTAGGGTCAGAGCTTATTTGGGATACCAGTGGTCTTGATTATGGTGGACAAGACAAGAAGGTTTATGCCTTAGTGGTTTCAGGTGATGAATATGAAAATAAAGTTTGGAATAATGTTGCTTATATCACCTTGTTAAATGAACAAGCAAGAGTGTTGCCTTTCGATGTTCAAGTCACAGAGGTTGTACCAATTGAAACTGGAATACAATACAATGTTATGATTCAAAATAATTATAATGCAGAGAATACTGCAGAAGTAACCTTGAATGGATATGATCTAGATCGAAATATCATTTATACAGATGTGAAATCAATCCTATTAGCGAAAGAAGAAATTGCGTATTTACCTTTTGAAATAAACGATGCCGCTGTTTATGATGCAATAGACATTATCTATGTATCTTGTACGGACAGTGCACAAGGTGGTATGACTTTAGATGGCGTTGAGTATTACAGTAATATTGCTATTGAAACAACCGTTGATTTGACTTTATCTAGCAATGCAAATTTAGCAGCATTATCCTTTGATAATTTGGCATATGATTTTGAGTTGAGTGGTGATACAACATTTATCTACAACCATGACAGCGAAGAATCCTTTGAGTTAACCGCAATTAGTGAAGATCAAGCTGCTTTGATCTCATACATTTTGCCAGATCAAGATCCTGTTTATCTAGCAAGTGGTGAGGCATCAGAAGCTTTTGACATGCTGTCAGGTGATATTGAGATCATTATAGAAGCAGAAGATGGTACAGAAGCATCCTATATGATTACAATCAGTTCTAGCAGTTCAAATAGTACACCAAGTGGTGGCACATCAAGTACACAACCTGAGGTAACTGATGGTACAACCACTGTGTTAATAGATGGAATAGCTGTTGATGCAGGTGATGAAGATACTGAAGAAAGAGAAGATGGCAGTACTGAAACAACAGTAACATTGAATCCTAGTGTAATAGAAGCACAAATAGACGAGGAAGTTCCTAAAGACCAAGAACGAGAAGTAATCGTAACCATCCAAAATACGGATTCGGATAAACAATCTGTTTTATTAACAGGAAACATTGTAAAAATGCTAGAAGAGAAGTCATACGATATTCAAATCCAAGCGGGCAATGTAGTTTATGATATACCAGCAGAAGAAATTAACATCTCAAAAGTAACGGAAGAGTTAGGTTTGAATGTAGATCAAATGAAGGATATCGAAATTAGCATTGTGATAGAAAAACAAAATCAAGAAGAAGTGGAGGCAATTAATGCAAAGGCTCTAGAACAAGGAATCGAAGTTGCATCTGAAATATTATCTTTTGAAGTTGTTGCAAGAACGGTGAGTCTAGACGGTGAAACCCATGAAATAAATGTTACTAAGTTTAATCGATTTGTTAAGAGACGCATCATATTAGAAGATTATGATGCGGGTTCTGTGACGACAGGTGTTGTTGCGGATGGTGAGACTTTCTCACCTATTCCTACAAGATTCTACTTGGAAAATAATATATGGTATGCAGAAATGAACTCTATGACCAATTCAAATTATCTTTTAATTAAACACAATTTAAATGTTGATTCAGTTCTCAATCATTGGTCTGAAAATATGGTAAATCAATTTGCGAGCAACTTGATTATTGATAATCCAGAGGTGTTTGAGCCGGATGAATCAATAAGTAGAAGGGATTTTACAAAATATATTGTGAAAGCAATTGGTTTGTACCGTGAAATAAATGCGTCTGACAATAAGTTTACCGATGTGATGTCAGAAGACTTACCAGCAACAAATGTTGCTTATGAGTATAACATCATTTCAGGCTATCCAGATGGTAGTTTTAAACCAGATGCTTTAATCTCCAGAGAAGAAGCCATGGTTATAAGTGCAAATGTAATGTCTGTAATTGGTTTAAATGATTTTGATAGGAGTCGTATGGAAACATTTGATGACTTTGATTCAATTAGTTCATGGGCAAAAGCCTTGGTAGCACCTGCTGTAGGGGCACATATCTTCAATGGAATAGGTGATAATTTATTAGCACCTCATGAAAAAATAACCTATGCAGAAGCAGTCGCTGCAATTTATAACCTACTAGTGTCTGCAAAAATTATAAATAATTAAATACCGCTGTACCTGGCACCTTAACTTAATTTTTATAACAATGGATCATCAATCTTGGTGGTCCATTATTCTTGATAAAAGATTACAGGGATGTTATCACATCTCATATAATCCTACATACTTTTCACATCGTTTTCACATATTTGTTTTGTATCATGTAGTTACAAGGAAAACAAACAAATCAAACTATGAGAGGAGAACACGATGAAAAAATTATTAAGTATGGTATTGGTATTGGCTATGGTATTGAGTATGACCACATTGGTATTTGCTGAAGAAGGCAATATAAACCCTATACAGCCAAAGGATAGAGAAGAAAGGACTGTTCAAAGAGGTGAGAGAGTGATCTCATTATTTGAAAACTATTATCCAGAAATGTTAGATGCCATGATTACATTACAAGCTAATCATCAAAGTTTCCACGAGACAGTTCAAGCAGAAAAAGAAGCTGTTAAAGCCGGCTTTAAGGAAGAGTTTATGACTTTAAGAGAATCTGTAAAGAATCAGGAAATGACTAGAGAAGAATTCCAAGCAATGATGGAAGGGTTCAAATCAGAAAGAGAAGCAACCAAAGCAGAACTAGAGCCAATCTTTGAAGAGAAAAAAGCAGAAGCAGAGGCAATCAGATCTTCTATTCAGGATGTCTTTGTAAGTATTAAGGCGAGTTTAGATGCAGGTAATGAAGACATTTTGCCATTATTAGATGACTTATATGACTTATTAGCATCGCATTTAGAGATGGATTATTACTACTACGATCTTGTACATGAAATCATCGAATAAGGACCATCAAATCACTCAATTTTTATTGAATAACTTAATTTTCACATAATTAGTGGATCATCTTTGATGGTCCATTAATGATGTGAAGATTGTTGTTTTGTAAAATTCCAGTACCTTTTATTTGAGTTATTGTTAAAGACTAAGGTTTTTTTAGGATTCTATCTTGTAAAATTGATAACCTTTAATAAAATAATTCATCATGCCTTAATAATGGTGATAAGTTCATTCAAAAAATTATAAAATCTGTGGCTATGAAAACTCACATATTTGCTATAAGAAATAAAGTATTGGTGTTTATAAAGGTTAAAGATCAAATGTCATATTGACAATGGGTGAATAGATATGTTAAAGTTTACTTACCGAACGGTAAGTAAGGAGAATTTATGAAATCAAATCGTATATTAGGTTTAGACGTGGCTAGAGCACTGGCTATTTTAGGTATGATGTTTGTGAACTATCATATTGTATTTAATGTTGGAGATGTGGAAAACCCTTTAATCGGAAGCTTTTTAAGCCTGTTTGAAGGAAGAGCGGTAGCTGTATTTTTAATACTTGCAGGTGTAGGTATTGGTTTAATGACAAAACAGGCCTATGAGCATAAGGAAAAAGAAAAAATGAAGGTATTGAAGAAAGCCTTAATGAAACGGGCTGCATTTCTCTTTGTACTGGGTATGCTGCTTATGGTTTTATTTGATTGGACTGCAGATATTCTACATTATTATGGTGTCTTTATGATCATGATTATTCCTTTTTTAAACATGGATAAAAAGGCTTTAATCTTTTCTTCAATACTGTTTGTATTCATGGGTCTAATGCTTCAATTTAATTTAAATTATCAATATGGATGGGATGAAAGCTACAACTCATATATGATTTTCTACACCCCAATTGGCTTTCTTTCCAACACCTTTTTTAATGGTTACCATCCTGTTTTTCCTTGGTTCTCATTTATTTTAACAGGATTAGCCCTATCAAGGTTTAATTTATCCAAACCATCCAATCAAGTAAAAGGACTAATGTTTGGATTAATGGCTGCTATAGGACTTGAGTTTGTTTCTTGGTGGATGATTGATTTGTCCAATCAATCTGAACTGATCATTTATCTGTTTGATACAAAGCCCATGAATCCAAGTGCATTATATGTTTTTGCGGCAACCGCTTGGGCGATGGCATTCATAAATGCTATACTGATTGTAAGTGAAAAGAAAAAGGATTCAAGGACCATGAGTCTTTTAATTAAAACAGGACAAATGGCATTGACTCACTATGTTGGTCATTCTGTCATTGTGTTGTCTGGATTTTACATTTTCAATCAGTTAACCCATAAAAGCGAGGCTTTTGTCCTACTATTGTCCTTAATAGTCTTTACTTTCATGGTCATCACTTCCTGGTTATGGAGCAAGGCTTTTAATAGAGGACCCCTTGAAATGCTTATGAGGAGGATATCAGGATGAGTAATAAGAAAACATATGAACGCATACTTGAAGTTGCTTATGAAATGTTTAGCACCCTAGGCTATGATCAGACGTCTATGGCTATGATTGCTAAAGCGCTAGGCATAAGTAAGCCTGCCCTTTACTATCATTTTCAAAGCAAAGAACAAATTTTTGAACAACTGTATAGTTTTGTTGTGGATTTAGTGATACAAGGCTACAAGCTGCCTGAAACTTTGGATTCAAAAGAAGATTTTAAAATTTATATGTGTGAATCGGGTAATGCCAATATCGATTACATGAAAAAAAATCCAAGCTTTTCAAAGTTAATGATGCAATATTTATTACTGGGAATTAGGAATGAAAATATTGGTAGAATAACAAAGAGACTTGAAAGTGAAACCCATGAACATATTTCACGTCAGGTGGCATTAGGAATCAAACTTGGAGTAGCCTCAGAAAAAGAGAGGGAAATTCTAGTTGAACTGATTAAAATGGTAGATCAAAGCTTACTTGAGAAGGTCGATGTTTTATCAGAAGATGAATTAAAAGCCATATGGAAGCTTTTCATGGACAGCATATTTTAAGTTCAAAGTGATTCGAATTGAATCATAGGAACTCGATTTTAAATCATAAGGTATTAGGAATTGGACACTTTAACTTACACACAATGGATCATCTTCGATGGTCCATTTTATATGTCGTAAAAAAGATGTTGAAGCATAATGCATAGTAGAATTAAGTATCAAAGATTCAAAAGCGACACCAATAAATATTTCGAGAAAATATAAATTTACTATTCTCTGAGTATTTTTTATAATAATAATAGGATATAAACATGAAAAGATAAGAGGTGGAAATGAAAAAAGTAACAAAAATTTATTTGGGAATAGCCTTCATATGGACCTGGTCAGGATGGATTCTTGCAGGTTTAATCAGTCATATGAATGGCTTTGATCTGAATTTGGAAAGTACCATATTCAATTTTTGGTCTGAAACTTGGGGAAGCAATAAATTCTTACCACAACTTTTGTTTGCCTTTGCTGTATATGGTCCCTTCATGGGTTTTATTTTGACAACAGGCTTCAAAAAATTGTGGCATTTAAGGAAAAAAGGAAATCTTTCTTATGGGTGGTATGTTTTAATTGTACCTATAATCTCTGTTTTCCCTGCATTTCTCATGAGTTGGACTACAAAGGTTAATTTGACTTATGTATCTTTTAGTTCGACGATGTTGACCATTTTACTTTATTTTCTTTCAAATCTCATCACCAGTGGTACGGAGGAATTTGGTTGGAGAGGCGTATTGTATCCTGCCTTGAAAGCACAGGGACTTTCTTTTTGGGATGTTGCTTGGAAAGGTGGATTCATATGGGCTATTTGGCATTATCCATTGTTGATACTCATGTATTTACCTTTAGGTGTTGTTGTATTAGTCCCTTCTTTAATTGGGTTCACAGCCTCCATTGTAGCGATGAACTATATCACGAATTTTATTTATGAAAAAACACAAAAAATCTTTGCGGTGGTGTTGCTTCATGCCCTTAATAATACCATGAGCTTTGCTTTAATTCTTTTATTTCCCAAAACACCTTATACTGTATTCTCTAGTTTAATGGCTTGGGTTATTGTTTGGTGGCTTGAAAAATATCAGTTGAAGAACCTTGATTTTTCGTTGTTGGAAGATTGAATTATTTGTTGCAATTATATTGAGTAAAAAAGGAGTTATGACTATGGAACCAAGTAAGAAAGATTGGAAACTGTTTCAAGAGAAGATTAAGATCTGGCAAGAAGCTTACATGGAAAAACTGATTAAAGCATATATCTTACTGATGGAAAAGGATTTACCAGCCTCCACCAAGTTCTGGGAACTTGAAAATCGAATCAAGGAAGACAAAAGAAAGCCAGGTGTCTTACTCACATTGCGAAAAAGTGAGATGATTTTTGATTTGTTGCTGTTGATGAAAGATGATGTCATTGTCATGGATGATCTCAGTGACTTCAGTGAAGACCTTAAGGAACAGATCACATTGCTGAGAAGTCATTCCGTTTAATTGATCCCAATTCAATGCAATTCATATTTAACATTTTCCAATGGGGGTATATATATCTAAAGAAACATCATAAGCTTATAGGTTAAAAAGTATATTCGAATATAAACAATTTATAGAATGGATTCTTGACCTCATCGATGAAAAAGGAAAGTGATTTTTATGAAAAAAATAAGGGTAGTTCTAATTGTTTTTTTAACGATTTTTTTCAGTTGTAACATGGATGCTTTTGCAGATTTATTGGATAAGGATGCGGAACCTGTTCCTGTTGTTGCATCAGGTAGTTTTACTTGTGATACCTGGATTCATACAAGTATGGACAATTTTAATCTGAGTGGCGGTGCGTTGATAGGGGCTAGTTGGAGCTTTAGCCGAGGTTATGTAGGCTATAATCTCAATGGCAGCTTTGTTCCTGGAGAGACATTAACTTTTAGCATCGCAGGTACCATGGGTAAAATGGATTATCAAATGGATCATAAAGGCAATGATTTATTCATGCATTTGAAATGTTATGATGCATCCGGTTCTGAAATTAAATCCTTGACCCAGACCGTTCAGGTGGATGACAGTATGAATGGCACTTTATCCGATGTCGTTTCACTACAAATTCCTGAGGATGTAAAAACAGTTCAACTTTATGGCAGCTTTACATGCAGTTGGAGTACGCCTTATGCAACGGCTTCTGAAATGGTTGCAGTGAAGGTTGATTTAACCAGTCAAGGTCCTGTTGTATCGACAGAGACGACTACGGAAGCACCTGTCGAACCTACAACAAGTAAGAAGAATGAAAAACAAGTACCAGAAGAAGCCTATTGTATTTTAGGGGATGCTTATGGGGAAGTCAATGTCCGCCCAAATGATGAAGATGATGATGCTTATATTTTTGCAGAAATTGGGATGTATTTATTTCATAATGATCGTATTAAAACCTTAACAAGAAGTGGTGCAATTATAAGTTTTGCAGATATGACAACTTTTGTAATGAAAGAAGATACTACTATTGTACTGGATATTGCAAACCAGAGAGAAAGTAAGATAGCACTTTTGGCGGGTAGAATGTGGACGAACTTTAAGAGCATGGTGGAAAAGGGTACAATTGAAGTTGAAATGTCCCAAGCTGTTGCTGGTATTAAAGGTACAACCTTCATCTGCGAAGAAAACAACGGTATTTCCACTTTAAAGGTATTTGAAGGTACTGTAGAATTTACCTCTAAAGCTACTGGAGAAATGGTTTTAATATCAGATGGTCAGATGGTGAGTGCTGATCAACGAGGCTTAAGTGAAGTAGAGAAATTTGATGTAAAATATGAAATTGCCACATGGAACGACTATGTAAAAGAAAGTATGGATGATATATTAAAAGACAAAAATGATAAAAATAAGGATCTTATTATGCCTGTTGTTATAACTTTTGTACTGATTGTCATTATAGGCATCTTCTTTACGGTTCATATGAAAAAGAAAAAAGTTGGCATTGAAAAACATAAAAACATAATCTCAACTGAGGACACACATTTGCAACAAAAATATTGCGTCAACTGTGGTCAGGCCATTGACGAGCATTCTAAATTCTGTTCGAACTGTGGAGAACCACTTCATTAATCATGTTATTCAATAGAAATCATATAGGAAGTGATCAGATTATTGACGTCACTTCTTATATGTTTATTTTTTTGGAAAAATTTGATTATGATTCCTAGAGTATGATCTTAAAACTTGATTTGAGTCTGAAAAGTTGACAAAAGAAAAGAACAGGTTATTCCTGTTCATTAAGTTTTATTTGATCTTCTCCCTTAATCTCTTCCATATGCTTGTCATGTTGCTTGCCAAAGACAAAAAGAGCAGTTGCACCTCCAATTAGAGCTAAAATCATATCCCAATAGGTATCAAATCTTTCTCCTGATTCCAAAGAAAAGATATAGGCAGGCTCTCGACCAGAAATCATCGTGGTTAAGAACTCTGATATTTCCCAGCTGGCACTAATGCCAAGGATAAACATGATCGCGGTGACATAAAAGAACTTCGTACGTTTCATATAGCCTCTTCTAAGCATGAGTTCCTTCAGCAAAAACATGGGTACAAAACCTTGAAGAAAGTGTCCAACCCTATCGAAATAGTTCTTGTTTAGATCAAACATTTCTTTAAGGGCATTGAATAAAGGATTTCCCATATAGCGGTATTTTGCACCAATTTGAAGAATAATAATATGTAATAAGACCCATTGGTAGGCATAGGTCGTAAAACGAAATGACTTATAAGTCAGAAACAAAATGGTAATCCAAATAACAGGTGTCATGGTCAACATGATCCAAGCAAAAAAATCTACGGCACCAATGGAGGACCAAAGTATAACCAGGCAAGCATAGGTGATTAAAATAATGTGCTTAATATGTTCTGTCTCTTTATTGTATCGAAAGGTATCCTTCATCATTTCTCCCATCTCATCTAATTTTAGTATAGCGTATAAAGAAGTAATTTATCAAGATAAGACAAATTTTTAAAGGTTTAGGATGCATATATTTTGCGAATTTTCGGAATGGGTAGTAAAAAAACAATCAGGTTAGATCACTGACGCCAGAATCTAACTTGATTGTCATAAGGTATGTTTACAAATTCAAAATTTCTATTCGATTAAACCGCCATTAACCATAAGATTTTCAATCACCTGAGCAGCCTCTCCAAAGGTTAGATGCTTTTGTGGTAAGAGATAATGATCTGCCGTTCCGTTAAAAATCTTTGCAGCGACCACGTCCTTAACACTGGATTCTGCCCAATCATGAATCTTGTCATCATCTTTAAAAGCCAAGGTCTCTGTCATGTCAAAAAACTTGTACTGAATCAACTTCATAGCGCGTTGAGACATAATCATCGCTTCTTCTCTTGTTATGAACTGATCAGGGGCATAAGTACCATCTGGATATCCATGAATGATGTTATATTCATGGGCGATATACATTGAAAGGTAACGGTTATTTGTAACTGGAACATCACTTAAAAAGTTCTCATATTGAAGTTCTGGTCGGAATAAGCCCAATCCCCTTACGAGATATTCTGTGAACGCCCCTCTGGAAATGAAATTCTCAGGATTAAAGTCATCATATGACTGGATAATCAGACGACGAGTGAGATCTTCGACCGCTTCCTTGGACCAATGATCCTCAGATGATTCAACCGTGAATGGTTTGGATATAACCCCATAATCTGAGTTGGTCATGGATTTCATGCTTGCATACCATCTACCATCCTGTTGGTAAAACGTGGTAGGTACAGGCTCATAAGTACCATCTGCATTAAATACGACACCGGTTCCAAATTCATCTGGATCAGCACCAACAGGTAGAGCAACAATTCTTTCAACGAATGAATTGAATTTGTTAAGTTGGAGAACTTGTATCGTTGTATCACCTACATTTACTTGAGCTTGTATATTAAAAGTGACTGGTGGAAATAAGATTTTCATACCCTGAGATTCAACGAATTGGTTATAATTTTCCAAAACTGCAGAAGCTACAGGTGTAATGTTTACCCGAAAATTAATATGATCTATGCCCTTTGAATTTATGCTGAGTTGCTTTGCAATTTCAGCAGTACTTAACTCATTTGAAACAATATTGTAGTGGATATCATGCCATGAGATTGACAAATCAAATGCGTTATCAATCATGTCATCAATCATATCACCTTGCAGTTCAACTCTGGCTGAATCTGAATCTTCCTTAGCTACAACCACTTCTATGACATGATCATTAGCTGAATCAGTAGATTGATTTATGGCTTCAATCATGCTTATAACAATTGAAGAATTAACCTGCACAATAGAAATGGAAGTGCCATTCTCTATAACGGTTTTCTGAGTGCCCGCGTTTTGACTTTCTCCATTAACAATAATTGTAACTTCATTGACAGGAGGTGATGTTGTTGTACTTGTTGAAGCTGTTTTCTGCCATTTAGCATAGAGGGTCACACCACTTGTTCCTATGCTAAAGGTATCGCCACCGGTATAACTTGTTCCACTGCCATTGGCTGTTGTATTCCATCCTCCGAAGGTATAACCTGTCCTTATAAGAGAACCTGTATTACCAAGGACCGTTGCTGTTTCGCCGTTGGTATAAGCAGTAGCATCAGTTGGTGTAGCACCTCCTGTATGCCCATTGCCATCATAAGTGACGGCATAAGTTGTTTCTGACCATTGGGCATAGAGGGTGGCGTTGTTGCTTCCCATAGCAAAGGTATCAGCGGTATTAAAGCCTGCACCACTGCCGTCGGCTGCTGTATTCCAGCCCATAAAGGTATAACCAGTTTTTACAAGAGAACCTGTATTGCCAAGCACTGTTACTGGATCGGAAATATTATAAGTGTTTAAATCTACTGGTACAGAACCGCTCGTATTGGTATTGCCATTATAAGTGACGGTATAATCGATTGCAGTCCATTGAGCATAGAGGGTCACATTGCTTGTTCCTATGCTAAAGGTATTGCCACCGGTATAACTTGTGCCACTGCCATTGGCAGTTGTATTCCATCCTGCAAAGGTATAACCTGATCTTACCAAGCTGCCTGTATTACCAAGAACTGTTGCAGTATCGCCGTTGGTATAA
>JAFGVN010000120.1 GCA_016937975.1 Clostridia bacterium
GGTTGAATCCATGCGGAAAACCAACTTGGAGATTTACCTTGTGACCAATGAATTAGGGTCTGGAATCGTGCCTGAAAATCGGTTGGCAAGATTGTTTAGAGATATTGCAGGAAGAGTTAATCAGTATCTGGCACAGGCAGCAGACGAAGTCTATTTAGTGGTTTCTGGCATACCTGTAAAAATAAAGGGATAAATATGAAAAGATTAATATTAATGCTACAATTTTTAACTAAATATCCATTGCCTTTTCAACTGAAAGTAACAGATGAGGATTTTACAAAGGGAGCGATTTATTTTCCTGTGGTAGGAGGTATAATTGGTTTAAACTTATGGTTGTTTGCATGGCTCTTAAATTCATATGTTCAACCTCTTGTTTTATCTGTTTTACTGGTATCTTTTCAAATATTCATCACTGGAGGCTTGCATTTAGACGGCCTAGCAGATACTTTTGATGGGTTATACAGTTATCGTGAGAAAAGCAAAATACTCGAAATTATGAAAGACAGTAGAGTGGGTACCAATGGGGTTTTGGTTTTAATTGTATCCATACTATTGAAAGTAAGTTTAATCAGTTCATTGGCTTATAAAGATTTATTATGGGTTTTGATTCTCATGCCTGTTGTTTCTAGATACCTGGGAATGCTTCTTGCCTTTTCAAGTGTTTATGCAAGAGAAAGGGGAATGGGTGGCTTTTTTATAAATAAAATATCTAAGGTTCAATTTACTGTAATGACAATTTTGACGCTGATCTTTTTCATTTTAAAAGTGAAGGCATTCATTATTTTACTGTTGTTATTTATTTTTACATTTATATTTAGAGCTCATGTTTATTCAAAAATCGATGGTGTAACAGGAGATATTATTGGTTGCTGGATTGAGATGACAGAGGTTATTTTTCTTATGGTGGTGGTATTGATATGAAAGTATATTTGTTGAGACATGGTGAGACCGTAGGTAATGTTAAGGGAACCTTTGCAGGGAATACAGATACACCGCTGACTGAATTCGGTATTGAGCAAGGCAAATTAGCGTATAATAAACTAAAGGATGTTGATATAGATGTTGTGATTTCTAGCCCGCTAAGTAGAGCTGTGGATACTGCAAATCTTGTTATATCACATCCTTTAATCTTGGATGAGCGGTTAAAAGAGATGCATTTTGGCTTATTTGAAAATATGACTTATCAAGAAATCTGTGAGCACTATCCTGATCAAATCATCACTTGGCAAAATGAAGGTTTGTACTATACTTTTCCAGAGGGAGAAAGTGTAAAATCCTTTTATGACCGAGTGATTGAAGGCTATTTAAATATTCTTGAAACACATAGAGAAAAAAATATTTTAATCGTTGCCCATTCAGGTGTCATCCGATCAATTTTGGCTCATGAGATTTCTGAAAAATTTGAACACTATTGGAAATATAAAATAGATAATTGTGGTTTGGCAATTATTGAATACCATAAAGGTTATACCATTTTGTCAGGAAGTAACTTATAAGGAGTTTCTATGAGAATAATGTTTGCAGGCACAAGCAGTGATGTTGGAAAAACAACAATCGTTTTGGGCATCATGCGAGCCTTAACGAAAAAAAATTTAAAAGTTCAAGGCTACAAGGCAGGGCCTGATTATATTGACACAGCATTTCATTCCTTTGCAACACATATCCCTTCACGTAATTTAGATCCGTGGATGTTAACGCAGGATACTATTCAAGGGTTAATTGGAAAAAATGAAAAGCAATGTGATATCAGTATTATGGAAGGTGTCATGGGCATGTATGATGGTGCTTCTATAGATAGTATTCAAGGCAGTTCGGCACATCTTGCAAAAATAACTGAAACACCTGTTATTCTCATTATCAATGGCAGTGGTGTTGCACTCAGTGCTGCAGCGATGGTTCTTGGTTTTAAGAATTTTGATCCAGAAATAAATTTGGCTGGTGTTATTGTGAATAAAGTTGGTAGTGAAAAACATTACCAATTGATTAAGGATGCCATTGAAAAACATGTGAAAGTTCCTTGTGTAGGTTATCTAAAAAAATCGGAAGAAATATCACTGAAAAGTAGACATCTTGGTTTAATCCCGAGTGTAGAGGTTAAAGCACTGGATGAAAAGATTGATCAAGTGGCAGAAATGGTTTTAGAAACCGTTGACCTTGATTTGTTGATGACACTAGGTAAGCAAGCGAAAAAATTTAATGTTAATGAGGCAGCAGCTCAAGAGAAAGTTGTTAAACTCGCTGTTGCTTATGACAATGCCTTTAATTTTTACTATGAAGACAATCTAGATTTACTGGAATCTTTGGGCTGCGAACTTGTAAGATTTAGTCCGATTAATGATACGGAACTGCCTAGAGGTATAGATGGACTATATTTAGGTGGTGGCTTCCCTGAGGTTTTTGCAAAAGAACTTTATGAAAACAAGTCCATGAGAACATCTATTAGACATGCAATAGAGAAGGATTTGCCAACATATGCAGAGTGTGGTGGTCTGATGTATCTTACACAAGAAATTACGACCCTAGAAAATGAAACCTATGAAATGTGTGGTGTTTTTGAAGCCGCATCTACAATGACCAAAAGTTTGCAACGCTTTGGTTATGTGGATGTAACGTTGAATCGAGACAGTATTTTAGGTGAAAAAGGAACTACCTTTAAAGGACATGAATTTCATCGTTCCATGGTAATTGAACCTAAAGAACACTTTGAAAAGGGATATGATATTACCAAAGGTGGTTATGGTGAAGGTTGTTGGCAGTGTGGTTATATAAAAAATGCTTGTTTGGCAGGATATCCCCATATACATTTTTATAACAACAAACATTTGGCAGAGAACTTCGTAGAAGCAATGAAAAGATATAGGAGTAAAAAATGAAAAATAAGTCTATTATGATACAAGGTACAGCTTCGTCTGTAGGGAAAAGCATTTTAACAGCAGCCTTTTGTCGTATTTTTAAGCAAGATGGCTATGATGTAGCCCCTTTTAAATCTCAAAATATGGCTCTAAATTCATTTATAACAGAAGAAGGGTTGGAAATGGGCAGAGCACAAGTTGTACAGGCGGAAGCTGCTAAAGTGGTGCCTAATGTGTTGATGAATCCGATTTTATTAAAGCCATCTACAGATCAGAAAGCCCAAGTTATTTTTATGGGGAAAGTACATAAAAATATGAGTGCCAGGGAATATCATGAGTTTAAACCTACTTTGAAGCATATGATTAAAGAAGCCTATGATCAACTATCGAATCAATATGATATTGTTGTTCTTGAAGGTGCAGGAAGTCCAGCTGAAATTAATTTGAGAGAAAATGATGTTGTAAATATGGGTATGGCTGAAATCTCTGATTCTCCAGTCTTGTTGGTTGGTGATATTGATAGAGGTGGTGTTTTTGCTTCGATTTACGGTACCATTATGCTTATGACTGAAGAAGAAAAAAAGCGTATAAAAGGCGTTATTATCAATAAATTCAGAGGTGATGTTACAATACTGCAACCTGGTTTAGATATGATAGAAGAATTAACAGGTGTTCCGGTTTTAGGTGTGGTCCCTTATAGTCATTTTCGTATTGAAGATGAAGACAGTTTATCTGAAAGATTTAAATTTGATCAAGAAAAACAAGGTCAGTTAAAAGTGGAAATCTTATATTTGCCCCACGTTTCGAATTTTACTGATTTTAATGTATTTGAAACTCAAGAGGATGTTCATGTAAAGTATGTCATGCGGGGAGAGGCAATTTCTGATCCGGATGTGTTAATAATCCCTGGTTCAAAAAATACCATTGAGGATTTAATTTACTTGAAAAACACAGGCCTAGCTGAACAAATCATTCGCTTAGCAAGAAGTGGTAAGAGGATCGTTGGTATTTGTGGAGGCTATCAAATTCTTGGCAATACCTTGGCAGATCCAGATCATACTGAAAGCGCCATCACAGAAATCCAAGGCTTAGGGCTTCTAGATACACATACAATTTTTGAAAAAGAGAAGACTACCACTCAAATTAAAGGTAGAATCTTGTCAGAGAAAGTACCTACATTAAAGGACAAAATCATCCAGGGTTATGAGATTCACATGGGACAAACTGTACTAGGTGAAAAAGCAGAACCTTTCTTAACCATAGAACAAAGACTGGATCAAACCGTTAAAGTTTTAGATGGTGCTATCAGTGAAAATGGTAAAATCTTTGGGACTTATATTCATGGTATTTTTGACGATTTAGATTTTACGCGTAGCTTTTTAAATCAAATCAGAAATGAGAAAGGTTTAGAAGATGTAACAAGTACCGTAGAAAGTTTTGAAGCTTTTAAGGAAAAGGAATATGACCGTCTAGCAGATGTCGTTCGTAAACATGTTGATATGGACAAAGTATACGAAATCATGAGGAATTGGTAATGATACAAATTCTAATCGGTTACTGTACTGATTTAGTAGTTGGTGATCCTTATTTTTTATTTCATCCGGTAAGGTGGATTGGAAATTTAATCGCCTTTTTAGAAAAATATTTGAATCAGGGTACACCATCTAAAAGAAAGATAAAGGGCATTATATTAGTACTTATAGTGACTTCAATCTCGTTTTTTGTGCCTTTCATGCTTCTTATACTCGCGTTTAAAATTCATTTGTTGCTGGGGATTATGTTGGAATCTTTCATGATTTTTCAAATCATGGCAACGAAATCTTTGGATTTTGAAACCAAAAAAGTCTATAAGGCCTTGTTGGCAAAAGATATAGTACTTGCAAGGAAAGAAATGAGTTACTTGGTTTCTAGAGATACTCATCAAATGTCAGAAGAGGATATTGTTAAAGCTGGGATAGAAACCATTTCAGAAAATTTAGCGGATGGTGTTATTTCACCATTGATATTTATCATATTAGGTGGTGGCCCTCTTGGTTGGTTGTATAAAAGTATTAATACCATGGATTCCATGGTGGGCTATAAGAATGAACGTTATGAAAACTTCGGTTGGGCAGCGGCAAAATTGGACGATTTGGTAAACTATGTGCCAGCAAGGTTAACTTCACTGTTTATTTTAATCGCGGGTTTCTTCTTGAGATTGGACATTAAAAATGGCATTAGAATCTTGAAAAGAGATAGAAGGAATCATTCTAGTCCAAATTCTGCTTACCCTGAATCAGCCGTAGCGGGATTGTTGCGTATTCAATTGGGTGGAAAGGCAACCTACTTTGGAAAAACATCGCTGAAACCAACAATGGGAGATGCAATAAAGCCCATTGAAATTTCAGATATGAAAAAAACATCTAATATTTTATATCTCACTTCACTGGTAGCTTTTGTAGTGTTGATGAGCATTAAATACGGAGTCGTGATATGAAAAAACATGGTGGCAATGTCTTTGCATTTGCCAAAGAGCATAAAATATCTTTAGATCAAGTCATTGACTTTAGTGCGAATATAAATCCTCTAGGATTGGTTGATGGATTAAAAAAGCATTTAATTGAAAAGGAAACAGCTTGGCTGAATTATCCAGACCCAAATTATTGTGATTTGAGAAAGACTATTGCTGATTTTGAAGGTGTAGAAAGTCAAGAGGTTGTCGTTGGAAACGGCGCAATTGAATGTTTGTTTTTAATTGCAGAGACTTTAAAGCCAAAAAAAGTCTTAATACAAGCGCCTACTTTCATAGAGTATGAAAGAGCATTTAAAAAAGTAGGTAGTGAAATTGAGTTTATGAAGCTTAATCATGAAGATTTTATACCGAATCTACAGGCAATTGATCCAACAAATTACGATACAATTATCATATGCAATCCCAATAACCCTACTGGAATACTGATCCATAAATCTAGTTTGATACAAATGATTAAAAGATGCAAAAAAACCCAAACCTTTGTTTTGATTGATGAAGCCTTTATAGATTTTTTAGTGGATGAGAAGGAATATTCCTTAGTCAGTGAGTTGAAAGAACACCAAAATTTGATAATCTTAAAATCTCTTACAAAGTTTTTTGCAGTTCCTGGGTTAAGATTAGGCTATTTACTTACATCTTCAAAAGAAATTGTCGATAATATAGAAGAATATAGAATACCATGGACCATTAATGGCTTGGCAGTTGAAACAGGACAATATGTTCTAAGACAAGAACGGTATATTGAAGAGACTAAAATATTTATTCAAAGTGAACGTGAATGGTTGACTACAGCTCTAAAAAAAATAAGATATCTAAAGGTGTTTGATTCTTGTGTCAACTACATTTTCTTTTATAGTGAAATATCAAATTTACATGAATTGCTTTTTCCTTATCATATTATGATTAGAGATTGCAGTAATTATGAAAACCTTTATAAAGGATATTATCGCATTGCTGTAAAAAACAGAACAAACAACGAAATATTAATTCAAGCACTACACGAAATAGAGAATCAAAGGAGCGACTATGGAAATTATTAAAGTTATTATATTGGGCATTGTAGAAGGCTTAACAGAGTTTTTACCAGTTTCTTCAACGGGTCATTTGATTATTGTCTCTAGATTTATGTCTCTCAAGGGAGAATTTAATGATGTTTTTAATATTGTTATTCAATCTGGTGCAATCTTAGCGGTTATCATTTACTTTTGGAAAAAGGTATTTCCTCCAATCCCCAAAAAAGGAGACAAAGAAGGTGTTGGCAAATTCAAAAAATATATTCTATTATGGACAAAAGTTGTGGTTGCAGTAATTCCTGCAGCAGTTTTAGGATTAATTTTTGAAGAGAAAATAGATACCCTTTTATCGGATTCCATGCCAGTCGCAATTGCTCTAATTGTAGGCGCTTTTTTACTAATTTTTGTTGAAAACAGAAAACATGAAGTGAAAATTAATCATGAAGATGAGATTACTTATAAAGATGCATTTTTTGTAGGTCTTTTCCAATGTATGGCGTTAATCCCGGGAATGTCTAGATCTGCTTCAACGATTATTGGTGCATTGCTTTTAGGTTTTAAAAGATCAGTTGCTGCTGAGTTTTCTTTTTTCCTAGCAATTCCAGTCTTATTAGGTGCTTCTCTGGTAAAGCTTGTGAAAGCGGGATTTGCGTTTACAAGTTTTGAAATTGTACTTTTGTTAACGGGTACAGTTGTATCTTTTGTTGTCGCTTATATTGTTATAGCAGCCTTCATGAATTTCATCAAAAAACATGATTTCAAAGTTTTTGCTTACTACAGAATTATTTTAGGGACTGTGGTGCTTCTCTTGGCTTTTTTCTAGCACCAATTAACTTAAACATGTTATAATAGGAGTACATATGGCTAAAGTATCCGTATTGGGATGTAATGAATATAACTATAAAGACTTATATCATACTTTAAAGCAATCTATAGCTGATTTAGGTGGATTGGAAGCTTATCTCGAGTCTGGAAAAAGAGTTTTGCTTAAAGTCAATCTTTTAATGAAACGTCGACCAGAAGAAGCTACCACGACCCACCCTTTGTTTGTGAAAGCATTAGCTGATATTTTAGTTGAATATGGCATGGAAGTTGTTATAGGAGATAGCCCAGGTGGACCTTTCAATGAGAAAGCCCTGAAAGGTATTTATGAGGTGTGTGGCTATAATGAAATATTAGGACCAAAGATTTCTTTAAATACAAATTACAATGGTATACATGTTAATTTTGACAAGGGTAAACTAATGAAATCCCTTGATGTTATAGAAATTTTAACCCAAGTAGATTATGTCATCTCTGTATCAAAATTGAAAACCCATGGGATGACAAGATTTACTGGCGCAGTAAAAAATATGTATGGTACAATTCCAGGATTAAAGAAAGCAGAATATCATTATACAATGCCTGAAATTAAAACTTTCTCAGAAATGTTAGTTGATGTTTGCTATCATGCGAATCCTGTGTTATCCTTTATGGATGGGATTGTTGGCATGGAAGGCGCTGGACCCTCAGGTGGAGATCCTAGACAAATAGGTGTAATCCTAGTTTCAGATTCTCCTTATGCATTAGATGTTGTAGCATGTCAAATTGTGGGTATAAATCCTTTATCTGTTCCAACAATTGAAAGAACCATTGAAAGAAATTTAGTGACTCAAGAAAATATTCAACTGGTTTCAGACAAAATTGAGCCATATTATATTGATGATTTTAATATTCCAAATATTCAAGGTGTTGGTTTGTTGAAGAACAAAGTGCCTAAATGGATGGATAGAATTGTTGATTATGTTATAAAACCCAAACCTGTAATAGATAAAGACAAATGTGTAGGTTGTGGTGAATGTGCTTTGTGCTGTCCTGCACAAACCATAGAAATGAAGAAACAACCTGTGATACATATGAAGAACTGTATACGCTGTTTCTGTTGTCAAGAACTTTGTCCTGTTAAGGCAATCGAAGTGTACAGACATCCTATTGGGAAAAAAATGTTAAAAATGTAATGAATAACGCGTTACATCGTGTTAATATGGGTATAGGGAGAGTACTCAGAGCAAATCAGGGAGGTAAGACATGAATGTCAAATACATAAATCCATTTATTAAAGCAAGTACTGAAGTATTAAAGATGATTGCACAAATCGACTTTACGACAGGCAAACCATATATGAAAATGAGTCCTTTTACACCATCGAGTGTTCTAATTGTCGTTGGTATTACAGGTCAAATACAAGGACAAGCTGTGATCAGCATGAGTAATGATTTAGCGCGTACTGTAGCATCTAAAATGATGATGGGTATGCCTGTTGATTCCTTGGATGAAATGGCTAAATCAGCCTTATCGGAACTTGGTAATATGATTATGGGTAATGCAGCTACATTGCTTTACAATGAAGAGGTTACTGTTGATATTACACCGCCTTCATTAATGGTAGGAGATGGCATTACAATTTCTTCTTCAACAATGACTACAATAGGTGTACCACTAAACTCTGAATTTGGTACATTGTCATTTGATATATCTATTAAGGAGAGATAATGGTTAATATTGTATTATACCAACCAGAAATACCACCCAATACAGGTACTATTGCAAGAACATGTGCTATTACCGGTATGAAGTTGCACCTGATTAAACCCCTAGGCTTTTCGATTGATGATAAAGCTGTAAAAAGAGCTGGATTAGATTATTGGCATTTGTTGAATTTGGAAGTACATGAATCTCTTGAAGATTTTTTAGAGAAATATGGTGATCAAACCATTTATTTATCAACTACAAAGGCTACAAAATATTACACAGATTTTAATTATGAGGATAATTGCTTCCTTATGTTTGGAAAAGAGACTGCAGGTCTACCGGTCTCTTTACATGAAAGATATGATCAACATCAAATAAAGATTCCAATGATGGAACATGAAGATGTACGATCACTTAATTTGTCAAATTCAGTTAATATTGTTGCCTTCGAAGTGCTTAGACAATTAGGCTTTCCTGGATTAAAATAGTGTTTGCGTAGCAGACACTTTTTCTTTTGTCCTATTATATGTTTTGAAGTTTTAGGAAAAAGGGTAATGTTAACTATAGATTAATATTGTGTTAAGAAAATCGTGATTGTTAACAAAGTTAACACAATCTTAACAAACCGCATAAAAAATTGTAGTATGATAGGTATGTTAGTTTTGAATTATAAGATATTTAGGAGGATTTTCAAAAAATGTTGGATTTCTTAGATGCCCCAGGTTGGCAAATGTTTATGTTGGTTTTTTCGGGATTAGGACTTTTCTTGTTTGGTATGAACTTCATGAGTGAAGGTCTTGAAAAAGCTGCAGGTAACAAGTTGAAAAAAATTGTAGGCGCATTAACTAAAAACCGTTTTATTGGTGTTGGTGTAGGTGCTTTTGTAACAGCAATTGTACAAAGTTCATCTGCAACTACTGTAATGGTAGTAGGTTTTGTTAATGCAGGTATAATGTCTTTAACTCAAGCAATCGGCGTAATTATGGGTGCAAATATTGGTACTACAATTACAGGTGTTTTAGTAGCGTTAAAATTATCAGATTTAGCACCATTTGCTATTGGTTTAGGTGTTATGTTGATGATGTTTAGCAAGAATACAAAGACAAAACGCTATGCTCAAATTCTCTTAGGTTTTGGTTTATTATTCTTAGGTATGGATACAATGAAACACGGTATGTCAGATCTTAAAAATAATCCAGCTTTGGAAGAAATATTAGGATCATTTGCAAACGGTGGATTCTTCAACATGCTTATGGCTGTTGTTGTTGGTTTTGCAATTACTGCAATCGTGCAAAGTTCATCTGCAACGACAGGTATTTTAATTGGTTTAGCTTTGGCAGGTGGTATTTCGTTAAGAGCAGCCTTCCCAATTCTTTTAGGTACAAACATTGGTACATGTGTTACTGCAATGATTTCATCTGTAGGTACTTCTAAAAATGCTAGACGTGCAGCGGTAATGCATCTATTCTTCAATATTATTGGAACAATTTTATTTATTGCATTCTTACGTTTCCCAACATTATGGTTCGTAGAAGAGATTTTAGCTGGTAAGTTCAACTTCATTCCAGCACAGCAAATTGCTGCTGCTCATGTAATCTTTAATATTGTAACTACAGTAATTTTAATTTGGTTTGCACCATTATTAGTAAAATTATCTAAGTTGGTTATCAAAGAAACTGATGATGAATCTATTGAAATCGAAGGGGTAAAATACTTGGATGATAGAATTCTTGAAACACCTTCTATTGCAATGGCACAAGCTTCTAGAGAAGTGCTACATATGGGTAGACTGTCTTTAGTTCAATTTGAAACCGCTGTACAATCCTTTATTAATGGGGATTTGGAATTAGCGCAACAAGTATTTAAATCAGAAAAAATCGTTAATGAATTAGAACATGATATTGCAGATTACTTGGTTAAGTTAACCAATACTGCAATTACAGATGAAGAACGTGAAATGATTGATGGATTGTTCTCGACCATTGGTGACATAGAACGTGTTGGTGATCATGCGGATAATTTAGCAGAAATGACAGTTTATAAAGTTGAAAATAAATTGGTTTATTCTGAAAGTGCAATTCAAGAAATTGAACATATGAGCGAAAGAGTATTAAAATCATATAAGCAATCTTTACAAGCAATTAAGGAAGCCAATCATGAATTAGCTAGAGCGGTAATTGAACGTGAAGGCGAAATTGACTTAATGGAAAAACATCTTCGTAAGAAGCATATTAAACGCTTAAACGAAGGCAAATGTACACCAGCTTCAGGGGTATTGTTCTTGGATATCATCAATAATTTAGAAAGAATTGGTGACCATGCTTCAAATATTGCAAGTGCAGTAATAGATAATGTTATGATTTAACGTTTATTAGCGGGTCTTTTTAGGACCCGTTTTCCTTTGTTTTCCAGTATGGACAACGTTTTCATAAAATTCGTTCAAATTGACAAAAATATATCAATATGCACTTGAAATGTGTACAAAATTTCTATATAATCAACCTATAATCTTTATAGGTTATAGTTTTAATATAAAGTTTCTGAATGATTAAACAGGGAGAGAGCTCATTGAGCCGCCGAAGGCATAAGTTTATCGCAAGCCTGCAATAAATGAATTTCTCAGGCAAAAGGACCGGTTTTTGACAGAACTCTGGAAAGCAAGATGATTGCACCGACGGGGCAATTCTCAACAAAGTTGAGGAGAAACTCTCAGGTTATTAACAGAGGAAGTGGCAAGTTTATTTGTCATTTCCTTTTTTTATAGTATAGGAATTTACATTTTATAATCAAAAAGATATGCATATCTAAGTGTTGGAAAAGCTCACTAAAATTTAATTGTAA
>JAFGVN010000019.1 GCA_016937975.1 Clostridia bacterium
ATCACCTATACATCAGAGTAATAGCGCTACTTTGATTTCATACTATAACTTCTGATTGTTTAGGGTCAACGTTTCGCTTATTTTTTCTGTGCATAAAAGAAGCCTCCTAAAACCAAATGGTCCAAGAAGGCATCTCAAATAATCTATTCTTTTTACTAATTATAAATTACATCTGACAAGAGCACTTTGAAGTGCTAACAGCACTACTTTTACATCTTTAAAATCTGGCAATTCGCCATATACAAACTCAGCTCCAAAACGCTCTCTGTATGCTATTTCAATTTTTGAATCATTCAGAATTGAAAATAATGGCGCAGTTTGCCATAGGTTAGATATTGGATACATATCTTTAAATCTAGATTCAGCTTCAGCCTCTTTTACAATAGCAACCATCTCAGACAAAGCATCATCATCTTCGTAGAAATCACTAACTATATGATAGGTCATATATAGATCATACAAATGCCTGGTCTTAGTCTGAATTTCTTTCAAATCTACATCATAAGACATCCGAATCAAGGATGCTAATTTTTCAACAACCGTTCTGTCAATCGATAGAACATTCAATTTAAATTTTCCAAGTTCAAATTCATCTATTATATCTTGCATACCATTTTCATTTAGGTACTGCAGAATAAATGTTCCAACTTCTCTTTTTTCAAAAGGATGTGGATGCATAAAACTCGTAAGTTCAAATCTAATATTTGGATGAAGTTCACTAAGATCCCCAGAAAACATCGAATTGTATGTGAATTGAGTATAGCGATAATCTCCAGATTTTCTTTCATCTTCAAATTCACCCGGGCTAAGTTCAATGCTCATGACCTTTTCAACATTTTGTATTGTTTTCTTAATTTGTGATTTTGTCATTCCATTTGCAAGTAACGCAATATCGATATCTTCAGAAAATCTATGCAAATCTTCATAGCATTTGGTAAGGGATGTACCACCTTTAAAAACGACTTTTTCCATATACTCTGATTTTGATAATTGATAAAGAGCATGAGTAATCCAGTAATCTTTTTCAACAATTGTTGGATCTAATCCTAAATATTCTGAAGTGATACGAATTAGATCTGCAAAATCATTAGTGTTTTCGTGTAATTGCATAGCCGTTCCCCCAAGTTCTATTGCCGCCAAAGACTTCAGGATTAATATCAATAATCATCTTCTTACCCTTCTGGACATCTTCTTTCAAGTATTTTAAAAGTGCTTTAAAATACTCATCGTTAATATCAGCGTTTTCTACAATTAAACCAAATAGAACTTTTACTTTCTTATTATATTTTTTTACTTCTTCCAAAGTTGCAATGCGATCATACACTTCAAGTTTTTCTTTATATATTGCAATCAGTCTTTTAGCTACATTTTCCTTATCAGTATCTTGAATAAGATCAATCTGGTCAATAATATCTAAAAATTGGAGCGCTCTAATATTTTTTTCCTTTATATCGCCTTTTGCTTTGACTACCACAACATTCAAGTCACTATCTATCTTCTTTTGTTTAATATTCTGGGCAATCCATACTCTATTTGGCATTTGTGTAGTCATTCCCCATTCATTCCAAACTTGTGGTCCGGTTACATAACCGAGTACTGCATTACCTCGCTTTAAATATTTCTTCTCAATTAGTTTTCTCGTATCTAAACCGATTGTACCAAATCTTGTTTTTTTTGGTTTATAATAAATTCCCTTTGTATAGTTCGCAATTATTCCTTCCCCAGCTAGTCTGTTTAAAGCGACATATACTGTATCCTTGTAGTTATCCAAACCTTTTACAATCTCTTCAACAAGAATTGGCTCTGTTTCTTGATAATGTTCAATGCGTTCTTTTACAACATGAGCAATGTTCATACACTCACCACCTTTCATATTTTCATTTCTTTTTATTTGTCAAGGATTCATTTATAAGCATTATTATCCGATACCATTTTTACATATATCCTTACATTTATTATAACGCCAACTAGTGAATTATGCAAGAAATCCTTAAAATCAATGTCCAAAGTACGATTTATCTTTTTTATCAAGTAGAAACTTCCTTATATTCTCAATACTTGATGTCATGTCACACTTAGGCAGAGCTGCAACAACTGAGTTATGATATTTACCTTTTATGCCTGCCCTTGAATCCAATATAGAAATAACACCTGAATCGGTTTCATTTCTTATAAGCCGCCCTGCGCCTTGCCTAAGTTTTATGAGCATTTGAGGCACCAACACTTCTTTAACATAATCATCAGTCGTTTTATAGCAGGTCTTCTCATAATCACTCAAAGGATCTGGTATTGGAAATGGTAATTTTACAATGATTAAATGTGATAAAATGTCGCCAGGTATATTGATGCCTTCCCACATGCTTCCGGTTGCTAACATTACCCCTTTGCCACTAGATTTGAATGCCTCAAGTATGTCGGACCTACCTCTAGTCATCTGATAAAGGGGAATATCCGAAACACTTTCTTTTAGACTTTGGTAAACATGTCTAAGTGGTTTATACGATGTGAATAATACTAATGCATGACCATTCGAAGCAACAACCAGTTTTTCAATCTCATCTGTCAAACCTTCCATGTATTTTTTGTTATCATAATCTGGATATGTTGTGTTCTCGGAAATGTACAAAAGGCAGTTCTCTTTAAAGTTGAAAGGACTGTCTTTACTGAGTTCTTTAAGTTTTGTTGAAGGAATCTTTTTCATGCCCAGCTCATTCTTAAAGTACTTAAAATCACCTTCTACAGCAATTGTTCCCGATGTCAAAATGTATGACTTATCACTCAACCATAAATCTTCTCCTAATTCCTGACTTAAGGTTATTGGTACTGATGCAAGTATTGTCTGCCCTTTTGAATATGGCATCTCCAGCCAATAAATAATATGACATCTATTAATTACTTTCATGTTTCTTAAAAGTCTTCTTATATCTGCAGCTAGTTTTCTATCCCTGTCATTTATAAAATGATGAATCTCTTCTAGGTTTGCTGTGACTCGACTCAAGAGAACCCTTGCTCGCTGTGTGATTAGGGTTTTGTACTTCTCAATATCCTCTTCTTGAAGTTCCTTTGGGATTTGCTCAATCAACTCATTAAAAAACTTATCATTATAGATAATCGCTTCATTACAAAGCCTCATCAGCATTTTCTTCATGGTTGAATTATCATTTTTAGGCATTGCTTTCTTCAAAGTCTTAAAGATTTCTTTTTGAGAGATCGAAGTCCCATACATTTGATTAGCTGCGTCTTTAAGTTTGTGCGCTTCATCTATAATGACTTTATCATAGTCTGGAAACAATCCAGAAAGTCCACGTCTTTTTCTAATGACATCCGCTAGAAAGTAATTGTGATTGCAAATCTGTAGGTCATGTCCTGTTTTTTTAGCATTCTTCAAATATTTCTGATATCTGCAGCTGCTTTGAACACTACAGGTCATGCAATTATTTAGATTTACACAGATCTTTCTTTTGTCATAACCTGAAATGCCATCTATTTCATCAAGATCAATTTCATTGCTTTCCATTAGTTTTGTAAGTGAAAGGAACTCACTCATAATCTTTTCATGTGGATTAAGAGACGCAACATAATCCTTAAGACGCCTGTCACAGAGATAATTGTCTTTTCCTTTTCTCAGAATACAAGTGACAGGTCTTTCAATAATCCCAAATGCCATTAACATTTTTGAAATCTCAGGTATATAATCTTTTACTATCGCTTTTTTAAGCTCAATACTTGATGTTGAAATGATGATTGGATTCATTTTGTTTTTTTTATGAAACATCTTATATACAATAGCAGCAACAAGATAAGCATGTGTTTTCCCGAGTCCAACTGGTATATCGCTCATTGAGATTTTTTCATCAGTCATTACTTGGTACATGTGTTTTGCTAAGCTCACTTGTTCCTGCCTTAATACATAACCTAAGTTCGTAAAAACCTTATTGAAAATGAATTCGATCATCTCTAGTCCAGTTCTTGGATAATCAGAACCAAATAAATTTGAGTCTGCTATTTTAAGCGCAATTTCTCGATAGTTGCTTCGATCTATTGGCTTCTTTCTATGAAATAAATACTCTTGTTTTCCATCCATATAGTTCACCAGACGGTAAGTATAGGTCTTACCCGTGAAATGCTCAATTAGCAGGCAGTCTTTTATAAGAAATAATCCTTGTGATTCTTCGTGTATGACTTTCTTCTGCTTCAATATATTTAAAACACTCGAGGTATTCGTGTTGATAGGTATGCTGTTCATTGATATCCTCTACTTTCTTTTAATATCGTTTACACTTAACAGCACAATTCCATGGCAATATCTTTTGCATCAGAATTCTGCTGTTAAGCCTTCCATTAATCATTCAAATAATTTTAATAAACATGTTTAGACGATCACTGGCACTGATCTCATAGAAACAGCAAAAGCCATTGGCTTCCAGACTAAAGCTGCATTCTCTCCTGGTTCTACAGAAGCTGCCATCCATACGATGAGTTAGGACTTGGCAGAAGTATCTTTAAGTTTTCCCTTATGTGTCATGGCGAGTTATCAATGCCACTTGATAATTTCAGCCCAATGTTATCGCTCAGATCTTTTAGATCTTCACAGCGCATCTACTTCGTCGCTTTCCTTTCGGACATAAGGTAACGTATCTAAAACACTTTTTATGAGTAGCACTATTGTTCTACTATTTTTCAATGTTCATGGGGAAAATAAATCACCCTCACTTCTTAAGCCGAAAAAGTCAGGGGGGAGGGCGAAAATTTTTTTAGTTTTTAATCACTTTTTTTAATCGATTGAGTATCTTCTCTTTTCTATACGAAATTGTCTTTCTAGGAACACCTGTTTCCGCAGACAACTCCCTTTCGCTTTTCCCACAAAAAAACAGCTCATTGATGAGCCATTTCTCTTCTTCAGATAAAGTTTTCAAAGCCTTTAGCAAGTTCTCAATCATTACTCCTGTAATAACTTCATCTTCCACGCTAACAGGCTGATCTACCATTTTACTTTCTACTGGATATTCTGAGTCTGATAAGTTTTCTAGTGATAGTTCATGTTTTCTACTGCGCTCATCAAGATACCTTTCTCTACGATCCATACGATAATAAGCCGTATATATTTCTTCAGATGTTTCATAAAGTTTCCCATCAATTGGAATATAAAATGCTTTTCTTTCTGTTTTATTTTCATTTTTCTTATTCATGTCGTAACCTCCAAATTTGAATTAGTTTGTTGTTAAGTTCAAATTCAAAAGTTACGGACCACGAATAGGCTGTACATATTTTGTGACCATATCCTACACCTCCTTATTGAAGGCAATAAAAAAACCACACATAACTGTGCAGCTCACTAAAATGCCTCCAATACAAAGTGCCGGAGTCACTATTCAATTTTTATCACCATAATTCTGGGCATAAAGAAAGCCCCTGAGGATGGATTTTCATCTTCAAGGGCTACACTTTATTTTTATTTTTTCTTAAATCATCGCAAGAGCAGCAAAATCCTAGAATCTTGCTCAATATCAAAACGAGCAATCATCTCTTATATCTCTGCCACTCAACCGGTGGTACTTTAACATTAGAAAAAAATAACAAGGATTAATTAAAGGATATCAATCGCCACTTAATTATTCAATACCATTTTCTATTTTTTCTAACTTGCTACCACATGCTTCAAAAAGTAATTCTATTCCCAGTATGGTTAGTATATCAGTCACAAAATACCGTGTCAGTACCAGACAAGTTCCTCTATCGTCCTAATCGAATTCCATTTATGTATCACAAAAATGTCAAATTAGTCTCAAAGAAGTCTCATCATTGTACTTGTGATTTTTTGATATCAGGAATCACAAATCCCCATAGAATTACACCTAA
>JAFGVN010000020.1 GCA_016937975.1 Clostridia bacterium
ATCACCTATACATCAGAGTAATAGCGCTACTTTGATTTCATACTATAACTTCTGATTGTTTAGGGTCAACGTTTCGCTTATTTTTTCGGTGCATAAAAGAAGCCTCCTAAAACCAAATGGTTCAAGAAGGCACAATCATTTCTACAAATGTACTTATATTAGCTTTACTTAGGTATATTTGTAATCTTAAATGTAAAAAAACCATCACTACTAGATAATAGGATGGTTTCTCACAAGTCATTTTTCATATTCAATCGTTTTCTAATCACGTTCTTTTTCCTTAAGTGCGATAAAGGCACTATTCATTTCTGACAAATTCTCATCCCTCAACTCAGATACAAAGATTTCACAACCACAATAAGAGCAATAGGACAGTTTTTCATTAAAATTCACTTTTTTGTGATCATTCTCTTTTGATCTTTTTATAACTTTAACAATATATGGTTTATATTCTCTGCATTCTTCACAAAAAGCTTTCTTGCTATTATTTGCAATGGAAATAGGTTCCATATAATCAATTTCTTTTTTCACCGTTTCTGTCCCCTTCATACAGGTCTAAATAGTCCAATTACTGTCTAATCTTTAAATAAGAGATACTCACTAAATGTAACTGTAGGTAGTTTTCTTCTACGCTGGATCATCTTTTTCCAAATTACATTACCTTCATCTTCAGTAATAAATCCTTCTTTTAAAGCCAACTTCAAAATATCACCCGTTGTAATGTGCTTTATATCATATTTTTCGACGTAATACATAACATCTCTCAAATTATTACTTGCTACAATGCCATTACTTACTTTTGCATGAGCTAATGCAGCAGCTTCTCCATCTCCAATTGTTTTTACCCCTGCATCAGGTCTTAGAGTCATTTCAATATATAATTTATATTCCTCACTTCCGACAACAATATCTTTAATTTCAATCTCGTTATCGTCTTTCAGCTTGTTGATCTTTTCTCCTATATGCGGAATACTAGGATGAGAAAGCTCTTTATAAACTTGATTCGGAACAATAATCCTACCTGGGAAAAGCTTTAATAATAGGTTCTCCTTATTCACCCATAAAAAAGAAGAAATGCAGTCTGTATCATAAAAATATTGATCAGTCATAGATTTCTTCTCCTTCATCTTCAAGCCCATAGACAATATCACTTCTAAAAGCATTCAGGAGCAATTCTTCATATTTTCCATTAGAAATTTTATCTTCATCAATAAGCTTTCCAGCTTGTTTTATATATTTTCCTAATGTGAAGTACTGTCTTTCATTTTTCGTTGGTTTATATAGTTTATCATCATAACCGAGTGTTAATGCGGAACCTACGATACCTGATTTCATGCTACTCGAATCCTCGAAAGATAAATAACCTTCTTTAACCAATCTCCATAATGTAGCCATACGACTCATGCCAAAATGCTGTTCAATTCTAACAACATCTTCAAGCATTAGTTCACCCTTCTTTTTATTAATTTTTTCAGTTACAAATGATCTTAGAGCCTCATATGGCATTAAAAAGTATGATGCAAATGTATTTGCCTCAATTTCAATAGGATCTTTCTTTGAATCCAGATCTTTAGGGCATAATGTCGCACCCAATCTATCATGATAATAAAGATGATATAGTTCATGAGCCATTGTGAACCTTTGTCTTCCGTATGAAAGTTTTGAGTTAATTCCAATTATTTTATTCTTCTCTTCTCTAATACACAGGCCACTCAAATTTTCCGACATTGGATAAAAAACCACTGTGATTTCATCGCTATCACTAATCATCGAAAAAATATCAACTGCTCCAAAATTATCTTGACCAAACTTATCTCTAAGTTCAATAGCTTCTGCATTTATTTCAATATCATTTTTCTTCATATCACCATCGCCTTAACTGAGTTCATCCATAAACTTTAAATTCAGTGCTATTTTCTGTATCATCGAAATAGTTTTCAAGTCTTCTGCACCAATTGAATCCGCTCTGAATGCAATTGCCAAAGGTGAATAAGCAGTAGCTTCTTCATTGAAATAGTCTAATGTACATCCAAACAAAGATGACAAATTTGATAATAGTTCTAAGTTTGCTGGTCTTTCACCTTTTTCAATTTTTGAAATATAGCTTTGATCAACAGACAAATATTCTGCTAATAGTTTTTGAGATATCCCGCTATCTGCTCTTAACTTAGATATTTTCTCTCCAATTTTAATATTTAGGTCCATAAATACACCTCCATAATTATATTATACGCGTCGTTTGTCATATTATCAAGATATTTAAACGATTGAAATATGACAAAACATATTTTCCATTACATTAGATGAACAGTTCTGATATCAAGAAGTATATTATTAGGAGTACATATCCCGTCTTATTACCTCTTTATATAAAGTATGTTTTAACTTTTTTCACAAGTAGAAACTTCCTTATGTCTTCAATACTTGATGCTGTATCACACTCAGGCAGAGCTGCAACAACTGAGTTGTGATATTTCCCAGCAGATGCTGCCCTTGAATCTAATATAGATATAACACCTGAATCGGTTTCATTTCTTATAAGCCGCCCTGCACCTTGCTTAAGTTTTATGAGCATTTGAGGCACCAATACTTCTTTAACATAATCATCAGTCGTTTTAAAGCAGGTCTTCTCATAATCACTCAAAGGATCTGGTATTGGAAATGGTAATTTTACTATGATTAAATGTGATAAAATGTCGCCAGGTATATTTATGCATTCCCACATACTACCAGTTGCTAACAGTACCCCTTTGCCACTAGCTTTGAAAGCCTCAAGTATATATAAAGTATAAAAAAGCTTGAATGAAAACCTAACTTCTGTTTTCCCTAGACTTAAGTCATTGTAAGGGTAAAATCCGTTGTTTTCATTCCACATGTTCTTAGTTTTAGTTCAAAACACATGTATAATACTATTAATCAACTAAAATTGTCGGTTTTTCGCATAGGAAAACGACCACTGGAAATTCATTGTAAAAGTAAGATCCGCAGGTCTAATGTTTGCAGTTTTAACTTCCGCGATATCTATCCGATTTTTTGTTTGATCAAGCCTTCAAGTATTGTCCTTTTGATGTATGTCGGATCTACGAGATTTTCTGTCAGTTTGATCTCATCAGCAGGAATCTCTTTTTATCGACAATGCATCAATAAACGTATCATTTAACAATCGTTTTCCTAAACTGAATGGCGTAACACCATTCAACCTTTTCCGTGAAACACTGTTGAAATGGTTCATCAGATCTGTCACCTTTCTTTGTGTTAAGAAATCAAAGGATTTGCCTTTAGGCAAAATATACATGATTCCTTTCCAAGCGTCCCTTCTGATAGGTTTTCAACTCCCATTCTGTATAGATTTCTTTTATAGGATTTTGATATTTGGGATACTCAACTTTGAAATCTTCAATATATTCACGGCTTATAGCATACTTCAATACTGGTACAACATGCCTAATATATGTTGCAATTGTAATTGGTTGTATATTTGTATTTGTCTTCAGGTATTCAACATAGTCACTGAGAAGAACTCTGGGATCAATATCTTTGATCAGCTCATTTTCAACATCAATAAATTTTCCTAAATATTTAAAGTTGTAAGTGTAAGCATTAATTGTTTCCTCAGCTAAGCCAACAATCCTTTTATGCCTAATAAACTCTTCAAATACATCTACATAAGTCATTTCTGTTTGTAGTATCAAACGTCGTTTTTTTCTCGTCATAATTCCTCCTTTAATTGAAGAGGTAAAATATCATCGCCCTTGATTTTAATAAAAAATGAGGTTGTCGGTAAATAAGCTTTTTTAATTGGATTACCCATAGATATTAAAAACCATGCAAATATCAAATGTTTAAAGACATTTTGA
>JAFGVN010000121.1 GCA_016937975.1 Clostridia bacterium
AGAAGCCATTGAAACCGAGCAAATAAGACATCGTTATAAATTATAGAATTTGTATGTTCATACTGCAACTTTGTGATAAAATAAAATTACAAGGAGCATGTGATGAAAAAAATTCTGTTAACATTAATGATTCTAATACTGGTTGGTTGCAGTGAGGAACATAAAGAAATCCCATATACTTTAGAAGATGTTCACCCTATGCCAATGGAGAAAAATGAAGTGACAAGTCATTTTGTTTATGATCCATGGATGCCTTTATATGCAGAATTAACTTCTTATCCAGATGAATCTTTAATTGACTGGAATGAAGATACATATCAAGTGGTATCCAAAAGTGATACGCTACAATTTGTATTTACCAAAGTTGAAGCGGTTTATGGCATTCATGTCATCAGTGAAAGCATGGCCAGTTTCATGATTAAAACCGGTACTTTTGAAAAGGAAGTGCGCGGTCAGAATTTTACTTTTGAAACACCGATTATAACCGATAATCTTACCTTGATTCCATTAGGAGAAGAACCTTTTAATTTGATGGAATGTCATATCCTTGTTGGACGAATTTTAGACGAAGATCAGTATGATACTTATAAAGCAAAAAATATTTTTTTAAAGGATCTTCAAAACAAATATCAATGGATGTTAGATCCCTATGATAATTTTAATTTAGCTTGTGAAGTTGTGAATCTTTATGATTTGGATCTGCTCATGGAAGTTTCTAATCAAGTGGATTATTCACTACTTTCTGAAGAAGCTCTTGGATTACCCATTGAAATTATAGGTCAAGTAATCCATGTAACAGAAAACGAGAATTTGACAGAAGTTACCCTTAAAGCTATTGGGTGCAACGAAGAGATTATAGTGTTTACGAAACAAAATGTGACAGTTGATAATATGTTTATGACAACTGGCATTTATTTGGGCGAAATAATGAATAAGTTTTTTTATGATATCAAATAACAGGATTCCTGTTATTTTTTTTAAAAAGGAATGACATATATTTACATGTACACACAGTGTACATATGTCCGTGATAAAATGATTTTGTTGAAATCAATCCGTGAGGTCTTGTATGAAGAAAGTCTTGTTAATTATATTTTTACTAGGTAATTTTACATTTGCTGAAGAAATGGTAACCGTTAATAATGTGAACTACCCATTGACGACATCTGTACAATTGGAGGTTAATGGAGAAAAAGTACAACTTGAAGAACCCCCTTATATTGTAAATGGAAGAACAATCGTTCCAATTAAGTTTTTAATGGATATCCTTGGATACGAAGTCACTTGGGATGAAGCTACTCAAAAGGTAAGATGTTTAAGAGGCAGTCATACCATAGAGATGCAAATTAACAAGCCAGAGATTTTAATTGATGGCGTTGTTTATATGTCTGATATGGTACCCGTAATCATTAATAATCGAACTTATGTACCACTTGCTGTAATTGCAAGAGGAACCGGCGCTGAAGTTACATGGGACCCTGATGAATCCTTAGTGCGTATTGAACAAAAGTTGGAACATTTTAATTTATATTATGGCAAATCAAGCTATCAAAATTATCAAATTTACAATCCTGATAATACAAACATAACATATGCTTGGAGTCAAGTTATGATCAAGGATGATGAAGTATTTCTCAATACTTCATCTATTAACAACAATACCATGTTTATACCATCTGGATATGAAATGGTGATGAATGATGAAAAAAAATATCTTAATATTTATGCAGATAAAAATTTTGATATTATTTTTGGTCAAAAAGTGAGTCTGATCAATGAGATAAAATCATTATTGCTTTTTCCTGAAGAAAATCAGCCTTCCTTTGATGGTGTCGTGATGGATTTTGAAAACATTCCTTCTGCTTTTTATGATGATTATGTTTTCTTTTTAAAGGATTTGAAAGCGTCACTGAAAACCTCAAAACAAGTGAGTGTCGCTTTACAACCGAGAGATTATGACTACAAAAGTATTGTCGATACAGTTGATTATATGATTCTAATGCTTCATGATTATGAAACTAAAGAAAAATCAATTATCAGTTTGTCAGATGGTTTTGTGAATCAGCCGATTACACCTATTGCATCTGTAGAAGAGGATTTACTCAACGCAACGAAAGAACTCTCAGTCCATCAAAAATCAAAAGTTTTATTGCAATTAAATTTATCCGTTGTCCAATGGCAGGGGGACAATCAGTTCCAAATGACACGTTTTACACCTGATTACAATAAGCTTATGGAAAGATTTAATAAATTAGATTCAAATAATTTTAAATACAGTACACTATATGAAAATCCATATGTGGTTTATCAAGATGAGAATCATAAACTTAACACCATATGGTATGAAAATGAAAGCAGTTTATTGGCTAAGATCAATTTGGCTATAAAATATAATTTAGGTGGCATCAGCTTATGGCATTTAGGCAATATACCATCAATGGTCACAACGGATTATGAAATGAACATATGGGAATTGATTCAAGAAAAACTCTTGGCTCCTTGATTGGAACCAAGTTTTTTTTGGTATATATACAGTGGAGGTGACCCATGACGAAATTGAGAGGAATGGTATTGGGCTCATTTGTGGCTGATGCATTATCTTTAGGACCACATTGGGTGTACAATATTGAAGACATCAAAGAAAAATTAGGAATTATTCAAGGCTTAACGGCACCAATTACCCATTATCACCAAACCAAAGAGAAAGGGGATTTCACCCATTATGGGGATTATGCCTTGATGATTTTCCAATACATCAAGGTGAATCAAGAACTTGAGAAAAAAACCTTCTACAAGAATTTCAAAGCTTATTATGATCATTATAATGGCTATATGGATCATGCAACCAAAGTGACATTGGAACAACTGAGCAGAGGAACTATGCTAGGCTCTCATTCCAGTGAGTTAGGTGGAATGATTGGGTTTGCACCGATAATTTATTTGAACCATAACCATATGGATGAAGGGGTCAGTGAAGTTTTAAGATGTACGGAATGGACTCATGATGATCCAAAATTATTGGAACGTACAAAGTTTCTTGCTTTATTGACTTATGAAGTCTTAAAAGGTGCAAAACCTAGTGAAGCTATTGATTTACTTGAAAAAGAGATTTCGAATAACTTGTTTAATGAAATAAGGGCTGTAAAGAATCTACTCAATGAAATGCCTGAAACCATTATAAAAAAACTGGGACAGGGTTGTGACAGTGGTTATGCCTTTCCAGCTGCCTTGTATTTTATTTTAAGATTTGAAGATGATTTCAAAAAAGCTTTGCTTCAAAACGTAATGTGTGGAGGAGATTCTGCAGCGAGAGGTATGGTCATAGGAGCCGTTTTAGGTGCATATCATGGAGAATCAGAAATCCCTGTAGATTGGTTAGCGAGTATGAAGCATTTTAAGGAAATTGAGAATTTGATGATGTAAATCATCAAATTTTTTTTATAGAAAAACCATGTAATTTCAAAGCTTAAGGCCTGTAAGTTTTGAATAAAACTAAAAAAAATTTCAAATTACGCTTGTAAAGATTAAAGGGTAGCAGTAGAATATGAGTGTACTCATATGAGTGTACTCATATTTAAGGAGGTTCCATGGCGCGCATTGGAAAAGAAAAAAAAGAAGTAATCAAACAAGAAATACTCAATGCTTCGAAGGATATGTTTTTTGAACAAGGTTATGACAAGACTAGCACAAGTCAAATTGCAAAAAAAGTAGGGGTTGCAGAAGGTACGATTTTCAATTATTTTAAAACCAAATCGGATATTCTTGTGGAAATTCTAACTTCTGAATATGCAGAAGCTTTGGAAGAACCCGTAATTGCTGATCTTAGTATTGGTGTAGTAGATATGTTCATGGAATTTGTCATCAAAGTGACAAAAAAATTGTTGCTGTTACCCAAAAAAATGTTGCTAGAAATTGGGATAACCCTCATGAACGCAAGTCGGAAAAAAACAGGTATGATTCAAAAGTTAGCAGCATTAGATTTTCAGTACATCGACGAAATGGAAAATTTCTGTGGTGAGTTAATTGAAAAGAAAATCTTGAAACCTTGCAACAAAAGGTATCTCGCTGAGAATATATTTTCAATTTTAATGTATGAAATAATGATTTTTCTTTATGATAAAGAGATGACAAAAGAAGCGTTATTTCAACGTATAGAAAGTAAATTAACCTTTGAACTGGAATACCGAATTGAAGGAGAATAAAGATGTTTCAAAATATCTTAAAGCACAATGTCAAATTAATCACCAAACATCCCAAAATGATTTTAGCAGTTGCATTTCTCATTACCATTATAGCAGCTGCATTAGCAACTCAGTTGGAGTTGGAACTGAATTGGGTAGCATTGGCACCGAAAGGCAATCCAGCTGTAGAGGAATACAATAGAATCATAGAGCAGTTTCCAACGCTAAGCAACATCCTTGTTGTCGTAGAGGGAGAGGATACTGTAGAAATGAATAAAGCCGTATCTGACCTTGAAGAGAAGATCACAGCTTTAGACGAATATGTTTTATCCATTACAACCGGTTTAGATCAAAACTTTGTAATTGATTATGGGTTGCTACTTGCTCCGGATAGTGAATTAGAAGGTATGGCAGCAATAGTAAAAAACCCAAACTATGAAGCTTTTGTTGCTACTGCTGAATACTTGAAATCACAAAAGCTGTTAGATGAATACATGTCTTATCAGTATGAGGAAATTCTTAACTATGCCAAGAATTATGATGGGAATACCGATCAGCTAAAAGGAATGATTAAAGGTTTTTATGCTGGTAATCCTCTCATGACGGATGAAAATCAGAATATGACCTTATTAATGATCCAACCGAGTTTTGACATTATGGATTTAAAAAATTTAGAACCTGGTGTTGAAGCTATCGAAAAAGCTGTTGGTGAAGTTAATGCAAATTATCAAAATACGAAACTTGAAGCAACTGGTATGCACATTGTTGCAAGAGATGAAACTGCTAGTATAGAATCGGATTCTTCCTTTACAACCATCTTAGCAGTCGCACTGATCCTAGCCATTTTGTACTTTGCCTTTAAATCTTATTCAGCACCAATTTTGGCTTTTATTCCATTGATTTTAGGCATTATTTGGACAGTTGGTCTTGCACAATTGGTTATCGGACGTTTGAACATGATGACAGCCTTTTCTGCAGCAATGCTTCTAGGTTTAGGTATCGATTATGCTATTCATATGTATAGTAGTTATACGGAGAGAAGAGCAAATGGTATCGAAAAAGTAGTTGCATTGGAGCATGCTATTGAAATTAGTGGTCCTGGTATTATTACTGGGGCTTTGACAACCGCTGTAGCCTTTTTAGCACTCAATGCCTCACAACTTGAATTGTTATCTGAACTTGGAACTATTATGGGATTAGGTATTATTTCAACTTTAATAAGCGTGTTCTGGGTGTTGCCATCTTTATTGATGCTTAAAAAAGAAAAACATACAAAAATGGCTTCCATTAAAGGTCATTACAAGTGGATTGGAAAGATTGCTTCCTTTGTAAGAAAACAAAGAATTGCTATTATTGTTGTTCTTGTATTGTCAACAGTCTTCATGGGTTACCATGCTACAAAAGCTGAATTTGACTTGAACTTAATGAACTTGGAACCTGCAGGATTAAGATCAATTGAGTTGATGAATCACTTGGTAGATGAATATGATATGAGTGCTGACTCATTTTCAATTGCAGTAAATAATCTAGAGGATGTTTATCAATATCAAAGTGCCTTTGAAAAGGTTAAAGGTGTTAAAGAAGTTGTTAGTGTTGCAAGCTTCTTACCAAAATCTGAAGTTCAAAATCAACGTTTAGACCTTATTGAGCAAATCAAGGCATTACCATATGAAATGAAATACCCATATGATGCAAGTCTACTTAATGGGGCTACTGAGTCCTTTGTAGCAGATTTCTATGAAGAAATGGAAAACATCTCTGATGAAATGTTAAGTGTAAACACCCTTACACCGGATCAGTTGCCTGAGAATTATAAAAATCAGTTTGTTTCCAAGGATGGAAAAGAATATTTGATAACAGTCTGTCCTGATTTTGATATTTGGTCGAATTTAACCAGTGAAAAGGGCAGAGCTTTCTTTGATGACTTGAATGAAGTGAGCAACAAAATCACGGGGACGCCAATCTTCATGAAAGTCCTTTATGATTCAGCTTCTGAAGAACTTGTCTTCATAGGCAGTTTACTTGTAGTAATTCTAATAATCATCTTAATGATACATTTTAGATCCATTAAATATACTTTGTTGGCATTACTGCCATTGGTGTTGACTATGATTTTCACAGTAGGAACGATGGAACTCATTGATTTGAAATTCAACATGATGAATTTCCTCGCAATCCTTTTAATTATTGGTATTGGTATTGATGATGGTGTGCATATTTTACATCATTACAAAACCGGTGTTGTGAAGATTGAATACTTATTTGCAAGTGTGGGAAGAGCTATTTTATTAACCACTGTAACCACTATCTGTGGTTTTGGCAGTTTAATCTTCTCAAGCTATAGAGGCATTGCATCTCTGGGAGCATCCTTATCGATTGGTGTATTTTATGCCTTTATTATGACCCTATTAATTTTACCGTTGATGTTAAAATCTGAAGACTAAAAAATCGGCTGAAAAGCCGATTTTTACATTACAGAAATAAGTTCCATAATCATATCTATAATAAAGCTATTGTTTAAATGCTCTTGAAGAGCAAGTCGTATACCTTCATGATTGCCATAAATAGATAAGAGGGTATTTCCATAACCCTGGGTCTTAAATAAAGCGAGCTGTCCATAGGCAATATCACCAATTGCTACTTTTCCAAAGCTTAAAGCACCAATAGAGAGATAACCACCAGATAAAGCACCAAGAGAAAATAACCCAGAAAGCGCGATTGCACCCATACTAAAACAACCTGATATGGCAACAGAACCAAAAGCAGAACATAATCCAAGACCTATGACACCGTAAGTAAAAATTCCCAGGCTTAAAATCCCAATAGAGAAAACACCAATGGAACGAAGACCTATGGCAATAATCCCTTTTGCAATACCATTTCGTTTAGCCGTAATATGGACAAGTGGCAAACCCAAAAAAGTGCTTGATGAGATATACTCAAAACCTGACATAAGCTTCAAGTCATGATAATCAATGATTTCCATGGCAAAGGACTTTGGATCACCCATGACTGCCTCGATGTCAGTTTCTAAATCTTCCATTCGATTTTCAATGGACATTTCAATATCTTCTTTTAATCTTTTTTTCATACTAGACGTGCAATCGATATAAGATAGAACCCTTTTTACATAAACTTTATGATTCATGACATCCTCCTATGACTTTTTGTGTCTTTTCGACAAACAAGCACCATGTTGCTTTCATCTCTTTAAGTTCCAATAATCCTTTTTCCGTGATTTTATAATATTTTCTGGACACCTTTCGATCGCCAACTTCTACTTTATAACTTTCTATGAAGCCTAAGTCTTCCAAACGATAAAAAACAGGGTAAAGTGAACCTTCCTTTAGGGTATAGTAATCGTCACTAAGTTCTTGAAGCTCTTGAATAAGTTCGTAGCCATACTGATCTTTTTTGGCGATACTATTTAAAATTAAAATGTTGAGGACACCTTTTTTTAATTGTTGATTTATTTCCATTGTATTTTCCTTTACTTATCACTTAGTATTACTATGTATATATTAACGCTAAATAAATCTGGTGTCAAGGGAATCAAAAAAAGGAAAAAGAGGCATAAGCCTCCCAGGTAGTACATTCCGATTAAATTTTATACCAAATGGTGTTTGGTAGAATAGACCACTGAGGTCATTCTTGTTCAGAAAAATTAGTGGATTTTCTAAACATTAGGTCGTCATGTTTGAACACATCTCATCATGATAAAATGTTTTAAATGGTATAAGTGTTATAAAGTCTTGAATTCGTTCATACCAGTAGTTGCAAACACACTATTGAATTAAAATAGGATTATATGCTTCTTGAAGCTACGATATTTTAGGCGATTTGTGAAACGTAATCCATTTAACTTTATGATCTCTTACAACACTCCTTTCATCATATTTACTCACACATGTATTTTGTAATATTACATTTTTAATCTTAGCATGATTTCATAAGAGATGATATTAACTAAATCTTACATTTAAAAAATTCACTAGGGATAAATACTGAATTAAAGAGGAATAAACACAAAAAATTGGTGAAAAGTATTACAAAATAATTACATAATTTCATCACAAAATTGTTGTCAAAACCATTAAAAACCATTACTATTTAATTATATGAAGGGGGAACGTTAATGGCTACTAAAATGAAAGCATTAGTTAAAAAATATGCAAAAGAAGGTTTATGGCTTGAAGAAGTAGATGTACCTGAAATTGGTGATTTTGATGTCCTAATTAAAATGAAAAAAACTGCAATTTGTGGTACAGATGTACATATTTACAATTGGGATGCATGGTCACAAGCAACAATTCCAGTACCGATGACAATCGGTCATGAGTTTGTTGGTGAAATTGTTGAATTAGGTAAAGGTGTTACTGGTTTTAAGGTAGGCGATCTTGTTTCAGGCGAAGGTCATATCGTTTGTGGTAAATGTAGAAACTGTTTAGCAGGTAGAAGACACTTATGTAAAAATACAATGGGTGTTGGTGTAAATAGAACAGGTATTTTCGCAGAATATGCTTCAATTCCTGCAACAAATGTGTGGTTATGTGATCCAACAATTCCAGAGGAAGTGTTATCCATTTTTGATCCCCTTGGAAATGCTGCACATACAGCTTTATCATTTGATTTATTAGGGGAAGATGTTTTAATTACAGGTGCAGGTCCTATTGGTTGTATGGCAGCTGCAATAGCTAAACATGCTGGTGCAAGACATGTTGTGGTAACCGATGTTAACGATTATCGCTTGGACTTAGCTAAAAAGCTAGGTGCAACACGTGTTGTAAACCCAATGAAAGAAAAACTTAAAGATGTTATGAACGAACTCAACATGAAGGAAGGTTTTGATGTTGGTTTGGAAATGTCAGGTAATGCATCAGCATTCCAAGACATGGTAGATAACATGTTCCATGGCGGAAAAATTGCTATGTTAGGGATTCAAGGTCCTGAAACAAGAGTAGACTGGAACAAAGTTGTATTCAATGGTTTATGGATCAAAGGTATTTATGGAAGAGAAATGTATGAAACTTGGTACAAAATGTCATCGATGTTACAATCAGGTCTAGACATTTCAGAAGTTATTACTCATAAATTCCCATATACTGAGTTTGAAAAAGGCTTCGAAATTATGAGAAGTGGTCAATCAGGTAAAGTTATTTTAGAATGGTAAAAGTCGGCATAGCCGGCTTTTTTTTACCTATAATCAATAGAAAAGAAAAGTTGCAAGTTCATCCTCATTGTTGATAAAATGAACTTAAGATAGAAAGGGGTTACTATGGATATATCCTTTAAAAAAGATGTAGAAGTGATAACATTTTTAAAAGAAAGTATAAAATCCCATAACGACGAAGTCTCCTATTACCATAAAATTTCACGTGATGAGGATTATGTAAAGCCTATTCTGATTACTGAAAAAGATAAGGGAAGAATCATAGGAGGCATATCTGCTTCTATGTATTGGGAGATGATTTATCTGGATGAATTCTTTATTAAGGCAGAGTATAGGAAAAAGGGCATCGGTAGAAAGTTGTTAAATCAACTCATAGACATTGCAAAAGAGAAGCATGTGAATTTTATTTGTCTGCAGACTTTTTCATTTCAAGCAAGAGACTTTTACTTGAAATTTGGATTTAAAATTATTGGAGAGATTAAGGATTACCCACCAGGAGAAAGCATGTATACCATGCGTCTTGATTTAAAATAAAAGTGAATAAAAATCCACCAAATCAAAAAATGAAAAACAGCACTGGGTCTAGTGCTGTTCTTCTTATGGTTAGTATAATTAAATGTTTATTTTAACAATATTGCATTGAATTGAATTGCCATGTCTCTCATAGCTCTGTCTATTTTTAAATCTTTTTCTTTTTGGCTTGATTTACGCATGATTCTCATGTTAAACCTCCTTATAATAGTTCAAGTTTAAAACGAACAAAATCTCTTTCTTCAGGTGTCATATGATTTAACTGAGTTGATTTGTATGTTTTCTTAGCTCTTAATTTCTTGATCATGATGACCTCCTTCCTTGTTTCTGATTTAAGTATAATATATCGAGTCCATGCCACATCAATAGCAAATTTTAAATTTTTTTAAGAAATTTTTAAAGCAGTATAGGCTCTTATCCATACCACATCCCATAGCATTGAAAAATCGATCAGGAAAATGTTTGCACGTTTTCATGAAAATGTGAAGAAAATGTCAAATGTAGTAATTTCAACGAATTCAGGTTATGTTGGGTCTACCCAATACAAAAGGGATGACAGAAATCAAAATTCATGTATAATAGAAGAGAATATATTTCGTCTATAAAAATAATGGGAGAATTTATGAAAACAGTAAATCGATATTTATCTTGGGGCATCTTGGTTTTTGCATTTGTAATAGTATTTTTTCATAGACTGGCAATAGGCTCTGTAGAGGATCTGTTGACAAGAGATATGCATTTGGATTATTTGCAAATTGCAAATTTAACAGCAATGACTTTTTACGGATATGCTTTGATGCAGTTACCAGTAGGTATTATGGTAGATACTATTGGTGTTAGAAAAATATGCACTTACGGTATGGCACTTACAGCCATTGGTTCAGTTTTGTTTGGTCTTACCCATGTACTTTATTTATCTTACTTTGCAAGATTATTGGTTGGCATTGGTACAGCTGTAATCATTGTATCCATTATGAAACTACAAGCGACTTTGTTCCCGAAAAACATGTATTCCACACTGTCAGGCTTTACCTCTTTATTTGGTAACTTTGGTGCATTCTTTGCGACCATTCCCTTAACCTATGTGGCTATTCACTATGGCTGGAGAGAAACCTTTGTAACATTGGGCATCATCACGGCAATATTAGCAGTCGCTATACATTTTTTAGTACAGGATTCTGAACATCAAAGTAGTAAAATAAATATAAAAGAGGGTTTAAAATTTGTTTTGACCAATAAGAAAAATTACCCTGACTTCTTCGTCATGGTTTTCTTTGTAGGCTCTTTAACTGCAGTACTTGGACTTTGGGGCTCAGGATACTTGAAAAATGTTTATCATATTTCTCAAGAAAAGGCAGCATATTACTTATCCTTTATTACCTATGGTTTTATAATTGGCGCACCAATAGTAGGTAAACTTTCAGATTGGTTAGGTGGTACCATAAAGAAAATACTCGTTGTAGCCAGTGGGGGATATTTGCTGATATGGATTTATATTGTGATGATTCAAAAAAGCCAACCGCCAATAGGTCAGTGGCCAGTCATTTATTTTTTTATGGGCATCTTCATTATTTGTCATATCCTTGTTTTTTCTAATGTAAAAGACATCAATCCAATAAAATACACTGGCATTGCTATTTCATTAGTGAATATTGGTGAATTTGTAGGAAGTGGATTAATAAGCTTAGCTATGGGGTATCTAATAAAAAAATTAAGTGAAACTGGCATGATTTTAGAAGAAGTTTATAAATCAGCAGTAATTCTAGTTTTGGTTGCTGCACTGTTGAGTTTCATTTCGGTTCTTATGATGCATGATAAGCAATCTTATAAATAATCAAGAGCTTATTCAGAAACATTATTATTATATTTTGCTTATTTTTTGCATCACAAAAAAACCTAA
>JAFGVN010000122.1 GCA_016937975.1 Clostridia bacterium
AACCTATCTGCATATCATTCAAGAACTTGAAAACAAAGATGTTGATTTGGTTATGCGCTCATTGTCTGTACTGGCTTAAATAATAATAATTATTCTGCAGTGGCTTGCGTTGATGAAGGGTGACAAGGCTACTACTTAACAAAAAACCGCCTTGTAATTACAACTCAAGGCGGTTTTTGTCCGTATCGAGTTACCTTTACCTCTCAGTTCACAAGTTTTCTTTATGACTACTTGTATTTTTATTATCTTGGCATAGGGTAAATGATAAGAAAATATCCAGAATTACTTTTATTCTGGAAAGTGTCAATGCCTTTAAAGAATAAGATTTGCCGAAGGTGAAGGAGTTTTTAGCTGAAAACATAATAAAACTGAGCGATGCAATAAAGAAAAATATTAATAGATTAACTCAGGCACTTTAATCACTATCCGTTTTAATGGACACATCTAGTGATAATATGATATTATTATAGGTGTTATTATTTGGAATTATACTTATGAGGCGAGTTACTAGTTGATGGGATTCGTTGAAAAGTATTTTGGATTGGTTTAGCTGATAACTATAAGAAGTGTGAAAATAACGAGGTGAATCCAAATGGCAGAAATAAAATATGAAATCAAAGAAATGCTTGGTGTATTATCAGAATCTACAAAAGGCTGGTCAAAACAGTTAAATCTTGTGAGTTGGAATGATAAAGAGCCAAAGTATGATTTGAGAGAATGGGATCCTAACCATGAAAAGATGGGTAAGGGTGTTACCTTGTCAAAAGAAGAGCTAGTCAAACTGCGAGATATTTTGAATAGCATGAATTTGTAAGAAGTGTATAGAACATTATGAAGGACATCTGTGTAAGATAAGGATTTGTTTTATTTGGGTGCCCTTTTTTTCGAATTTTTTAATGGAAAATATTATAAAGAGCAAGCGGAGGATTAACCATGCAGAATCTGTTTATAGGAAAATTTACAAAGAAAGATCAATATGATGGGAATTATTATCAGGTTAGCAATGAACGTGAAATTTCATGGTTTAATGGCTTAAAAGAAGGTGACTTTGTGCTGCCAAGTCATGGTGGTTATTTTGGGAAGTTGTTGAAGCTAAAAACGTTTGAGAATCACGAGGGCTCAATCAATGCCGTTTTTGATGTTGTAAAGACATTTTCTCCAGATCTAACGCTTGCTGGAAACATCGTTTGCTGTAAGTATTTTGCTCCCGAAATGAACCTTTTAAATAAGGCTATTAAATCCACCAAAGGTTATGGATTTCACAAAATTGAACTAGAAGAAAGTTGCCCAAGCATCGATACTATAGATTTTGAAAAGGCACAGAGAAGATTTCTCGTGATTTTGAATGAAATGATGACGAATACCAATTTCTTCAAACCTTCTGATCTGTGTGTTGTGATCAACAACTTAAATGATGCGGGTATTGAAGATATCCTTGAATACAACGGGCAAAAGTTTCAAAGACACAGTATCCTGTGGAACTTATATCAGGATAAAGTTGATGGTGGAACTAAAAAATATTCTCTTCACCAATTGCTCGACTTTGCAGATGCTAAAAAAGATGCTGCACCCAAAAAGGAAAAGTATTTGAATGCAGTATTAGCAGCACTTGAAGTAGACAAGTATTTTGTCGCAGATAATGCGGTCGCTTTATATGACAACATTTTAGTAGGAAGAAAGCAATATACAGCAAAAGGTTCAAATCAGACTGGTATGGAGTTAGTCGATGGTAGCGAAGAAGAAGATTTAGATGAAAACTTATCAGCCTATAGTCAGTATGCAAGACTTATGGAATTTAATCCGAACATTATTTTATATGGGCCTCCGGGGACTGGCAAAACTTATGGGGCAATGAGAATCATTGAAGCGTTTGAATCGCTAAAAGGCAACCCTGTTTCATTTAATGCAGTTAAAGATCAAGGTAGAGCGCGTTTTATTACTTTCCACCAAGCTTTTTCTTATGAGGAGTTTGTTGAGGGGCTCAGACCTGAGACAGACGACAATGGAAATATAAAATATGAAATCAAGCCAGGTGTTCTGAGAAGAATATCAGAAGAATGTAAAATTCAAGCACGAAAAGAAGGTATCAAGGATAACGTATTAGCAGATACAACCGGGGAGAGTAAGGTCTGGAAAGTTTCACTTGGAAGACGAAACATGGATGAACACATTTATAATGCATTAAAGGCTAAAGAAGAAATTGCTATTGGATATGGGCCCGAGGAAAGTGTGATCGATTGGACCGATGAGCAAATAGATGACGCGGATAAAAGTGGTATGCTAAAAACGCTCAGAAGCAGAGTGCAAATAGGAGATATTGTTTTTATTTTTAACAGTATCAAAACCATTCGGCTCATTGGCGTTGTTGTCTCGGATTATTACTATACCGATGAAGACTCATTTGGCTATAGTCATAGACGTAAGGTGAAGTGGATCAAAGATTGTGAAAAAGAGCCGGTAGATGTCTTTAAGTTAAACCAAGAAAAGCAACTTACTTTGTCATCACTTTATGAGTTGAAAATCAATTCGGCAGAAGCGTTGAAGCTTGTTGACGTGAAAGAAGATAAGACTGTTCAATCGAAGCCGTATTACTTGATTATTGATGAAATTAATCGAGGCAATATAGCTAAAATATTTGGGGAGCTCATTACGCTAATAGAAAAAGACAAGAGGGACTCGCTGTCTTGCCTTTTGCCATATTCAGGACAGGAATTTACGCTGCCTAAAAACATTTACATTATAGGAACAATGAACACAAGCGATAGATCTATAGCACTACTTGATACGGCACTTAGAAGAAGATTTGCATTTATAGAGATTGCACCAGATTCTTCATTGGTCGAAAGCAAAACACCAACTATTGGTGGTAATGTTTCCCCGGCAAAACTCATGAATGCAATTAATGAAAAAATCACTGAAATGATAGACCGTGACCATAGAATTGGACACAGCTATTTCTTGAGTGATGATCTCATTTCAAAGATGGATCTTTATCATGCATGGTATTATAAGATTTTACCGTTGCTCATGGAGTACTTTTATAATGAAGTATCAAAAGTGACAGAGATTGTGGGTGATCGTTTCTTTGAAAAGAAAACTGGAGAAATTGTACCTCTTGGATTAAAAGCGAATGAATCAGGAATTTCGGATTTTGAAAGTGCCTTGATGAAAATTTATGAAAGAGGAAATTAGAATGTCTAGCGGTGTTATCACTCTATTCGAAGATAGAAAAACGAAGGTTAACTTATCGCATTCTCAAATAAATGACATTCTTTTTTTCAAAAACCTTTTAGGCAACCAATGTATAAGCCTTGACTATGATGGCTCATTGCAAATCATGCATTATGTCGGTTTTATATCAAAGGGAACCACAAGAGTACAAATACTTCCGAAAATTTATGAGAATGCAGGGATAAGTGGAACAGTCGAGATTAGAGAATCGACCAAAGTGCTTTACAATTTGCTCCGCGTATCTAATTATAATAAGGTTCTTCATTTGCCTGAGAGTTTCAAATCGGGTTTAGAAGAAATTGACCTCTTAGAAATATTCATAGGTATTTTCGCTGACCGAGTCTTTAGAACCTATTCAACAAAAATGAATCGTGAGTATTTAGATATCGAGGAAAACAGCGCTTTTGTTAAAGGTAAAATCAGCTTTCCAAAAACCATGAAGCATAATCTGCTTAGAAAAGATCTTCATTATGTCAATTATCAAAGTTTTGAGCATGATAATGTGATCAATAATGTTGTTAAAACAGTTGCAATCAGGTTGATGGAATATACACGTGATGCAGAGAATAAGAAAAAACTAAAAAAGGCACTGATGTTCTTAGACGATGCTAAGCAGATTGAACTATCTTTGCCTCTGATTCAATCAGTGAAGTTTACAAGACTGAATATGGAATTTGAATCAGTATATAATATGGCAAAGATGTTCTATTTGAACCTACAGCCAGAGAATTTTGCTGGGGATGAATCAGTGTTTTCATTTTTAATACCGGTTAATGACCTTTACGAGCATTATCTTTTTAAACTATTTTCTGAAATAGATGGATATCAAGCAAAACATGAAGATGTTAGGAGCTTTGCTCGTGCTGAGGACGGGAGAAATGTACTAAGAGTTAAACCAGATATTTTGGTCTTTAAAGACAATGTAATTGCTCTCGTAGCAGATGCAAAATATAAGAATCCTTGTTTTAATAAAGGGCTATACACAAACATCAGCAGAGACGATATATATCAGGTTTTTGCATATTCCAAAGTTTATGGGGTTCAGAAAACGGCACTCGTTTATCCACTTTTTGATGATATTCCGAGTCCCATAAGCCGGGTTGTGTTAAAAGACAACGATGGTGAAGTGGAGCTTAATATCCTGTGTGTGGACATTAAGAACAACAATTTCGAAGAGGTAAAAGC
>JAFGVN010000123.1 GCA_016937975.1 Clostridia bacterium
CTATACTTAGATTATAGTGAAGAATTATGGCAAATGCATGACAACATAAAGAAAGATTTGACCTTCTCTGGTAATGGATCTGACTTATAGTTTTCTCTTCAAGTCCAAAGTTACAATTTGTGTCGTTGAACAAGGTTTGATGTCACCTTTCTTAAATCCTTTAGGACTATGAGGGCAACCTACACATTGTACTCCATTTTTTTTATCAACATATAATTTGTAAATTGACATACACAAAGTGACTGCAATAATTCCCAAAACGATAACGTTACCCATTGAATCCTCCTTACGCAGTCAATAACTTTTCCTCTGCGATTCGATTACCTTTATACATTAAATATACAACTAAGCTTACTAAGGTCAATACAACTGCTAATCCTGGAATAAAGCCAGCACCTGGACTTCCAGTCGTGATCCATGTACCAATTTGATAAGTTAAGAATGAAACAACATATCCCATTCCAAATTGGAATCCAATGCCTGCAAACAACCATTTTTTAGAATCCATTTCAGAATTCATAGCTCCAATTGCTGCAAAACAAGGTGGTGTGAATAAGTTAAACATTAAATAAGACAGTGCCGCTACAGAGGTTAAACCCATGACATGAGCCACTTCTGAAGTCCCACTGATTAAAGCTAATTCTTCTGTATCAATGAAATTGGTAATACCATAAACAACGGCTAAAGTACCTACAACATTTTCTTTAGCAATGAAACCTGTTATAGCAGCTGCTGCCAGTTGCCATACACCGAAGCCTAATGGAATCAAAATAAAGGCAAAAGGTGAAGCAAGTGAAGCTAAAATACTAGTAGATTCAGCACCTTCAAGTACTACATCAAATTTCCAAGTGAAACTTTGCATAATTTGAACTGCAGCATTACATAACAAGATTATTGTACCTGCTTTAACAATAAAAGCTTTTCCTCTAGCAAACATTGAAATAAAGGCTCTTTTTAAATTCGGTACTCTATACTCTGGCAATTCCATGATGAAGAATGACTTTGCATCTTTTTCACCAGTTATTCTAACGACAATCAAAGCTCCTAATATGATGATGCCAATGGCTACAAAATACATTAAAGTTCCTACCCATGCAGCATCATTAAAAAACACACCTGCAAACAAGGCAATCACTGGAAGTTTAGCACCACACGGCATAAAAGGTGTTAACATGGCTGTTGTTCTTCTTTGTCGATCATTTTTAATTGTTCTTGTAGCCATAACACCTGGAATGGCACAACCTGTACCAATGACCATAGGAATAATGGACTTTCCAGAAAGTCCAACTTTCTTAAAGTAACGATCCATAACTACAGCAACTCTAGCCATATAACCTACATCTTCAAGTAAAGCAAGCAAGAAGAATAAAACCATAATCAAGGGTAAAAATCCTACAACAGCTCCTACACCACCGATGATGCCATCTAATAAAATAGATTTAAGAACAGGTGTAACGGAATCACCCATAGCACTTTCAATTAAGCCATAAAACTGATCAATCCAACCAACAAACAAATCTGCAAGAAAAGGACCCAAATAGGTTTGAGAAATTGAAAACACTGTCCACATAACCAAAGCAAAAATTGGAATTCCCAAATATTTATTCGCAATGATACGGTCTACTCGATCTTGTAAATATTCTTTTTCATTGGAATTGTTTTTAAACTCAGAAGCTTTCACAATCTCCTTAACAAATTCATATCGTCTCTTATCGGAAGCTTCCACTTCTTCCTTTACACTTTCATTGATAGATTCATTAAATGGAGAAATCTGTTTATTACCTTCAACTGCCATAACCGTTTCAATGAGTTTATCCAAGCCATTATGACTACTTTTAGTAGAAATCGTTTCCACTACGGGACATTTAAGCTGTTCAGATAGTTTTTTTACATCTATGTGATTTTTCTTTTTTTGAGTTAAGTCACTTTTATTTAGTGCAACCACTACGGGAATATTCAAAGACAAAAGTTGTGTTGTGAAAAACAAACTTCTAGATAAATTAGTTGCATCCACAATATTGATAATAACATCAGGATTTTCCTTTTGAACATAATCCTTTGTTATACTTTCTTCAGATGTGAACGGTGACATTGAATAAGCACCTGGTAGATCTACAACCACAACATCTTTATTCTTTTGACTTAATGCTTTTCTAATTTGACCTTCCTTTTTGGCAACTGTAACCCCAGCCCAGTTACCAACATGTTCTAATTTACCAGTAACAGCATTAAACAATGTCGTCTTGCCACTGTTTGGATTTCCTGTTAAAGCAATTTTCATATCTACCTCCATTTACAATCCCTTAATTTAAATGATAATAGCCTTAGCTAAATCTTCATCAATACTATATCTTGCATCCTTAATTGAAATCACATAATTCAAACTTAGTTTTGAAATGATGGTTACATGCTCTCCTTCATAACAACCTAATGTAAACAAGAAATTACGCATTGCTTCATTTGGAGCTTCAATAGCTTGAATAACATATGGAACATTTATAGACCCTTTTGTTAAGCCTATATTTTTAACTTGTTTTGAATTCAGTTTTTTACTCAACCTTTTACTTTTTTTCATAGTAAGTTCCATAGTCCCTCCTTTGTTTATTACAATCCAATTGAGAATCATTCTCCTTTAAGAGAGAAAAAAATATAACTCCAAAGAGTTAATTGAGAATGATTTTCATTTACATTATAGACATCTCTACTTCATTTGTCAACACTTCTTTGACAAGAATATAACAATTTCTTTCAATGGTTTGTTTTTAGTAAATTGAGGTATTAATATAAAAAGGAGGTTTTTATGAATTCTGTATTTAAACGTTCTATAGAACTTAATATGAAGATAGAAAAATTTTTAGATGTCATTTCTCAAAGTCTTTTATTATTTGAGAAAGCCATTAAAGCCTTGTTAAAAAATGAATATGAGCAATTTAATGAGATTCTCAATCGAATCTGTCGCTTAGAAACTGAGGCTGATGAATTGGAATCTGAAATAAAGGTTATGCTATATAAATATTTACTTTTACCTGATACCCGTGCGGATGTTCTTTCGCTCATTAAGAGTTTAGATGATGTAATTGATGCAACTGAAGATATCACCAAAGATTTTGGCATTCAAAAGCCAACTTTCCCAAAAGTTTTACATGACGGTATTTTATCTATGACCCATAGCAGTATTGAATCCGCAGAAAGCTTGTTACTTGCGACACGCTCATTTTTAAATGAAGTACATCTTGTTTCAGCACACATTAGTAAAGTGAAATTCTTTGAGCATGAAACTGATATTCTTGAAGACAAAATCAACATGTCCATTTTTAATGATCATATTGTAGATGCCTTAGCAGAGAAGATGCAACTGAAGTACTTTATCAGTAAAATTGCTTCCATAGCCGATATTTCAGAAATCATCAGTGCGAAGTTAACCATCTTTACCATTAAAAGAGAAATCTAGGTGATCTTATGAACTTAACACTAATATTTATATCTAGTGGTTTATTCTTAGGTTGGTCTCTCGGTGCAAATGATGCCGCCAACCTATTTGGCACTGCTGTTGGCACTAAGGTTGTCAAGTTTAGAACTGCTGCTGTGATTATGTCGGTCTTTGTCATTATTGGTGCAGTATCCAGTGGTTCTGGTGCAAGTCACACTTTAGGAAAACTTGGTGCTATTCACTCAATGCCTGGAGCATTTGTTGTGGCTTTAGCCTCAGGTTTAACAGTGTTTATTATGACACGTTATGGATTGCCTGTTTCAACATCTCAGTCTATTGTCGGTGCAATTATAGGATGGAATTTGTTTACGAACCAAAGTACTTCAATAGATACTTTAACAAAAATTCTAATGACATGGGTTTTATGTCCTGTACTTGCAGCATTGTTCTCAGCTTTTTTTTATCGTATCTTTAAAAGATTGACTAGAAGATTAAAAGCTAATATCTTTATGAGACATTATGCAATTCGTATTGGTCTACTCATTGTAGGAGGTTTTGGAGCATACTCTCTAGGTGCTAATAACATTGCTAACGTCATGGGAGTCTTTACCAACTCCATTCATTTTGAACCTATTCACTTTGCGTTCTTCAATATTAATTCAACTCAAATATTATTTTTCATTGGAGCAGTAGCCATTTCATTAGGCATTTTCACCTACTCCTACAATGTAATGAATACAGTAGGCAACGATATTTACCGTATGTCACCAGCCACTGCCTTAATCGTTGTTTTAGCCAGTGCATTTGTATTGTTTATCTTTGGATCCGTCTCTTTACAAAAACTATTAATTTCATTTCACTTACCACCAATTCCACTCGTACCAGTATCCAGTTCACAGGCTGTAGTAGGAGCAATCATCGGTATCAGTCTTGGAAAAGGAGATTACCACATTAATTATAGAAAGTTACGTGGAATTAGTTTAGGTTGGTTATTTACACCAATACTTTCCCTCTTGTTATCCTATATCGGATTGGCAATTATACAAAATGTATTTACACAACATGTACTTTAAGAAAACAGTCCCTAGAAAGCTAGAGACTGTTTTTTAATTGATTCAAAGCCAAATAATATCGGACTTCACCATATTTGTTTTCTTCTCCTTCTGTAACAAAACCCATTTTCTCATACATGGATTTTGCTACAATATTTGTATCATCTACAGTCAGCCTTACACCTTCACATGTGGGATTCAGCGCTTTGATTAACTGGATAAACTTAAGCATGCTCTTTTTCCCAAGACCATAATTTCTCATTGTTGGATGAATATAGAAACCTCCAATCCACTAGTTGTCAATGCTCATTGGTGTATAAGATACATAAATAAATCCTATGATTTTCTCATCATAAAGAATAACATATGGATCCAAGGCTTCATCCCAAGGTTTAACGTATGCAGCAGCTAATCCTTCTGCTACAGAAACAAAAGTTGTATCGCCTTCAGACAATAACATAGCTTCTTCCCAATTCTCTCTAGTTACTGGTAAGATCTCTATCATTTAATCCCCTCCTTTAATAATATTATCATGAAGTAACTTACAACTATAGACTAAGTCTATTTTCTAATCATTTATTATACCTGATAAAGAGTTGCATGAAATCAATTACATCAAGTAGCCCAAACAATTTGCAAATGCAAATCTTTATTTTCTTTTCAATAAAAAAAGCGGACAATAAATTGTCCACCTCTTTTGCTTGCTAAGTTATTTATTCCATTCGTAAATAATCCCATGCACAGATTTA
>JAFGVN010000124.1 GCA_016937975.1 Clostridia bacterium
GATAACAGAATTGTATGTTTTGATATTAAGGAACTAGGAAGTACTTTGAAAATGTTGGGTATGCTCATTGTTCAGGAAAGTGTTTGGAGTCGAGTTGCCACCAATAGAAATAACAACAGGTCAACAAGATATTACATTGATGAATTCCATTTGCTTTTAAAAGATGAAGCAACTGCAAAATACTCCGTTGAAATCTGGAAGCGTTTCAGAAAATGGGGTGGTATTCCAACCGGTATTACTCAAAATGTGCAAGATTTTTTGGCAAGTCGTGAAGTCAGTAATATCGTAGGTAATTCAGATTTTATCTATATGCTCAATCAAAATGCAGAAGATAGGGCGGTTCTGGCAAAACAGCTGGATATATCCAAACATCAATTATCTTACGTGACTAATTCCAATGAAGGTGAAGGCTTATTATTTTATGGTAATGTGATTATCCCCTTTATAGATAAGTTTCCAAAAGAGACCATGCTCTATAGCATTATGACCACTAAACCAGAAGAAATTGTGAGCTAGTATGATTCTTCTAAATTCGAGGGAATGAAAATGATTTAAGGTGGTGGATGATTGGCTAATAAGAAGAAATTAAGAGAAAGTTATCGAAAAAGATTCCATGATCAAGAGGAGTCGATAGCTTATAAGACAAGTCTAGATTTAAATAGTGAAAACGCAAGTACTGGTGAAGACCAATCTTCAGGAACGAATAAATTAGACATACGACCAGATGCACCTTTGAAAGAACGTATTGACGATAGGCAGGATTTTAAAGCTAAAGGCAAGAAAACACAAAAGAAAAAATTTCAAGTTGTTAAACGGTATCAGAAACAAGAAAAATCTATAAGAACTAAAGCAGTAAAGCAAAAACCTAAAATAAAAAACGCCTATGCTAATCAGAAATCTAGTCAAAACAACGTTGAAGGTCTGAATCACAGTCAGGATGACATTAATACAAGCACATCGATTGGTGTTAAAACTCCTGTAAGTAAAGTATCAAATAATTCTCAAAAGACAGCAAGAATCATTGAGTTAAATAAAGAAACAGATTCTATTAATCCTAAAGATAAAGCAAGAAAATACAAGCTAGATCAAAAGGATAAGCAGCCACACATAAAAACCGGGCTGAAAGAAAGTAGGCCGAGTAAGAGTAAATTAAATCATGTAGCAAAAGATGTATCTTACTCAGCTCATTTCTTCGGACAGAAAATGGATCAGTTTGAAAGTCAAAAGGAATCTGATGATAATTCTGCCATGATGGCAACCGATGAAGTCAGTCAAGTTATTGGCCGAGTCATAAACAAAAGGACCAGTCCCAAACGTTCTAAATTAAAGTTTGATAAGGCAGTTAAGGAAAAGACGCCTGATGTAAATCAATCAAGAATTAAAAGAAGTGTGAGGTTGAAGAATGGCAATTTGAATCAGTCTAAGTCATCTCAGAAAAAGACTATAAAGAAAACATACAGCACCAATAAGCGACTTACCTATAGTGGTATCAAAGAAAGACTTAATAACCTTTTAAAAGAAGTAAAGAAATGGGCTATAAAAGGCTTAAAGAAAATGGGCATTTATTTGATTGGACCTGCTTTTGTCTTTATTATTTCAGCTGTGATGCTCTTGTCGTTACTCCAATCCTTTTCAGGTAGTGTCAGCAGCATAGCATCTACCTCTTATCAGTCAGATGATGTTGAAATAACAAACTCGCATTTAATCTATACCGGTCTTGAAGCTGATTTGAAATATGCCATTGAAAACGTTGAATCAGATCACTCAGGATACGATGAATATAGGTATAGTATTGATGCCATAGGCCACGATATCCATTTATTGATGGCTTACTTAACAGCCAAGTTTGAAGACTTTACTGCCAATGAAGTTAGGAATGAGCTGAATAGGATATTTAACGAGCAATATGATTACCGTTTAACTGAGGTGACTGAGGTCAGGTATAAAACAGTGCATCATTCATCAACTGACCCTGAAACAGGAGAGACAACTTCCTGGACGACACAAGAACCATATAATTGGTACGTTTTAAAAGTAAGTTTAGATACCAATGATTTAGAAAATATTTTATTATCCAACTTAGATGATAATGAGAAAGAATTTTATGATGCTTTAGTAGAATCAAAAGGTAATTTCACCAATTTACCCAATCCATTTAGTCAACCATGGGTAAATAATGTATCCAGCTATTTCGGATATAGATTAGACCCCATATCAAATGAAGTGACATTTCATGCAGGTATTGATATCGCTAAACCAACAGGCACTGAGCTTTTGTCTATTATTGAAGGTACAGTAACAAAAGTTGCTTATGATGCTGATGGCTATGGGCATTATATTGTTGTAGAGAATAAAAATGGACAATCTGTTCTTTATGGCCATTGTAGTAGTATAGAAGCAAGTTTAGGTGATCAAGTAGAAGTTGGAGACGTTATAGCACTATTAGGTTCGACAGGAAAATCAACGGGACCTCATGTGCATTTGGAAGTGAGGGATTCAGATGGAAATAAACTGAACCCTTATTTTTATTTAAGCCAAGATTAATACAAAGGAAGGAAAATAGAATGGATAAGAGACTTGAAAAAACAATTAAGGAAGAAGAAAAACTAAAAGAGCAGCTGAAGGCACTTCAAGATCGCATCAATAATGTAGAAGAAAAGAGAGAAAGCTTTGAAAAAGAAACCTTGTATAAAACCTTTAAAGAAACAGAGATTTCTCTTGAAGAGTATCAAATGATTGTAAAGACAGCAGTAGATGACTATAAGGGTTTAAATGATATTTTAGTCAAAGGAGTTAAAAAGAATGAAAATGAGATTTAGTATTTTTATTATATCAGTGTTATTGCTTGGTCTTCCGGTTTATGCTGTTGAAGATGAATCTTCACCCATAATACCTGAAACTGAAACTGTTACAGATGAAATTAACAATGAAGATGATGTTCAGGAAGAAGTTCTAGAAGACGTGCTAATAGAAAGCTCAGAAACAGAGATAGAAAACAACTTTGTCAGTAAGGAATATGACGTAGATGGCAGTGACAAGGAAAACTACTTAGTCGAAGGTGGTAATGAAGATGCTATCAATAATCTGGCAAC
>JAFGVN010000125.1 GCA_016937975.1 Clostridia bacterium
AAAATCAAATAGCATATCTATTTTCCGGAGCAAATGATCTTTAGGAACCAAATCATCAAGTGATACCATGCTCATTTGTGATCGTTTGCTCATATCTTTTTTACCCATCATAATAAAAATCCTCCATACTATATAATTCGACATTAGTTGGGAAAATCCTTTTTGAGTTTAAAAAAAAGAACAGAAATTTTCTGTTCTTTGTCTACAGTCTGACACTAGTTCATCTAGTGTTTTTATTTGTTTAATGTGCACTTTTCTATGATCACAGTAAATACTACTTGAGTTTAAAGTGGTCTCGGCGTTATAAGATAATCTCGACCGCCCTTTTTGCGATTAGGGTCCTTGTAAAGTAGATGATAAATATCAGTGGATAGAAGATCTAATGCCAATAAGTCCTTAGTTGAACCTTCTACTTCAATTTTATTGATATTTGTAATAAGGGTAGCGTCAGAAGTTCTTCGTATACGATTTAATATTTCCTGTCCTTTTTCATTGAAAGCGAGTATGCGAGCATAGGCTACGGGTTCTTTGCCATAGGAAGCCATAAATTCCTTAGTAATATTTAAAAGGATCTTAATCAAGATACGTTGAATGCGAGTTCTTGTATATCTCTTTGTTAAAGTCTTTTCTAACAGTTCTTCATATGTGCCTGAGGATAATGCAGCTTCTTTAATACGAAATTCTAACCCTTCATTAATATCGTGAATTTGTCTTAAGGAATCTAAGTTCATGGTTCTAATTTTATATAATAATAAATCTCCTAGATGACTGACATCGAGATGTTCTTCTTCTAATAGGGCGTCAGCTGTGAAAGAAGGTACAAACTGCTGAATGTCCTTTTGTTCCTTTAAACCATTTCGAATGCCTGTCGCACTGGCAATATCACCAGTCAATTCTGTAGACATGTAATCGGCATGTATTCTTTTGATGGTCATGGGATTTATATTTGAATTGATCTTGTTAAGTGCCTTAAGATACTCTATGCCCAAAATATTGTTCGGTTTGAAGGTAAGTTGAAAATCATAAAGTTCCTTTAATGCCATAGTCCTAGCTTTTGGATATGATAAACCGTTTTTTAAGTGCTTTTGTATGGCATTATTAAAGTCATCAGTCGGTTGATTGAGGCATAATGCGAGTTCTTTCATTTCTTCCAATGCCCCTTCTTCACTACCAAAACACAATGTATCTACACAGTTGAGTGAATCCAATAGGGACACAGCACCAAAGGCGAAATATTCTGCGCTGTTGCATGCATATAAAGTAGGGAGTTCAATGACTAAATCAACACCTGATAAAACTGCGTTGTTTGCACGAATCCATTTGTTCATTATTGCAGGTTCACCTCTTTGCAAGAAATGTCCACTCATGACAGCGATTGAATGTGTAGCACCTGATTGTTTTTTTGATTCATTTAAATGGTATAAATGTCCATTGTGAAAAGGGTTATATTCTGTAATTAATCCGACTATTTTCATATGACCTCCTGTTCATTTAATGTATCATTTTTTTTGTAAAAAGTCATCTTGGATGGGAAGAAAAATTCACAAAAAATCAAGATTTTGTCATAGTTTAAGACGTATTGTGACTAAATTTACACATTTGCATGTATTATTGGAATTTTTTTTGAAATATCATGTTTTTCCCTTGAAAATTGAACTGAAAAGTTTATAATTGAGTATGAATGAAATTGTTTGTATACTTTATACATTGCTAGGGGGATTAACATGAATATTTTAGTTATTAACTGCGGCAGTTCATCGTTGAAATATCAATTGTTGAATATGCAAGATGAAAGTCAATTAGCTCAAGGTTTGGTAGAAAGAATTGGTTTAGAAGGTTCTCGTTTAAAACAAGAAACACCAGACTTTGGTAAAAAAGTTATTGAGACTGACATGAAAGATCATAAAGCAGCATTAGAAAATGTTTTAAAAGCATTAACGAACGAAGAATTTGGTGCCATTAAATCATTAGACGAAATCAATGCTGTAGGTCACAGAGTTGTTCATGCTGGTGAAAAATATAGTGAATCAGTAATTATCAACGATGATGTTATCAAAGCATTAGAAGAATGTATTGAATTGGCACCACTTCACAATCCACCAAACTTAATTGGTATTCGTGCAATTCAAGAATTACTTCCTTCAGTTCAAAATGTTGGTGTATTCGATACTGCATTCCACCAAACTATGCCTGAAACTTCTTACATTTACCCATTACCATATGAATTATATGAGAAATATGGCATAAGAAGATATGGTTTCCACGGTACTTCTCATCGTTATGTAGCGCAAAGAACAGCTGAAATTCTCGGTAAAGACGTTAAGGATCTTAAAATTATTTCTTGTCACTTAGGTAATGGTGCATCTGTATGTGCGATTAAAGGCGGAAAATCTGTAGCAACTTCTATGGGCTTCACACCACTTGAAGGTTTGGTTATGGGTACGCGTTCTGGTGACATTGACCCTGCAATCGTTACTTATATCATGGAAAAAGAAAATTTATCAACGGATGAAGTCAATAACCTTTTAAATAAAAAATCAGGTGTATATGGTATTTCTGGCGTATCAAGTGACTTTAGAGATATTGAAGATGCAGCAGCGGATGGTAACAAGCGTGCTCAACTTGCATTAGACTCATTTGATTTAAGAGTTAAGAAATATATTGCAGCATACGCAGCTATTTTAGGTGGCGTGGATGCATTGGTATTTACTGCTGGTTTAGGTGAAAACTCTGCAATGAATAGAGAAAGTATTTGCCAAAATCTTGAGTTCATGGGTGTTGAAATCGACGCTGAAGAAAACAAGGTAAGAGGTAAAGAAAAGATTGTAAGTAAGCCAAGCTCTAAAGTAAAAGTTATGGTTGTACCGACAAACGAAGAATTGATGATTGCAAGAGATACATTAGCTTTATTAAAGTAAGAAAGTCTATTGACAAAGTCTCGTAAAATAATTATAATATTAATGTTATTTTGTGAGGTGAGTTTATGAAATACGATCTATCTCCGTTAAGCGCTAAGAAGCTTAATGTGATTGAAATTGATACAACATTCACTTTCACCGATGAGGACGCTTTATCTAATAGTATGGTTTGCACTGTGAACCCAGTAAATGTAAAAGGTACGATTAAATCTTATGGAAACGGATTTAAGTTAGATATTAGTTACGAATCAACTTGGCAATATCAATGTGGTCGTTGTTTAGAGCCAGTGGATTATGTCATCAAAGGTGAAATTATAAGATCTATTGTGAAGGATGGAAATGACGGTGATGACGATTACGTCGTTGTGGAATCTACTGTTATTGACCTTTATGATGTGATTTACAATGATATCGTACTGAATTTACCGTCACAGGTTATGTGCGATGAGGAATGCAAAGGACTATGTCCCAATTGTGGTAAAAACTTAAACACAGGGGCGTGCGAATGCTCAGTGGATAATGTAGATCCACGATTAGCAAAACTTAAAAATTTGTTTACTCACGATTAAGGAGGTGTAATAATGGCAGTACCTAAGCGTAAAATTTCCAAGGCAAGAAGAGACTCAAGAAGAGCAGCAAACATTAAAATGACTGCACCAAATATTATTGAATGTCCACAATGCCATGAGCCAAACGTGCCACACAGAGTTTGTGCAGCATGTGGTTACTACAATGGAAAAGAAGTTATTTCTGTTGAATAATTAATTAAAAATACAGCGATTATGTCGCTGTTTTTTTTGTTTTTGAATTCTTTGGGTATAATCTTCACAAATGCTTTCATAGTGATTTTATATTTAGTATAATATTATAAAGAGTGTAGGAGAGAAAAGATGATGAGAAAAACAATAATCAGTATCATAGTGATCATGACTTTAATGATAGGCTATGTAATGGCTGAACCGAGTCAATGGGCAATAGATTTAGTTGAGTCTTCAGAATCAAATGGATTAGTGCCTGAAACCCTAAAAAGCAATTATCAAGAAACTGTATTAAGATATGAATATGTATTATTAGGTTTAAAAGTATTAGATAAGTATAATATTCCTGTAACGATAAAAGAAAATAAGCCTTTTAATGATATTGGTGGTCATCCATATGCTACTGAAATTGTGAGAGCTTATAATGCAGGCATTATTTCTGGCTATTCAGATCATACTTTTAAACCTAACAATCCCATTAGTCGTGAAGAGATCACAGCACTTGTGTACAATTTAGTTAAGGCCATCAATTCAGATGTGGCTTTAGAAGGTAATTCGAATTTGTTTTATGACCAAAGTGCTATTGAAAGTTGGGCGCTTCCTTATGTTAATTTTGCTTACAGAAATAGTATTATGTCCGGTACTGGTACAATTAATTCGAAAGTCGAAATTAACCCAAAGGGAAAAGCAACTAGAGAACAAGCCATAATTCTATTATATAAGCTTTCGATTAATACTGATTTGTTAAACAAAACCATTCCTTCCATAACGGTTAATGGTGCAATGAACAATGAATTAAATGGTTTAGCATTAAAGACCAATTACGATTTTTCTGAAGAAATTTATCAAATCCAAGAACAGGATGATGTACAAGTGGATATGTTATCGGAGAACTTCATAGCCATATCCTATGAGCAATTAGGTTCAATGCAAATGAACTTTGATGAAAGCTTAAATGAACTGAATTTATCCACTTCCGATTTGGCTAGTGAAATAGTAGAGGATTATTATTCACTTGTAGAAGATTTGTATGGCGCGGATGTTGTAAATATGATTAAGAATCATATGAATAGTCTTAAAGAGGACTCAACATATAAATTTAACGCTTTGTTGAAGAATAACATCTATTTAAATGTATTCTTTGATACAGAACTAAAAATATATGCAGTGCAAATAGACGATTTGAATCTATAGGAGAATGTTATGTATAAAAAAATAACTTCAATATTAATAATCATAGTATTATTAATGAACTGCTTCATTTTTGGAGAGATAACCGTATCAGCACCAATTTCTGTTTCTAGAGTGATCAGAGACAATGCTTCAAATTTGGTTTTAGATAATGTTGAGAGTAATAACAATATTATTTATGTGGATTATACGATTCAACCAGATCATATTGATGTTGCCCAAATACCTGTAGAATATCCTGACAAGGAAATTGTATTGGTAATTGACAAATCAGGTTCAATGGACTGGGATTTATATGGTAATTCGACATATTCAAACAGTCGTATGGATATGACTAAAGCAGCAGCTGTTCGATTTATTGAAGCCTTGAAAGAGTATCCCAATGTCAAGGTTGCTTTAGTAGAATATTCTACTGTGGCAGAAACCTATTCATCTTACGGGAAAACATTGTTTAATCTCAGTAGCTATTACGATTTGACTGCACTTAAAAACAGAATCAATGGAATAAATCCCAATGGCGGTACAAACATTGGTGATGGCATACGTCATGCTTATAACATTTTAAATACAAGTACGGATGCTGATAAATACATGATATTATTGTCAGATGGTGAGCCATCAGCTTTTAGTGTATCTGATATGGGTTACTATACATCAAATTCTAGCGGTTATGGTGCTTATTACTGGGATTATGGATATTCTTCGAGAAATATTCAATCCTTATGGAATGTAAATTTTTACGAAGGAACAGGTAATGCTGCGAAATATTATGTAAATTGGAGTACAACAGGTGATTTAGGTGGGTATGCTTTAGAGTATTCAAAAGCAATGACTCAAAAGTTAAAATCAAGTGACTTAGATGTAAACAGTTATTTTATAGGTTTTTCTGATGTGTCAGCCGCCAATAAGCTTGAAATAATTGCTAATGAAATTGCAGCATCTTATAAAAAGGCGATGACTGCAGATGAGATTGATCAGGTATATCAAGATATCGCTGTGGAAGTAACAGCTGATGTTCAAGTTAGCGATATTGTTTTTACAGATGTGATTCCAGAAGGGTTGGAATATATGCCAACAATTCAAGGGATGACAAGAAATGGACAAACACTGACTAAGACTTTCGAAAATATCGTTTATACTTTAAATGATTCAAAAACAGCTTATGAGGCAGAGCCTATAGAGTTTACATTGAAATTTAAAGTAAACCAATCCGGTGATTACAATTGGGCAAATAATACATCAGCTATTCATTATACCGATATTAATGGTTCAAGTGAAACTTTATGGTTTAACAACTTATCATTAACAGCGACTAGAACACCAGTTGAGAATGTCTCATCTACAAAAGCAAATAACTCGAATACAATCTCGTGGGATGCCTATCCAGGTGCTTTAGGCTATAATATTTATCAAGTGATTGGTGGGGTGGATGTACTTATTTCTGGTGATGAAGTAGGTACACAAACTAGTTTTAATCAACCAATTCAGAATAATGATTACAATTCAACCGTATATAAAGTAGAAGCAATTTTACCTAGTGATGTATCACAAAAAGGTTCTACAACTGCTGAAACAATACCAGATATTTTAGGTTTAAGAGCAAGTAGAATCAATGATACATTTAAAATTGAGTGGTTACCTATCAATGGTGCATTGACTTACACCGTTACACCTGTGATAAAAGGTGTTCCACAAAGTCAGATTACAATTACTTCACCAACAATGGTAGGGGGTTATGTACGATACAATTATAATTTGCCTTCAAATTTAACTTATGACAATGATGATACAATTAAGTTCATAGTGGGTGCAACAAAAGTGAATTCGAATGTCAATTCAGCTGAAACAATTGATTTCTTGCTAAAGCAATTGGTTGAAACAGAAATCAGTACTGCTGATTTAGATGCGTTCTATTATGCAACTCATAAAGATGTTCATATCAGTTATCAAAGTTCAGATGCTTATCCAGCAGGGGTTTCAATATTCAATCCTTTATTGGTTTTAGAGTTGAACTTGCCAGACGAAGTGACTACAACACCTTTGGCTTATACCTATTCTACTATGGAAGTTTTCAATGGGACCACTCCTTTGGAAGCTACTATTGTTAGATCAAATGGCAGTGAAGTGAAGATTTATGTTTCTTTGGAAAGCTTTAATACCAGTGGAATGCCAGAAAATACTTCGATAAATGTTGTTACAAATTTTGCAGTTGGTTTTGAAGGTGTAAATGGGCAGTTAACGCCTGAAATCTTTGCTGAGTTGCAAAATATATTACCAAATCTAAAAGTATATGACATTGATAAAAACATTGTAGAACTCCTCAATGGGGCTTATACAACACCATTGAATAATTTGTTGGAAGTTAAGTCATATGTATTGTACAATAAGACCAATAAAGTAACGACTGGGATCTTTACAAGAGATGAAATTACAGGTGTTACATCAGATTATATTATCATTAATAATAAGCTTCCTATTTCTGATGAATATTAAATGTCAGCTCCTTCTATGAAGGAGCTTTTCTCGAAGGAGGGAACATGAGAAAATTTATTACTGTATTCATTCTTTTAAATATGATTTTTAGCTTTAGTTTTGCTGAAGTTGACATAGACGCCAATGAAATTACTTTAATTGTTGATGGTGTAAAAATGAATGCCTTTGATGAAGAGCAACAGATTTATTTGCCACCTTTTACATTTAATAGCCGTACTATGTTGCCTCTAAAAAAAACTTTCGAACTTTTTGGCATAAACAGTGATCAAATTTTTTGGAATGGCAGTGATCAATCAGTCACTGTTCTTACCAATGAAGGCAACACAATCTGGCTTCAAATTAACAATAAAAACTTGAAATTTAACAATACAATTATTGAAACTGACGTGCCAGCAATTATTTATGAAAATCGTACTTTTGTGCCTGTTGCAATCTTGTCAAGATTATTAGGTGAAACGCCGATTTGGAATGGCGAAACGGAAACTGTAACCATGAATCCAAGTACAGTACGACTTGAGGATGAAAAGCTGCAATATGTATTGTCTAGAAAAGATGGTTTTATATTACCTTATTATGATGAGGATTTTGAAAGTTATCTCATTAAGCGATGGTCAACGGAATCTAAGAGCTATGATGCACTGATTAAAATGAGGGTTACTGAGGGTTCATTTTCAAATGCCATTCAAGAAACTGCAGAACAATATTTTATAAGGTCTGATGAATTTGTTGTTTTAAATGATACGGATATGATTGTCTACTATAACCATAATGGTAAGTATATTGCGATAGTTCATTTAGAACAAAATAATTATATTCTTGAAATTTCAGGATTATCATTTCAAACATTGATTAATTTTCTTACTTCTATGGAGGTAATAGCATGAAGAAATTTTTAATAATCTTGGTATTCAGCTTCTTTTTTATAATGCCAATCTTTGCAGAGGATGGTGAAGAAGCTGTCATATTACCAAATGGGGAATCTGCATACGATTACTTTGGTGATGGCATTAACGATAATATTTGGATTTATCATCAATCAGAGGCTTTCTCTGAGAAATCAGATGGCGTAGTTGTTTTACCAATAAATGAAGATGCATATTTGCATCAACCCTATGATTATAATGCAGGTAGTTTAAAAAGCAGCTATTATCGTTTTGAAGTTGAAACCTATGAAAGAATAAAGAATGACAATTATCTCACTACTGGTGGATTGATGCTAGTAGATGACCCTTACAATTTAAACAGCAGTAGATATTCTGTATCTTATATCGCAAACCTTTGGCTAGTGAATTATACTGATAGTTATCGTGATGATGAAAGGTTTTATCATGAAGAGACTAGACATACGTTGAAATTTGTTACAGAATTATGGAGACGTGGTGACACAAATACTTTTGATATTACGCATACGATTTATAGAGATAATAATTTTTATAAACGCCTTACTGGCGTTGGTACAGTTAATCACATATATCCTGTGGTTTATGCCTCTTCAAACAATAAAGCAAAGTTCAAAAGTTTTTCTGCTTATTCTGTACCTTTATCGTTAGATCAAGTAGAGTGGACACAAATGGATCAAGTTCTTAACAAGTTAAAATTAAATTGGACTATAGATACTGCAAAATACGATGAAGTTAAAATCGTTTATGGTTCATCTGAAAATTTGAATTTTGATTCAGACCAAGTTTTATTTCAAGGTCCATCGGATGAGAGACCAGATTCACTAGTAATACCTTCATATGAACCATTTTATATTGGTATTAAAGGATTTGGGAGTCAAGATACTCAAGCAAATGTTGTTTTGTTTGAGCCTATTCAAGCGGTTGAGAATTTTAAATATCAATATACGAGTATAGAGAATTCATACACATTTTCTTGGAATATTAATACGAATGCCGAAGGATATCAAATGTATGATAATGGAACTTTTAGATGGCTTTCTAAAAATACCAATACAATTACATTATCCAATGTAACAAATTTAAATAATGTTTATTTATTGGCATACAAGACATCAAGTTTAGGAAGTGGGACTTCCTATTCAGTTTGGGTACAACCACAACTGGCTAGTATTGGGGCTATTCAGAACCTTAATTATACACAAACTGATTATAGTGTAAACTTAACTTGGGATGTATTGCCAGGAGCTGATTATTATACAGTTTACAGAGATTTTGGAGACAATCAGTTTGTAACACTAGCTACTCAGTTGGAAAATCCTTCTTATGATACCAGTACAAACAACCAAAATGTTGTTACCCGTTATCAAGTAAAAGGTTACAAGGACAGTATTATGTCTGAAGCATCTAACATTGTTGAGGTCACCAATAAAGTCAAAGGGTTGGAAGGCGAACTCGTTGATGATGTACAGTTATCATGGCAGGCTATTGGAGATGCTAGTTCTTATGCAATTAAAGTGAGTAATGCTTCTAATATGTCAAACAGTATAACCTATACTTCAAGTACAAACTCATATACATATGTTCCTACCATAGGAGATGTACAGGACAAGTATATTCAAGTGGAAGCAATCAAAGATTCTTATCATTCTCTACCAAGTGATACTCTAGTTGTAGATATGTCTAAAAATAAGAAAGTAGAGAATTTACAGGGTCTTTTAAATTCAACCTTGAATGTTGTGGATTTAACATGGGATGAACTGGCTGAAGCAGTTGAATATAAGGTCTATAAGAACGATGTGTATGTGGAAACAGTAACAGAAGAATTTTATAGGTATATCATTTTGGAATCAGATCCAGATTATTTATCGTTCAAAATTGTTGGCGTAGGAGCTTTATCTGATTTTGTACCATCTGATGCCTTTGGTTTAGATACTTTTACAGGTGATTATGTTCACAATTTAAATGCTGTTAAAGATCCGCTGCAAGATGTTGTCCATTTAACATGGGATTCCTATTTTAGAGCAGAAAATTATACGGTAGTTATTGGCGATGATGAATTGTTGATTCCTTCAGAAACAGCAACTTCAATGCCTAATCGATATGATTACATCATTGATGAAGATGATGGCTTGATAAAATATTTTAAAGTCAGAGCCAATAGAGGAACAAGTCATTCTGGTTACTCGGCAGTTGTTTCTACGACTGCAAATGATGCTATTGACATTGAAGTGAGTGAAGGAACTGGTATTACTGGACAGTATTATGATGAACCTATTGAAACTGATATCACTTTTGAAGTGCATGAATCTGCTTTATATAACCCTGTTGTAGAGATACAACTTAATAATGTTCTTTATCCATCAGATGCGACTGTTGCAGCAAGTTTTGTTTATCCTGAGATTGGTAAAATCAGTGTGACGGGTTATAGTGGTGATCTTGATTACTTAATTCAAGTTCAAAGTCAAGGAACTACAGGATTCAAGGTAGAAATTTTCTTTACTACTCCTCATATGGAAAGTATTTTAACTCAAGGTAGAAGTTTAGTCATACCATTAAAAACAGGTCTTAATTTTTCTAAGGTAACAGGTATAAAATCTATACTTTATCAAGAAAATGGTAGTTTGATGACTTGGATGGATTTACCCTTTAACATTGTTGAGCAACTAGCGATTCTCAATAGCCATGTAAACTTTGGTACAAGTGGTATAGAAGGATTATTAAATATTCAACCAACCTTAAAATATGACCTAAATCCCGGTGATAAAATTAGTACGGGAATCATTCCAATTGAGTTCATTAACAGGAGAATTATACCTGTACAAGATTAAAATCTTAAAATCCTACAAGCATTCAGAATGCTGAATTGTAGGATTTTTTTTTGTGTGGTATACTGATATAAGTAGCTGTAATTAGTATGAGGTATTAAAAAAGGACTTGTTTTTTGAAAAGTTCATGTTATACTTTATATTAGTAGCAGGTACTAAAATTTAGTACTAAAGGTGGAGAGAATATGCCGAAAATGGTAAAAAAAGAACGATTGAAAAAGCTTCAGGAAGAGATTCAGGAGAATCCATTTCTGAGAGACGAAGAGTTAAGTGAAATGTTTGATGTAAGTATACAAACCATTCGTTTGGATCGTATGCACTTAAATATCCCTGAACTCAGAGAACGTGTCAAATCCGTTGCTACTGAAAATCACGATAAAGTAAAGACTTTAAGTCGTGGTGAAATTGTTGGTGAACTCATTGACTTACAACTCAATACAAGTGCCATATCTTTTCTTGAAACTGACAAAGACATGGTCTTCCAAAAAACTCAAATAGTTAAAGGACATTATATTTTTGCTTTAGCAGAATCCCTAGCAATGGCAGTAATAGATGCTCCTGTAGCCATCACAGGTGTTGCAAATATCAAATATACGAAACCTGTATTTGCAGAACAGAGACTTGTTGCAAAAGCACAAGTGACACATATTCGTGATGGAAAGGAATATTATATTCATGTGAAGGTGAATGTAAAGGAAGATCAAGTTTTTAGAAGCAAATTTATTTTGACTGCAATTGATGTAGAAGGAGTGAAAAGATGAGAATAGGTATTGATGCAATGGGTGGCGATCATGCCCCTGTAGAGACCGTAAAAGGTGCTGTAATGGCTTTAGACGCTGTTGCTGGTACAATTGTGTTGTTTGGTTTTGAGGATCAGATCAAGGCAGAATTGAAAAAATATACATATGATCAATCTAGAATTGAAATTGTACCAACAACTGAAGTTGTAGAAAATGAAGATAAACCGGTAATTGCTATTAAGCGTAAGAAAGACGCTTCTATGGTAGTTGGTTTAGAACAAGTAAGAAAAGGTGAGATAGACGCATTTATTTCAGCTGGAAATACAGGTGCCTTATTGGCAGGAGGTTTGTTAAGAGTAGGTAGAATCAGAGGTGTTGATCGTCCAGCTTTAACAACGGTATTTCCTACATTCAAAGGTATGTTTATTTTAGCAGATGTAGGTGCAAATGCAGAATGCAAAGCACGTAATCTGTTGGAATTTGGTATCATGGGATCAATTTATGCAAAAGATGTATTAAGTATAGATAATCCTAAAGTCGGTCTGGTGAATATCGGAACGGAAGAAGGCAAAGGAACACCGATGATCAGTGAAGCATATCAGCTTTTGAAAGAATCTGATTTGAATTTCATTGGTAATGTCGAAGCAAGGGATATTCCTGAGAAACAAGCAGATGTTTTAGTCTGTGATGGTTTTACTGGAAACGTAATTTTGAAATTGACTGAAGGTGTTGCGAAATCATTTATGAGTGAAATTAAAGGTATTTTCATGTCCAATATCATCAGTAAATTATCTGCTGTGATTATGAAGAAAAACCTTAAAGCCTTAAAAACAAAAATGGATTATACCGAATATGGTGGTGCACCATTATTAGGGGTAAAAGCTCCAATTGTTAAAGCTCATGGTAGTTCCAATGGTAAAGCCTTTATGAATGCAATCAAATACGCTGATAAATACGTCTCAAATAATATTATTGAAAAAATCTCAGCCCAAGTTCTTATTGATGATGAGGATGAAGAACAGGAGTGATCATTTGAATACTGAACGTATAGTAGCTGGTTTTCTTGGTACAGGTAGCTGTTTACCAGATAAAGAAGTAACAAATTTTGATTTAGAAAAAATCGTAGATACAAGCGATGAATGGATTCAAACAAGAACTGGTATCAAATCAAGAAGAATTGCAGATGAAAATACTGCAACATCTGATTTGGCATATATAGCAGCGTTAAACGCTATGGAAGCAGCAGGCATTACTGCTGAACAATTAGATTCTATTATTGTTGCTACAATTACACCAGATATGAGTTTCCCATCAACAGCTTGTATTTTACAAGATAAATTAGGTGCTGTAAATGCTCATGCATTTGATGTTGGAGCAGCATGTTCAGGTTTCTTGTATGCTGCATCCTTAGCAAAGCAGTTTGTTGAATGTGGCCAAGCAAAACATGTATTAGTTATTGGTGCTGAAACATTATCTAAAATAACAGATTTTACAGATCGTAATACTTGTGTTTTATTTGGTGACGGTGCAGGTGCTGCAATTATCGGACCTGTTGAGTCCGGGGGTATCCAAGCAACAGATTTAGGAGCAAATGGTACTGGTGGTAAATTCTTAACTTTACCAGGTGGTGGTTCAAGAATGCCAGCTTCTCATGAAACGGTAGACAATAGATTACATTATATAAAAATGGATGGCAGTGAAGTTTTCAAGTTCGCTGTTAGAATTATGGCAAAATCCTCTGAAACTGTAATAGAAAAAGCAGGCTGGACATTGGATGATTTAGATTATTTAGTGCCTCACCAAGCAAATATAAGAATTATCTCTTCAGCAGGGAAGAAGTTGAATTTACCGGATGACAAGGTTCATGTTAACTTGGATCGTTTTGGCAATACTTCAGCGGCTTCTGTTCCAATTGCTTTAGATGAAGCTGTTAGAACAGGTAAAATTAATAAAGGTGACAAAGTTGTTCTCGTTGCATTTGGTGGCGGCTTAACTTGGGGTGCTTTAGCTGTAGAGTTTTAGGAGGAGCAATGAGAAAAATCGCTTTTGTGTTTCCTGGTCAAGGTGCTCAGTATGTAGGCATGGGACAGGAACTTGCAAGTCAATATCCTGTAGCAAAAGAAGTATTTAAGCAAGCTTCTGAAGCTATTGGTTACAATATGGAAACATTATGTTTTGACAGTTCAGATGAAGAGTTAAAACTTACTGAGAAGACACAGCCTTCAATATTAACAGCGTCTATTGCAGCTTTTGAAGTGTTAAAAGCAGAAGGTATTGAACCAGAAGGTGTTGCAGGTCTTAGTTTAGGTGAATACTCAGCTTTAGTAGCTACTGGTGTATTAAACTTTAAAGATGCTGTAAAAGTTGTAAGACAACGTGGTAAGTATATGCAAGAAGAAGTGCCAGATGGTGTTGGTGCCATGGCAGCTGTTCTTGGTTTGCCAGGAGATTTGGTAGAGGAAGCGTGTAAAGAAGCTTCTGTTCACGGTATTGTTGAACCAGCAAACTACAATTGTCCTGGACAATTGGTTATCGCGGGTGAAGTAGATCCTGTAGCGAAAGCTGTTGAGCTCTGTAAAGACAAAGGGGCAAAGAAAGCTGTTTTATTACCAGTTTCAGCACCGTTTCATACGAGTATGCTTAGAGGCGCAGGTGAAAAATTATCAGGTGAATTCCAACATATAGAATTTAAACCGATGACATATCCTTTAGTGGCTAATGTAACGGGCAATTTTATTAAGTCTCATGAAGATGTAAAAGGCTTACTGATTGATCAAGTCAGTTCACCAGTGCTATGGGAAAACAGTATACTTAAAATGGTTGAAGATGGATTTGACACTTTTATCGAAGTAGGACCAGGTAAAGCCTTATCAAAATTCATTAAGAAAATTGCCAAGGACGTTACAATCTTAAATGTAGAAGATCTCAGTTCATTAGAAAAAACATTAGAAGTTTTAAAGGGGTAATGACATGTTAAAAGATAAAGTAGCTGTAGTGACAGGCGGGTCAAGAGGCATTGGTAAAGCCATTGCTTTAAAACTTGCTGAGCAAGGTGCATCAGTTGTTGTAAACTACACATCAAACAGTCAAGCTGCTGATGAAGTGGTTATGGCGATTCAAGAAATGGGTTGTAAAGCTTTGGCGGTTAAAGCTGACGTGTCTAAAGCTGACGATATAGAAAACCTAATTAAGGCAACTGAAGCTGAATTGGGTAAAATTCAAATCTTAGTAAACAATGCTGGTATCACAAGAGATGGCTTGTTGATTAGAATGAAAGAAGAAGAATGGGATGATGTTTTAAACATTAACTTAAAAGGTGTTTTCTTAGCAACAAAGTTAATTGGTAAAAAAATGCTTAAAGAAAAGCAAGGTAGTATTGTTAATGTAACTTCTGTCGTTGGATTAATGGGAAATGCTGGTCAAGCAAATTATGCGGCTTCAAAAGCCGGTGTAATTGGTTTTACTAAGTCTGTTGCAAAGGAATTTGCTTCAAGAAACATTAATGTTAACGCAGTAGCACCTGGCTTTATTCAGTCGGATATGACAGACAAGCTTAGCGCTGAAGTGATAGAAAACTATATGCAAGCTATTCCTTTGGGAAGATTAGGCGTAGCTAATGATGTTGCAAATTTAGTGTCGTTTTTAGTCAGTGATCATTCAAATTATATCACGGGACAAACAATTCAAGTTGATGGTGGTATGTATATATAATCCTATGGGATTAATATAAATATAATTTTAAAGGATAAGGTGAAGAAAATGTTTGAAAAAGTAAAAGAAATTATTATTGATCAATTAGGTTTAGATGAGGATGTAGTGATTGAAAGATCAACTTCAATGATGAGAGATTTAGAAGCAGATTCATTAGATGCAGTAGAAATCATCATGGCATTTGAAGATGAGTTTGATATTGAAATTCCAGACGAAGAAGCTGAAAAATTTGATAATATCGGCGACATCGTTGATTACATTGAAGCGAAACTTAACTAATTCAAACAAGGCTTGAGGAATCAAGCCTTCATTTTGGACTTATTACTCAGGTATTGAGATAGATAAATCGGAGGCGTTTATGAAAAATCGTGTAGTCGTGACAGGTATTGGTGTTGTTTCGCCAATTGGTCATGGTAGAGAAGCCTTTTTTCAAGGATTAAAAGAAGGTAAAAATGGAGCAAGTTTAATTGAAGCATTTGATACAACAGAATATACGACTAAAGTAGCTGCTGAAATAAAAGACTTTAATCCAGAATTATATATCAACAAAAAAGAAGTAAAAAGAATGGATCGTTTCACTCAATTTGCAATTGCTGCATCAAAAATGGCTGTTGAAGATGGTCAGATTAACTTTGATTCAGTAGATATGAATAGAGTTGGCGTTATTATAGGTTCAGGTATTGGTGGTATCCAAACCTTGGCAGAGCAACATGAAAAATTATTATCGAAGGGTCCAGGCCGAGTGAGTCCGTTTTTAATTCCAATGATGATTACAAACATGGCTTCAGGTCAAGTTTCAATGGAAATTGGTGCAAAAGGTCCAAACACCACAGTTGTTACTGCTTGTGCATCAGGTACTCATGCTATTGGAGATGCTTTTAAAGCCATTCAAAGGGGTGATGCAGATATGATGTTCACAGGTGGTTCAGAAGCTGCTATTTGTGAACTGGGTATGGCAGGTTTTTGTACTATGAAAGCCATGACAACAAGAAATGATGATCCACTTACATCTTCTAGACCTTTTGATGTGGATAGAGATGGTTTCTTAATGGGTGAGGGTTCAGGTATTATTGTTCTTGAATCTTTGGAGCATGCTCAAAAGAGAGGTGCTACAATCTATGCAGAGATGGTAGGTTACGGTGCTACAGCAGATGCTTATCACATTACAAGCCCTGCGCCAAATGGAGAAGGTGCTGCAAGATGTATGACTATGGCTGTAAATGATGCCGGTGTAGAACCTTCTGCAATTGATTATATCAATGCTCATGGTACATCAACGCCATATAATGATAAATTCGAAACTATGGCCATTAAAACAGCTTTTGGTGATCATGCATACAATTTGTCTGTAAGCTCAACAAAGTCAATGACAGGTCATTTATTAGGTGCTTCTGGTGCTGTTGAAGCCATTGCATCAATTATGGCTGTACATGATGATTTTGTTCCACCTACAATTAACTTACATAATCAAGATCCTGAATTGGATTTAGATTACACAGCTAATGTAGGAAAGAATAAAACAGTAAACTATGCGTTATCCAATTCCTTAGGATTTGGTGGACATAACGGAACTATTGTCTTTAAAAAGTTTGAAATTTAACCTATTTCTTTACTTATAAAACATTGTACAACAAGACTGGAAACAGTCTTGTTTACTTTTTTGTAAGATATATACATAGCAAAAAGTCGACTTCTTCTAGAAATATTACAAAAAGATTACAGGAATCGACTATAGTTAAGACTTTCTTAATAAACATAAGGTTTCAGATTGTTAGATTAGCATAAAGGGGAATGTTGAATTTTATAGAATTTAATGAATTGGGCTATTTTGCCGGAAAAAATAGGAGGGAAACATGATGAAAAGAAAATTGAGTGTTGTTTTGATACTCGCAATGGTTATTGCAATGGCTTTACCTACAATGGGTTATGCCGAAGAATATGTGATTCAAGATGGTGATGTACTATGGAAAATTGCTAGAGACCATGGTATGGATTATGAGACTTTAGCAGCTGTAAATAATATTGAAAATCCAAACCTTATTTACGCTGGTGATACTTTAAATGTAAATCTAGTAAAGAAAATTGATATCTTATCTACAAATGACTTCCATGGTCAAATGGAAGGTGGTTATGAAGCAGGTGCTGCTAAATTAGCTGCATATCTTACATATTATAAAGATATGAATGCTGCTGGAACAATCATTTTAGACGCTGGTGACTCTTTCCAAGGTTCTCCAATGTCAAACTTATTATATGGTGAGCCAGTAATTAGATTCTTCAACGAAGTGGGTTACGCTGCTACTGTAGTTGGTAACCATGAATTTGACTGGGGCATTGATAAAATTACTGACACAATGGAAAAGAACAATGCTGAGTATCCTTTGTTAACAGCTAACGTTTACAAAGATGGCGCATTAGTTGAATGGGCAACACCATATACAATTGAAGAAGTTAACGGTATTATGGTAGGTATCATCGGTATTTCTACACCTGATACGGCTGTAACTGCTCATAAAGATTTTGTAGGCGAATATACTTTTGAAAATCCAATTGCTATTACAAATGCAATGGTTAAAGAAGTTGAAGCTAAGGGTGCTGAAATTGTTATTGTTTTAGGTCACTTGCCAGCTGAACAAGATCGTGATACTCAAGAAGTTATTGGTGAATTAGCTGATTTAGCAAATGAAGCTGTAGGCATTGATGCTGCAATTGGTGGTCACAGCCACATGGAAGTTGCTGGCAAAGTAAATGATATCCCTGTAGTAATGGCATATAAACATGGTAGAGCTATTGGTCATATCACATTATACTATGATACTGTAACAGATGAAGTGGTTATGAGTGATGTAGTACTTCACGATGTCAGAAAAGGAGATTTAGACGTTGAGGAAAACACTGTAATTGCAGGCTATGTAGCTGAATATGCTGCAGAGTTAGAGCCAATCTTCGGTGAAGTTGTTGGTACATTTACGGCACCACTTGTAAGAGATTACAATACAACATCTTCTGCTGGTAACTGGTTTGCTGATGTGATGAGAGCACAATCAGGCGTTGACTTTGCATTTACAAATGCAGGTGGTGTTCGTGCTGATTTACCAGAAGGCGAAATTACTGTTGAAGATATCTTCTTAATTATGCCATTTGACAACAAAACCGTTACTTCTGAAATGACAGGTAAAGATATTGTTGACTTATTAGAGCAAGGTTGTACTTTATCAAAAGGTATGTTACAAATTTCAGGTTTAACATTTACTTATGATTCATCAAAGCCTGATTATGAGAAAGTTGTTGCAGTAACTATGGCTGATGGTACACCATTAGACTTAGAAAAAACTTATACAGTAGCAACAAATGACTTCTTAGCTTTAGGTCAAGATAACTATGTAACCTTAGCAAACTTTACATTTACAGATCCGTACCAAGCGGATTTAATTAGAGATCAATTAATTGCAGAATTAAAAGCTGCAGGTACTTATACGCCAGATACAACTTTAAGAGCTGTTGATATTGCTGAATAATGAAAAAAAGCCAGACCTAAATGTCTGGCTTTATTTTTTATTGTTTAGGAAATTACATTTCCTAAACAATTAAAGAAAGGGTTGCATCTATTGGGAATACTTGATAAAATTCAACTGTCAAATAGT
>JAFGVN010000126.1 GCA_016937975.1 Clostridia bacterium
GAAAAATAAAATAAAAAAAGCCTAAACCAATTATCATTACTTTGGTTCAGACTTAGCTATCTATAAACTTGCTGCAAAACTCGGGAGGTTTATTTCCAATTGTATAGAAATTACAAAATAAATGTGAAAAAATAAACAATCCTTTACTCTGTCAATGACTTAAAATATAATAATCCTTGTGTGTATGATGGGGTGAACTATGTTTTGTAAAAACGAATATTTTTCAAATATTATTAATAAGCTAGATGATACTTTAGATAAATTTTATCCTATAGGGATGGCGTTATTATTATTAATCGGTATCGTAAGAGGACTTACCAATACAAATGATATGTTTTTTGTAGTGGACTTTTCAGCTGCCTTTTTATTTTTACTGCTGACACTATTTAGGAATAAAATGGAAGTTATCTTAAAAAGTAATATGGCTGCAATATTGTTAAGTTCAGTGGGAATACTGTCTTTCATGAAATATGGTAGTTTAAGTACGGGTATTCCTTTATTGATTTTATCCAATCTAATCATGATTATTTTCGGAAGTGAAAGAAATTATTTGATTCATTTCAGTGTAACGAGTCTATTTATTTTCAGCTATACGATCATTACCAATTTATTGAATTTAAAACCTTTTTATAGTTATAACTATTTTAACATTATTATTTTTCTGATTTTAATTGAAGTGATAAGAGTAAGTTTATTCACCATCAAAAAGTATCTCTTATCAAACATTGAAACATTGAATAAAAACATGCGTGAAACTGAAATCATTGTAAATGAACTTGCCATACAAAACGCAGCTATAAAATCTAATGAAAAAGAAATATATAATTTAGCGTTTATGGATCAATTAACAGGTTTACCAAAAAGGAGTCTTTTTGAAAAACATGTTAAAGCACGCTTTGATCATGTCCCATCTGGTACTATGATGATTATTGATTTAAAGGAATTTAAACTGTTAAACTCCTTATATGGTACTGAAGTTGGTGATCAAATATTGACCTTAATTGGTGATGTAATTAAGGAAAATATGGATAAAATGTATGCCTGTAGATTAAATGGTAATGAATTTGCGCTTTGGTTAGAACATGGTAATATAGATTTTATTCGTGAGGAAATGAAAAAGATCGAAGAGGACTTCAGAGTAAAATCTAAAGAAATTTTTAAATATAATCGTGTACAGTTTCATGTGAGCTATGTTGCTTACCCTGAAGATGGGACATGTTTTAATGACTTGATTGATAAATTATTAATTGCTTTAAATTATTGTAAAAACAGTCAAGCAGTAGAATATATTAAATATGAGCCTTTTATGATGGACAAATTACAGTTTGAAAATAATCTGAAGCGTTTACTCGAAAGGTCCATTTTAAGTAAATCCTTCGATGTGGTTTATCAAGAAAAATACGACAGTAAACGTCATAGAGTTATTGGTGTAGAAGCATTAGCGAGATGGACCTCTGATGAGTTAGGCCCTATTTCACCAAATGTTTTTATTCCAATGATAACAAAGCATAATATGATTTCATCTTTTGAAAGAGTTATTATTGAAAAGGTTTTTAATGATTATTCTGAGCTTATTACTAAATATGGTGATATAAAAATTGGGATTAATATATCACCAGATCATATTGTTTCAAAGTTTTTTTCTGACTTTATCAATGATGCAGCAAAAATGTATGGTGTTAATAAAGGAAGTATACTTCTAGAAATCACTGAAGAAGTTATGATCAAAGGTATTACGCGTGTCGAAAGCGTTTTAAATGCATTACGAAATGATGGTTTTAAAATCTCATTGGATGATTTTGGATCAGGTTATTCAAGTTTGAATTATCTAGCTAAATTACCATTTGATGAAATCAAAATTGATAAGGCTTTTGTTGATCAGATTAGTGATGAGAAAGTGCAAAAGGTTCTAAAAACAATTATTGAATTGAAAATGATTTACGATGTTGATGTTGTTGCTGAAGGTGTAGAACATCAGGAACAATTGGATAATCTACAATCGATTGGTTGTTTCTTGATACAAGGCTACCTTTATTCCAAACCGAAAGCCTTGAGATAGCCTTGTTTTTCCAGTTGGGGTTTGATATAATAGGGTAGATTGGAGGCGATTAAATGTCTGAAAATAAATTACAAGCACATGACTTTGGACATGTAAATATTTCTGATGATGTCATTGGTATTATAACAAATATTGCTGCTAGCGAAATTGAAGGTGTAAGATTACAAGGTACATTAGCTGGAGATATAGCTGAAATATTAGGTAAAAAGAACATGACTAAAGGTGTTCGTGTGAATATTACAGAAGATGATATGGTTCAAGTTGACTTAAATATTATTGTTGATTTTGGTGTTGTTATTCCGGATGTTGCATGGAAAGTTCAAGAGAGTGTTAAAAATGCTATTGAGGATATGACTGATTTAAAAGTTGACTATATTAATGTTAATGTACAAGGTATCAATTTAGGAAAAAGCCATGACAAGGTAGAAGAATAAACTAACTCACTGAGTTAGTTTGATTTTTGTTTTAAACAGGTAAATTTAATGGTATATAAAAGATACCTGTATCTATAAATGAATTTTCACATGAAGATGTGATGATCAGTATCAGATATGTTTACATATCAAATTAGGAGAGATCATGACTAGAAATAAAATGAGAGAAAGTTTGATGAAATTACTTTATCAAGCAGATGTAAGAAACGAATATTTGTATGATTTTTTTGTAAATGCTTATGAATTAATGGAAGATCGTACAGCAGTAAATAATCAATATTTTGAAACTGTTGTTCGTAGTTTTCTAGATTATAAAACAATCATTGATCAAGATATTTCTGAAAATCTTAAGAAGTGGGATATTGATAGACTTGGTAAAGTTGAATTGTCAATATTAAGATTAGCAGTAACAGAAATGCGTTATGTAGATGATATTCCTCATAAAGTATCGATTAATGAAGCTATTGAACTTGCGAAGCAGTATGCAGATGATCAAGCACCTAAATACATTAATGGTGTTTTAGCTTCTGTTCTGAAAAAAATTGAAAGCTTATAGTTTAGGCATCGATACCAGTTGTTATACCACTTCATTAGTTGCAATAGATGAAACAAACAAAATTGTATATGCTGGCAGAAAATTGCTCAAGGTAAAAAAAGGCACAGTTGGTTTAAGACAATCTGATGCTTTTTTTCAACATGTACAGAATTTGCCAGAACTTTACCATGCCTGTACTGAAACTATTGATGTTTCAAATATTAAAAACATTGTAGTATCAACGAAACCTCGCCCAATAGAAGATTCTTATATGCCGGTTTTTATGGCAGGTGCTCATTTTGCAAGAGTCATCTCAGATACTTTGAAAATCCCACTCATTGAATTGAGTCATCAAGAAAATCATCTTTTTGCATCGGCATACAATCATGAATTACCTAGAAATTTTATTGGTGTTCATATATCAGGTGGCACCACGGAAATTTTAAAGGTTAGCTATGACAAGATTTTTAATCTTGAAATTATTGGTCACACTTTAGATATCAGTTTTGGAAAATTAATTGATCGTGTTGGTGTTCATATGGGATTTGATTTTCCTTGTGGTAAAACTTTAGATCATTTGGCGAGAAAAACAAATTCCATTTATCCTTTTAAATATAGCATCAAAGAAAATGCTTTTAATGTTTCAGGTCTTGAAAACAAATTGAAATTTTGGTTTGATGAAGATCTAAATCCTGAAAAAGTCAGTAGAACAATGTTTTATCATTTAGGTAATATGCTGTTGTTGGTTTTGGAAAACTTAAAAGTAACTCATGGTTTAAATGTTGTCGTCTTATCTGGGGGCGTTTCAGCAAATACCATCATTCGGGAAATACTGAAGAATTTTTCTGGTGAAATGATTTTTACAGATATTGAATATGCCACAGATCATGCTGTAGGTAACAGTTATTATGGAATGCAGGTGAGGTTATGAAAATAAGACCGATGTCAGTTACTGAAATAAACAGTTATATCGGGAGACAATTGAAATACGATCCTATTCTTGGCAATGCCATTATAGTCGGTGAAATTTCAAATTTCAAAGTCTATAATTCTGGGCATGCCTATTTTACTTTAAAAGATGAAAATTCCAAAATCTCATGTGTCATGTTTAATAGTGCTTATTCCGGGTTGGATTATAATCCAAAGGAAGGTGAAAAGACAGAAATAAGAGGAAGTATTGGGGTTTATGAAAAGGAAGGGCGTTATCAAATTTATGTAGAGGATATGGCGCCTATGGGACAAGGGGCATTGTTTCAAGCATTTATGAAGCAAAAGGAGTATCTTGAAAAACAAGGTTATTTTCTTAAACAAAGACCGATAAAAAAATTCCCAGATGCTATTGGTATTGTGACATCGAAAACCGGTGCAGCCTTAAGAGATATGCTTACAGTATTAAAAAGAAGGAATCCTAAAGTTAAAGTTATCGTATGCCATGCTAGTGTCCAAGGACAATATGCTGCATTTGAAATCGCTCGAGGTATAGATTACTTCAATGAAACCAAAAAAGTGGATACCATTATTGTTGCTAGAGGCGGTGGTTCGTTAGAGGAATTATGGGCTTTCAATGAAATGCCAGTTGTTGAAGCAATTTATTCTTCTAATATTCCAGTTATTTCAGGCGTTGGTCATGAAACAGATTTTACTTTGACAGATTTTGTAGCAGATCATCGTGGTGCTACACCTACAGAAGCTGCAGAGTTTTCAGCATCACCCCTTGAGGAATACATTTTATTTTTAAAAGGTATAAAGACCTCTATGTTTCAATTGTTAAATCACAAAATTGAAATTGAAAAAAATACGTTGGAGAGATACCATACAAAATATTTATGTCAACTTATTAGTAATAAAATAAATGATTATTATACAAATATTGACAGTAGTTGGAATATACTTCATAATAAAACTACACAAAAACTGTCAAAAGCTTATGAACAGCTTAATCTATATGGTGAAAGTTTACATGCTTTAAGCCCTTTGTCAACATTATCAAGAGGCTATAGTGTTGTGAAAAAGAAAGAAGAGACAGTTCGTTCTATATCAGAGGTTAACCTTCAAGATCGAATTGATATTATTCTTAAAAATGGTATAATTAAAGCTGAGGTAATTGCAAAGGAAGAGAAGGATTTTAATGGCCATTAAACCTAAAGAATTTGAAGAAAATTTAAAGGCTTTGTCAGATGTTGTGAAAAAGCTAGAAGGTAATGAAATATCTCTTACAGAGGCAATATCTGCCTTTGAGGATGGTATAGGATTATATAAAGCATGTAGAAAATTCTTAGATGAAGCAGATGAAAAAATTAAAATACTTGTAGAGTCTAATGAATTAGGTGAGTTAATTGAAGAAGATTTATAATCAATAGGATAAAAAAATGACTTTTAAAGAAGGTTTACATAATAAAGCGGTTGACATCGAGAAGGCATTAGACCGTTTTTTTGTGTCAGATAAAACGAAATTTGATCAACAAATCATAGAGGCCATGCATTATTCCATTGCTTCAGGCGGGAAAAGGATTAGACCGATTTTATTAATGGAAATTGGAAAGCTTTATGGTGTAAAAGAATCTGATTTGATGCCCTTTGCCTGTGCGATTGAAATGATTCATACTTATTCATTGATTCATGATGATTTGCCAGCAATGGATAATGACGACTATAGACGAGGTCGTCTGACCAATCATAAAGTTCATGGTGAAGCTATGGCAATCCTGGCAGGAGATGGTTTATTAAATTATGCCTATGAAATCATGGCACAAACAGCCTTTGAGAAACAAGAACCAAAATATGTAAGAGCAATGTTTGAGGTTGCAAAAGCAGCAGGACATAAGGGTATGATCGTAGGCCAAGTTGCAGATATGGTGTCTGAAGATCAAGAAGGTGATAAGACAACATTAAGTTTTATCCATGAAAATAAAACGGGACAATTGTTGACAGTCCCTATGCTTGTTGGTGGAATTCTAGGTAATGCAGAAGAAAATCAAATTAAGCTATTGAAAACTTTAGGTCATCACATTGGATTGATGTTTCAAATTAAAGATGATTTATTGGATATAGAAAGCACACAAGAAGTTCTTGGAAAACCTATTGGTAGTGATGAAAAAAACAATAAATTGACTTATCCATCATTGTACGGAGTTCAAGCCTCATATGATTTACTTGAAACATTAAAAAGTGAAGCGATTGTCATTGTTGAATCATTACCTGGTGATAAAATATTTTTAAAGGATTTAATTGATTTCTTAGTTTATAGAAATAATTAAATAAAAAATCGAGATAATTGGGGCACAGTATTCTAGTCAGTACTTTTATTTCTGAAGGCGGGCCTAAAAATCCGTCAGAGGGCACATCGATGAAGCTCCTGGTAATTGCTTTAGACGCCCAGTCTAGGGTTTTTGCTGGGAGTAAGGAGTAGGGGGCGATCCGCAAAGGCATGTGGGCGATGACCCTCAATCCGTGGAGACTTGCTGTATGCAAGATTACACCTACAATGTGGTGTGGGTATGCTACGTGTAGTGTAGCCTGCCTTGAGCTGGGCTGGTGGACGGTAGACCAGACGAGATGTTATAGGCCAATGACTTCTTGTTATTGCTCATCTAAACCTGACTGGCAAAAGAGGCTAGGAAGTAATTTGACTGTTGAGGAAAACTCCTAGACTGATTGTATAAAAAGGATTGAAGTGTGAACTAAGTGGTAATCTAGTCTACCGTTTGGAAACTTCGGTAATATATGATGAAATGGGAACTGCTGATTTGGCGACAAGTCAGTTCATATATGGGAAATCCTACTGGACCTAAGTCACAGAATTTACTTTTTATACGTCCCCATTTATATATAGAGGTTTTATGAAGAAAGTTAAAATAAAACTAAATGCATGGATTTACAAAATTACGATAGCAACATTTTTTATCACCATATTAATTAGTTATGTCACTGATTTATTGATGGCACATACTGGATTAATATTGGCGATTTTTGCTGTCCTTATAATTATTTTAGTAGGTGTATTTTTTGATACGGTGGGTATAGCTGTTGCGGCTGGAAAACCAGAACCTTTTCATTCCATGGCAGCAGCAAAAATACCTTCAGCGAAGTACTCATTGCACTTGTTAAAGCATGCCAGTAAAGTCTCTAACTTTTTTAATGATGTTATTGGAGACATAGCGGGTATTATTTCTGGCGCTGCCAGTGCATTGATTGTATTAAAAATTATTTCTTTAAATATAGGTTTTACGAACCAAACGGTTGCAAGCATTATTATCAGCAGTATTGTAGCTTGTTTAACTGTAGGTGGAAAGGCCTTAGGAAAAGAAGTAGCCATTAACTATTCAAAGGAAATAGTTAATTTAGCAGGAAAGATAATGTACTTGATAAACGAGAAAACATTCATAAAAATTATCAAGTTTAAATAATGGAGAAGATATGATCAATCTAAGAGACATAAAGGAACCAAAAGATCTTCACAATCTTACGGTCAAAGACTTAGAGTTATTAGCTGATCAGATTCGTAACTTTTTAATTGAAAAGGTTTCAAATACTGGTGGCCATTTATCATCCAATCTTGGTGTAGTAGAGTTGACACTCGCTTTACATCGAGTATTTGATAGTCCTAATGATAAGTTGATTTGGGATGTAGGTCATCAAGGCTATGTACACAAAATTTTAACTGGAAGACAAGATGATTTTGATACACTTCGACAACATAATGGTTTAAGTGGATTTTTAAAAGCTTGCGAAAGTGAACATGATATTTTTGAAGCAGGACATAGTAGTACTTCTATATCTGCAGCATTGGGATTTGCCAAAGCAATGGCATATAATCACGATCCCCATAAAGCCATTGCTATAATAGGTGATGGTGCCTTAACCGGTGGTATGGCATTTGAAGCTTTAAACTATATTGGACATAGCAATGAAAATATTGTTGTTGTACTCAATGACAATGAAATGTCGATTTCAGACAATGTCGGTGCAGTTTCAAAACATTTGAATAAAATTAGAACTGGTAAAACCTATATACATCTAAAGTTGAAGATCAACAAGATTTTAAGGAAAATACCTATCATTGGTAAACCAATGATGAAATTCATTGGCAGTTTTAAAGACAGTCTTAAAAAATTCTTGATTAAAAATATGTTATTCGAAGAATTTGGCTTTCATTATGTTGGCGTCGTGGATGGTCATAATTTACAAAAATTGGTAGACGTATTTGAACATGTAAAAGAGTTGAATGGACCAGTTCTAGTTCACGTTGTAACGGTTAAGGGTAAGGGGTATGAACCAGCTGAAAAGCATCCTGAGAAATATCATGGTGTTTCAAAATTTGATCCTAAAATTGGAATCGTAGAAAAGCCAGGAAAAATGAAATACCAAGATGTCTTAGGTAAACAACTGATACAATTACGAGATCAGCATAAGGAAGTCGTAGCTATAACTGCGGCGATGCCTTCAGGTACTGGGCTATCAGAGTTTTCTCAAAAATATCCTGAAAGTCTCATTGATGTAGGGATAGCAGAGCAAAATGCAGTTACAATGGCTGGTGCTATGGCTAAAGGTGGTTTAAAGCCTTATGTATGTATATATTCAACGTTTCTGCAACGTGCATATGATCAAATTGTACATGATATTTGTATTCAAAACTTAAATGTAACGTTTTGCATTGATCGAGCAGGTTTAGTCGGCGAAGATGGTGAAACACATCATGGAATGTTTGATTTGTCTTATTTAAGTCATATTCCAAATATGACGGTGTTAGCCCCAAAAGATCAATATGAATTTGAACAAATGTTAATTTATAGTTTAACCCATGAAGGACCTCTTGCTATTCGTTATCCAAGAGGTACAGCGATTCATATCAATGATGCTAGTTTACAAAACAATACAGCAGAAATTTTGAGAAAAGGTGATGATTTTCTGATTCTTGCTGTTGGCAAAATGGTAGAAGTGGGATGTGAAGTTGTTGATTCCTTAAAAGCAAAAGGAATTAATGGAACTTTAATCAATCCAAGACAAATTTTTCCAATAAAAAAAGAGTTGATTCCAGTCATTGATGAATATGAACATGTTTTCACTTTAGAAGATAATGTTATTATTGGTGGTTATGGTGCTTATTTATCTACAATTATGGAACAAAAAATTGTACCAATAGGATTATCTCAACGTTTTATTGAACATGGAAATGTAGATGTTTTACTTGAAAAAGAGGGATTGTCCCTTTCAGGCATAGAAAATAAAATTTTGAATGAGTTAGGAAAATAGATGGCAAAAGAGCGATTAGATATACTTTTAGTAGAAAAAGACTTCTTTGATTCCAGAGAGAAAGCTAAACGAGCAATCATGGCAGGTTTAATTTTCGTGGACAATCAAAGAGTCGATAAACCTGGTTCAACAGTAGATACGGAATCTGTTGTAGAAGTACGTGGAAAAACACTACAATATGTAAGTCGTGGTGGTTTGAAGCTTGAAAAGGCTATCGATCATTTTAATGTGAACCTTCAAGGTATGGTGTGTATGGATATTGGAGCAAGTACAGGTGGTTTTTCAGACTGTATGCTTCAAAATGGCGCTGTAAAAGTATTTTCAGTAGATGTGGGTTATGGTCAGTTGGATTGGAAACTGAGAAATGATCCTAAGATTGTAAATATGGAACGGACGAATATCCGATATGTAACTTTGGAAGATTTAGGAGAACCGTTAGATTTCGTCAGCATCGATGTATCTTTTATTTCGTTAAAATTGGTTTTACCTGTGGCAGTTTCTTTAATGAAACCAAACAGTCAAATCGTTTTTTTAATAAAACCTCAATTTGAGGCTGGTAGAGAAAATGTGAAAAAGAATGGTGTAGTGAGAGATGCAAAAGTGCATATTCAAGTCATTGAAGATGTTTTAAAATATGCAGAAGATGCAAACATTCAAATTACAGCTTTATCATTTTCACCTATTACTGGACCCAAAGGCAATATAGAGTTCTTAGCAGTTGGTCAAGTAAACTCAGGAGAAACAATTGAAACTTTCGATAAAGGCTTGATAAAGGACGTTGTAACACAAGCCCACGAAAGTTTAAAAAATTAGAGGATATTGGAGGACAAATGAAGTATTCTAGACACTCAAAAATTCTTGAGATTATCAATAAGTTTGAAATTGAAACTCAAGAAGAACTTGCGAAAACTTTATGTGATAGTGGGTTTAATGTAACACAGGCAACTGTTTCAAGAGACATTAAAGAATTAAGACTCATCAAGGTTTTAACAAGAGAAGGCCGCTATAAATATGCCACATTAAAACAACATGAAACATCGATGTCCGATCGTTTTAAAAAATTATTTAGAGACTCTGTAATTTCCATTGATCATGCTTCAAATATAATAGTGATCAAAACTTTGGTTGGTGCTGCAAATGCAGCCGCAGCAGCTTTGGATGCCTTGAATCTAAAAGATATTGTTGGCTCTATTGCTGGAGATGATACAATTTTCATCTTAATTCGACATGAGGAAAACATTCAAGTGGCTATTAAAGAATTAGAAGCTTTATTACATTAGAGAGGCTATATGTTAAGAGAACTTCGCATTGAGAACTTTATTTTGATTACAAAATTACATTTAAATTTTAATAAAGGTTTAAATATATTCACAGGTGAAACTGGTGCTGGTAAATCCATGATAATTGGTGCAATAAATGCTGGGCTGGGTGAAAAAGTAAATTCTGATTGTATTCGAATTGGTGCTGAGAAAGCAGAAGTCCAACTGATTTTTGACATTGAAGATCAGGAAGTTTCTAATGGAATAAAAGCTCTTGGTGTAGAAATGGAGGATACACTTTTAATTGTTACTAGAGTGATTTTACCTTCTAACAGATCAACGATTCGTTTGAATGACCGTGTTGTAACTTTATCTACCTTAAATGAAGTGGGTAAACTTTTGATGGATATACATGGGCAACATGCACATCAAGGTCTTTTGTACCCTAAAAATCATTTGAAATACTTGGATATGATGGGAAGTAGTAATCATCAAGCTGACTTAGAGCAAGTTTTTACTTCATATCATACAATAAAGCAAATTCAGCAGAAATTAGAACATTTAGTGAATTTATCACCAGAGTATGATGCAGATTATTTATCTTATCAACTGAATGAAATCGATGCTTTAAATCTGACTGAAGAAGATGATGAACCTCTTACACAGAAGTATGAGTATTACAAACACTTAGAAACTATTCATAGCCATGTTTCTCAGTTATCGCAATTGTTTTCAGCTGATGAAGGATATTCCATTAAAGATATGCTTCAAACTGGGATTTCCTTGATTCAACCGATACACAGTTATGATGAGCAATTGGATCGTATTCATGGTGCTTTACACAATATGATGTATGCAGCTGATGATGCATTTAGTGAACTTCGTCATTTCATGGATAATATGGAAGTGGATGAAGAAGAAATGCGTTATGTTGAGGAGCGGGTTAACACCATTAATCATCTTAAAATGAAACATGGCAAAAAAATTACAGATATCTTAGAGAAGCGTGAAGAAATTAATCGTCGTTTAAAGGAAATTGAGCAGCATGCAAATGAAATTCAATTTCTAGAACAACAATTAGTTTCTGAAAAAAGAAATTATCTTAAGGCTGCCAAAGCATTAAGTGAAAGCAGACAGCAAATTACTAAGTTGTTCGTTCAAGGTGTAACCGTTGAATTAGATGTTTTAAATATGAAAGATAGTATTTTTGATATTAAATTCTTTGAAAATACTTTAAACGAAGGCGAATATCGATTGTCTCCATATGGATTGGATCAAGTAGAGTTTATGATTTCTACCAATCCGGGAATGCCCATTGGTCCTTTGTCCAAAATCGCTTCTGGTGGTGAAATGTCTAGAATCATGCTAGCAATTAAATTGGCTTTAGCACATCATGATGCCATTGATACACTGGTTTTCGACGAAGTTGATACTGGCATCAGTGGTCATACCGCTAGAGTTGTTGGAGAAAAGCTTTATGATGTTTCTTCAAATTATCAGGTTTTATGTATTACACATTTACCTCAAATTGCTGCAATGGCAGATGAACATTTTCTGATTCAAAAGAATAGTTATGATGCTTCAACGGAAACATCAGTATTGTCTTTGAATTCTGAGGAGAGAAAACGTGAATTGGCTAGAATGCTAAGTGGGCAAGTAAGTGAAGTATCGTTACGCAATGCTGAGGAAATGGTAGCTGATGCAAACAGAATTAAATTATCATAAGGAGCATACATGTCTTTAAAGTATCGTGTAGTGATTGTAGATGACAATCAAAGTTTAACCTATATAGTTCGAGATCATTTGGAACAAACATCTCAATTTGAAGTTGTAGGAATCGCCCATAATGGAGAAGATGGTATTGAATTAATACATCATGAAAAACCAGATTTGGTTATTCTTGATATTATCATGCCTCAAGTAGATGGATTAGGTGTTTTAGAGCATTTTAAAGATGAGAAAGACATTCACTTTGTTGTTTTGTCAGCCATAGGTCATGATCTAGTGACAAAGAGAGCCATCAGTTTAGGTGCTCTTTATTATATGATTAAACCCTTTGATGTGCATGTTTTTGTAGAACGCATACAAGGTTTAATTTTAGGAAAAGAGCAACCGGTTGCAACAAAAGAAAATCTGGAACATTTAAAAACACTGGTATTTGATGAAATAAACCAAATAGGTGTCCCAATGCATGTAAAAGGTTATCAATATTTAGTCGATGCAGTTATTTTGGCCATGCATGATGATGAAAAGTCCATTAAGATTACAAAATCTGTTTATCCAAAATTGGCAGAAATCAATCAAACAACTGCAATTAGTGTTGAAAGAGCCATTAGAAATGCAATTGACTTAACACTTACAAGAAAGGATAATTTCATCATTCGTCAATATTTCAACAATGAAATGTTTAACAATAAAATTACAAATAAAGAATTTATCATTAGAATAGCAAATGCTGTAAAGAACAAGATATAAAATTAAGGGGGGATCATTATGACATTTGAACTATCAAGATTTATTTTTGCTTTTCTTGAAGCTTTCATTTATGTGATTATGATCCATGTGATCCTACCAAAACAAGCGAGATTGGACTTTAAACACAATGGCATTTTCTTTGTAGTGGTAACCCTTTCAAGTTATTTCTTCTTAAAAGACAGTTTATTTTTAATTCTATTGTTTAGCACGATACTCATTATATCCATTATAATTTTAAATAAAGTTAATGTTTATATTGCTTCAATATCCATGATTATCGCTCATATTCTTAATACCCTTGCTTCTCTGATTGCTACAACTTTCGCAATCTATATTTTTAAAGCACAGTATGATTACAGATTTCTACTGGAAGGTAACCATTATGAAGCTGTTCTCTTGAAATATGTAATTATGGCAATTTGTGTTTATATTTTTAAGATTTTTAATTCATTATTTAACAGAAAGACTAAAATTCAGAAAATTAATCCGAGACCTGTATTTTTTACAAATGTGGTTTATCTCATTTTAATTACCTTGTTTAGTATGGAAATGATAGAATACATACCTACAATTTATGATCAGGTGCTCATGATTCCTTCTTTAAACAAGCTTTTGTTTACAGGCATTATGATGGCCTATATTGCAAGTATATTTGTACTTTACATACTCAATATTTATTTGTTTAAATCGAGTGATTATTTGTCCATTAAATTATCTTCGGAAACAGATGCATTGACAGGCGTTTTAAATAGAAAAGCCGGTATTGGTTATCTAAAAGAGCGCATGCAAAACATTCAATTGAAGAAGGGCCAATTAACAGTTTGTTTTATGGACGTGAATAATTTAAAAACTGTAAATGATGAATTTGGACATAAAATTGGTGATGAACTCATTAAGAATACCAGTAAAATTGTAAAATCCGCTTTAAGAGAAGGTGATGAAATCGCACGATTAGGTGGCGATGAATTCCTTATAGTATTTGATAATTGTTCTATTGAGCAAGCCGTTAGAGCGTGGGATAGAATTATTGAAAAATTTGAGTCTTTTAATTTAACAGAACGCAATGTGTATGATATTAGTGTTTCAGTAGGCTTTAGTGAGTACAATCATAAAATGAACATTACCCATGATCATTTAATTGAACTTGCTGACTCTGAAATGTATAGGAATAAAGAAAGATTTAAAAGAATGAAAGGTCATAGTAAGAATGGAAAATGGTAACTTACATCAAGTCATAACAGACTATATGACGTATATAAAAAAGAAAAAGAAAGTATCTGCCTCTACTGCTTCAGCTTATCAGACAGATTTATTAAAATTCAATGAGTATCTAAGCGAGGGGCATAATATTCAAAATATTTCGGATTTAAATCCATCAATTATTATGTCGTATTTGCTCAAACTTAAACAAGAGAAAAAGGCATCTTCAAGTATTTCAAGAAGAATGTCAGTCATAAAGAATTTTTTGCTTTATGGTTATCATCAAAACCTTATAGATGAAGATCTTTATGAACACAAATATGAAATTCCTAAAGATGAAAAGAAATTACCTGAAATCTTAACGATTGAAGAAATCAATATTATTTTGTCTCAACCAGAAGAAACGCCACTGGGTATTCGAGACCGTGCGATGTTGGAAATTCTTTACTCTTCCGGACTCAAGGTAAATGAATTGATTCAGTTGAGTATGTGTGACTTGGACATGAAATTAAAGATCATCCAATGTGGCAAGGGTAAGGTAAAGAGAATTTTACCTTTAGGTGCAATGGCATATGATGCTCTATCGATATATCTCAAAGATAGTCGTCAGCAATTGATTAAGGATGAGACGCCTTATGTATTTTTAAGTTACAATGGAGATAAAATTTCAAGACAGGGATTTTGGAAATTGGTAAAGAAATATGCTGATCAAGCAGGTATTGAAAAAAATATTTCCATATCAACTTTTAGACATTCCTTTGCAAGTCATATGATAGAAAATGGTATTCACAAAGATGTTTTAAAAGATGCTTTAGGGAATACGAGTGTAGCTTCTATTCAAAAGTATCTGGATTTGAATCGGAAACGGCAACAAGGTTTATAAGTTGTAAATACATTACAAATCTTCATCATTTTACAGGTGAATTAAACTCTTATTATATTATCCATTATATAATATAATAAGAGTTGTTATTTTTTTGAAAATAGGGTATACGACATATATAAATATATAGGAGGTAAATATGAGTAGAGTTATTTTAATAATCATGGACAGTCTTGGTGTTGGTGCTTTACCGGACGCTGAAAGATTTGGTGATGTAGGTGTTAATACATTAAACAATATAGCTAAGAATGTATCTTCATTAAAAATCCCGAACTTAATCAATTTAGGTATTGGTAATTTAGAAGGCGTAGATGATGTTCCAAATGTTGAACACGCAATAGGTTCATATGGCCGATCGAAGGAAGTATCTAATGGTAAAGATACAACCATGGGTCACTGGGAGATTGCAGGTTTAAATATCAGCGAACCTTTTAATACTTATCCAAATGGTTTCCCCGATGAAATCATTAAACCATTTGAAGAAAGAACCGGTCGTAAAGTTTTATGCAACTTACCTGCATCAGGCACTGAAGTACTTGAAGAATTTGGTAAAGAGCACATGGAAACTGGCGATTTAATTGTTTATACTTCTGCTGACAGTGTTTTTCAAATTGCTGCCCATGAGGATATTGTTCCAATAGAAACTTTATATGCGTATTGTGAATTTGCAAGAGAGATGTTAATGGGTCAATATCAAGTTGCTCGTGTGATTGCAAGACCTTTTGTTGGTACCCCAGGTAATTTTACAAGAACGTCGAATCGTCATGATTATTCGTTGAAACCTTTTGATAAAACCGTGTTAGATCAATTGAAAGCAGCTGGGAAAGATGTTATTGCAGTAGGTAAAATCGTAGATATTTTCGATGGTGAAGGTGTTACAGAATCCATTCATACTAAATCAAATATGGACGGCGTTGATCAAACGCTTGCTTACATGAAAAAAGAAAATGAGGGTTTGATTTTTACAAATCTTGTGGATTTCGATGCAATGTACGGTCATAGAAGAAACATTGAAGGATATGGTAAAGCCATTGAAGAGTTCGATGCAAGATTACCTGAAATTTTCGAGAATTTAAGAGATGATGATATTTTAATGCTATCTGCTGACCATGGAAATGATCCTAGTCATGTTGGTACTGACCATACACGTGAATATATTCCTATTTTAGTATATGGTAAGAAAATTAAAGATAATGTTAATATTGGAACAAGAGAAACTTTTGCTGATATAGCAGCAACCATTGCAGATATTTTAAAAATTGACCCACCTAAAAATGGTTCGAGTTTCTACTCTATGATCAAGAAAGAGGACTAAATTATGAGAATGTACGATATTATTGCTAAGAAAAAACACGGTGGCGTTATTACTGATGCAGAGTTTGATTTTTTTATTAATGGCTATATCAAGGATGAAATACCAGAATATCAAGTTTCTGCCCTATTGATGGCTATTTATTTCCAAGGACTAAATAGAGAGGAAACTGTTGCATTAACTCATAAAATTATGCACTCAGGTGATGTAATTGATTTAAGTGCCATTGAAGGTATAAAAGTTGATAAACACAGTTCTGGTGGTGTTGGTGATACAACAACATTGATTTTAGCACCACTTGTAGCCTCTTGTGGTGTACCAGTAGCTAAAATGTCCGGTCGTGGTTTAGGGCATACAGGTGGTACATTAGATAAATTAGAGGCTATTGAAAACTTTAACATTAACTTGACCATTGAAGAATTCACTGAGCAGGTTAATAAGCATCATGTTTCTGTTATTGGTCAAACTAAAAATATTGCTCCTGCAGATAAAAAGCTCTATGCATTACGTGATGTAACGGCTACGGTTGATAACATCGGCTTGATTGCTGCAAGTATTATGAGTAAGAAACTTGCTGCAGGTAGTGATAAAATCGTATTAGATGTTAAAATGGGTTCAGGTGCCTTTGTTAAAAACTTAGAAGGTGCAATTGAATTAGCCCAGGTTATGGTTAATATCGGTACTGATATGGGTAGAGAAACAGTTGCTATTATTACAGACATGGAACAACCTTTAGGTTGTGCCATTGGAAATGCCATAGAAGTAAAAGAGGCAATTGAAACCCTTAAAAATAATGGTCCAGAAGATTTAACGGATCTTTGTAAAACCTTTGCTACACAAATGATCTATATGGGTGGCGGTGCTGCTTCAGAAAAAGAAGCTCTACAAATGGTTGAAGAGAACCTAAGTAATGGTAAAGCCCTTGCAAAACTAGTTGAGTTCGTTGAGGCTCAAGGTGGTAACAAGGAAAATGTTTTAAATCCTGAAACATTGCCTTATGCATCACAAGTTAAAGATATCTTAGCGAAAGAATCAGGTTATATCAAAGATATCCAATCAGATGAAATTGGTATTGCTGCAATGATTCTAGGTGCTGGCAGAGAGAAAATCACAGATACAATTGATATGGGTGCTGGTATATACTTCTATAAAAAAATTGGTGATCAAGTGAAGAAGGGTGACGTAATCGGTCAAATTATCACCAATAAAGCAGATAAGATTGCTCAAGCAGAAAAAATTGTAGATGAAGCGCTTCAATATTCTAACGATAAAATAGAGCATAGAAAATTGATATTAGCGAAAGTAACAAAAGACGGTGTTGAAAAATATTAATGAGAAGTAAGTTTTAAATCATGCTTCCAGGTAAATGGTCTAAGCTCTTGCAATTAGATTGTTGACTTGGAAGTATTTTTATATAAAGTCATTTAATAATCAACAAAAGATCATGTAAAACCTTGATGAAGCTTTAAGTAGGGATGTCAAAAAGACTATTGTTCAATAATGCTAGAAATCTTCATAAAATGTAGTATAATATAAAAGAACATTTTACAGAGAATTAGAAAGAAGAATACATGTCTTACCAAATTAATTTAGAAGTCTTTGAAGGTCCTTTCGACCTTTTATTTCACTTATTAGAAAAAAATGAAGTGGATATATATGATATTCCCATCCATAAAATAACTTCTCAGTATCTGGAGTATTTAGATCAAATGAAGGCTTTGGACTTAGATGTAGCATCTGAGTTTATTGTTATGGCTGCAACCCTTTTGGAAATAAAGTCCAAGATGTTGTTACCAACGTCAGAAGTTGAAGAAATTAATGCTGAGTTGTTTGATCAGGATCCAAGACGTGAGCTTGTCACTCGTTTATTAGAATACCGAAAATACAGAGAAGCATCGGAGTATTTTACTTCATTAGAGTTGAACCACGGTCGTAAAATTTATCGTCCTCAAGAAGATTTGCTCCAGTATTTTGAGAATCCAACTTTAGACGAAGTCAATGAAGGTCTAGAAGTAGGACTGCTTGTTGAAGCCATGAATAGAGTTTTAGCAAATTTAAATAAAGAAGATGTAAAGCGTAAAACCTTTTTCAGTTCTTTAAAAAGAGATTTGTATTCAGTGGATGAAAAAATTAATACCATTAAAACTGTATTGTCTGATAGAAAGAAATGTTTGTTTATAGATACTTTTTCTGAACAACCTATTCGTGAAGAAGTGATTGTATCTTTTTTAGCAGTACTTGAATTGCTTAAGTTAAAATACATTGGTATTGAACAGGAAAAGCAATACAGTGATATTATCATTTATAAACGGGAAGGATTAGAACATGGAATTGCTTGAAATAAAGTCAGCGATTGAGTCGCTTCTGTTTGCATGGGGCGAATCATTAAGTTTAAGAAAAATTAGTAACATACTAGAAGTTACTTTGGAAGAAGCAACGGAAGCTATGCTGTTAATTAAAGAGGAATATACAGAAGAGAACAAAGGTATTTTTTTAGTTGAAGTAAACAATTCGTACCAGTTTGCAACAGCAAAACATAATTACGAATATGTTCAGAGACTGTGTAATTACAGTCATTCAAAAGGTTTAACCAAAGTGAGTGCTGAGGTTTTGGCAATTATTGCCTATAAACAACCCATAACCAAATATGAAATTGATCAAATCAGAGGCGTGAAATCAGATAAACCCTTACAGCAACTCATAGATCGTGAATTAATAGGCATTAAAGGTCGCTTGGAGAAAATTGGCCGTCCTATTGTTTATGGCACTACAGAAATGTTTCTAAAGGCGTTTGGCTTTAAAACATTAAAAGATATGCCTGATATAGAAACCTTCATTGGTTCTGAGATTTTTGTAAATGGCAGTTTTGAAGAAGAGGAAGATCATGAGACTACATAAATATATGGCTATGTGTGGTGTTGCCTCAAGAAGAAAATCAGAAGCTTTGATTTTAGAAGGTAAGGTCGAACTTAATGGTGAAATTGTAACTTCTTTAGGGACCATGTATAAAGAAGGTGACAAAGTAAAAGTAAATGGGCAACTCATATCATTGGAAAAAAAATCTATATATATTATGTTAAATAAACCCTTGGATTGTGTAACTACAGCCAAAGATCAATTTAATCGAAAAACAGTACTCGACTTCATTAAAGACATAGATGAAAGATTGTATCCTGTTGGACGACTGGATTATAATACAACGGGTTTACTTCTCTTGACTAATGATGGTGATTTGGCTCATAAAATAACACATCCAAGTACCCATATGGACAAGAAATACATTGCTAAAATTAATGGTACACCTAATGAAAAAGCCTTGTCTGATTTTAGAAAGGGTTTGATGATTGATGGCAAGTTGACATCAAAGGCAGAAATACAACTACTAAAAAGTGGCGCACAATCTCTTGTTGAAGTAGTTATTCATGAAGGTCGCAATCGACAAGTTAGAAAAATGCTTGAGCAAATAGGTCATTCGGTTATCACATTAAAGCGAGTGGCAATAGGTGCACTAGAAATAGGTACTTTGAAGTTAGGTGAGTACAGACATTTAACGACAGATGAAGTGGAATATTTAAAGCAATTTGAGGTGCAAAAATGATTGAAATCACAAGATATGAATCCAAGTATGAAACAGGCCTAAAGAAAATGATGTTAATGGAACAATTGAATTTTGATGATATTACATTATGTTTAGACCATACCTATGTCGTTTTGGAAGGTCAGGAAGTTCTTGGTTTTGGTTATTACAATATTTATGATGATGAAATTTATGTTGACCATTTGTTCATTAAAAGAAATGAAAGACTCAATCATTTAGGTGATAGTTTGTTCAGAGCCATTTTAAACAGTTTGTATTTAATGCAAGTACCTGTTGTTTATATGAGAGCGGATGAGCGTTATAATAAGTTTCTAGAACATGAAGATTTATATTTAAATGAAGGACGCTATACCATTGATTTAACAAGCTTCTTCAATAGAAAATGCAAAAGTGAAAAAGCTTCTCAAACACCATTACAATAATGGTGTTTTTGTATACAATCATGCCTTTATTGTCTTATATTGTATACATGGTGCAGTCCTACTTGCAATATAATCGTATACAATAATACTTATGCAATTTTTATTGCATTCTATGTATGATATGTTATCATGAGTATGATTCAAATAATATAACTTAATAAAAAGAAGTTATTTCTTTAGAACAATACTAAAAGGGGGTCTTCACGTTGAACGGGAAGAAGTCAAACTTACAAATTAAAAAAGATTGGTGTAAAGGTTGCGGAATTTGCGTAGCATTTTGTCCTAAGAATGTATTAGAGCTAGATTCAAATGAAAAAATTGACATAGCTAGACCAGATGATTGTATTGCTTGTGGTCAATGCGAGCTTAGATGCCCAGATTTTGCTATTTTTTTAGGAGGTAACGAATAATGACTGAAAAAAATGTGAAATTATTACAAGGCAACGAGGCTTGTGTATTAGGTGCATTATATGCTGGCATGAAGTTCTATTCTGGTTACCCAATTACACCATCAACTGAGATTGCTGAAGATTCAGCTGTAAAATTGCCTAAAGTAGGCGGTAAGTTTATCCAAATGGAAGATGAAATCGCTGGTATTGCAGCTGCTATAGGTGCTTCACTTACAGGTGTTAAATCTATGACAGCGACTTCAGGTCCTGGTTTGTCTTTAAAATTAGAGAATATCGGATATGCAGCAATCGCTGAAATTCCGCTTGTAATCGTTAATGTTCAAAGAGGTGGTCCAAGTACAGGTTTACCAACTTCACCAGCTCAAGGTGACATCATGCAAGCCAGATGGGGATCTCATGGTGATTACCCAATGATTGCTTTATCACCTCAGTCAGTAAGAGAAACTTTTGATTTAACAGTAAGAGCTTTTAATTTAGCTGAAAAATATAGAACACCAGTAATGATTTTAACAGATGAAGTCGTTGGTCACATGAGAGAAAAAATCGAAATTCCTGAAGAAGGTGAATTAGAAGTATTCAATCGTTTAGTGCCAGAGCCTGGACAACCCTATATGCCTTATGGTATTGAAGAAGGCGATATTGTTCCTAAAATGGCACCATTTGGCGCTGGATACAGATATCATGTTACTGGTTTATTCCATGATGAAACAGGTTTCCCTAGTAACTCATCTGCAAATGCAAAATATATGTTAGATCGTATTATGTCAAAAGTAAATGATCATAAAGATGACATTGTAACTTATGATAGTTATATGCTTGAAGATGCTGAAGTTGTTATTTTAGCATATGGTTCTTCTGCAAGAACTTGTAAAGCTTCAGTTAAAAAACTCCGTGAACAAGGTATCAAAGCTGGTTTATTTAGATCAATTACAATTTGGCCATCTCCAGAAGCTCAAATTGAAGCAATTGGTAAACAAGTAAATAATATTGTTGTTGCTGAAATGAACTTAGGTCAATATGTATATGAAGTACAAAGAATCGTAAAATCAGATGCTTTAGTACATCACATTGGTAGAGCAAATGGTGAAGTTTTAACACCAGATGAAATTGTTGCAAAAGTCATGGAGGTATTGTAATGAATAGCACTTTGGTACAGAATTATTTTAGAGAAGAAAAATTGCCTCATATCTGGTGCCCAGGCTGTGGTCATGGTATTATCATGAGAGCCATTGCTCAAGCCATCGAGAATTTAGGTTTAGATAAAGATAAAGTGTGTATCGTCTCTGGTATCGGTTGTTCTTCTAGAGCACCAGGTTACATGGATTTCAACACATTGCATACAACACATGGTAGAGCACTTGCTTTTGCAACTGGTGTAAAACATGCAAATCCAGACTTAGAAGTCATTGTAATTACTGGTGATGGTGATGCTTCAGCTATTGGTGGTAACCATTTAATCCATGCAGCAAGAAGAAACATCGGTATTACGACAATCGTTTTCAACAATAATATTTACGGTATGACAGGTGGCCAATATTCTCCAACAACACCAACGGGTGACTTAGGTACAACTGCACCTTATGGTAACGTAGACCCAGCATTTGATATTGCTAAATTAGCTGCTGCTGCAGGTGCAACTTATGCTGCTAGAACAACAGCTTACCATGCAAGACCAATGACGAAGTACATTGAAAAAGCAATTGCACATAAAGGTTTCTCATTAGTTGAAGCAATTTCTGTTTGTCCTACTTACTATGGACGTAAAAACAAAAAAGGTTCTGCTGTTGCAATGATGAACTTCTTAAAAGATAGCTTTGTAGACATTAAAGCTGCTGAAAAATTACCTGCTGATAAAATGGTTGGTAAGTTTATCATGGGTGAGTTCAAACATGATGAAACGCAAGAAGAATACACTTCTAGATACAAAAAAATAATTGAACAAGTGAAAGGAGCAAAATAATGTCTAATCAAGTTGAATTAAGATTATCAGGTTCTGGTGGACAAGGTTTGCTTTTAGCTGGTATTATTTTATCAGAAGCTGCAATTATTGAAAATAAAAATGCAATCCAAACACAATCATATGGTCCAGAAGCTCGTGGTGGTGCATCAAAAGCAGAAGTTATCATTTCACATGAAGAAATTGATTTTCCAAAAGTAACTGCTCCAAACATTGTTTTGGCTTTAACTCAAATTGCTGCTGATAAATATGTAAGCTCAGTAAGAGAAGATGGTATCGTCATAGTAGATTCTAAAATCGTTTTACCAGCTGACTTAAAAGCTAAGAAAATTATCAGTGTTCCAATTATTGATACAGCTGCTGAAAAAGTTGGGCGTTCCATTGTTGCTAACATCGTTGCAATTGGTCTTATTGCTGAAGCGACTGGTGTTGTATCAAAAGAAAGTGTTGAAAAAGCAGTTTTAAACAGAGTGCCTAAGGGTACTGAAGAATTAAATAAAAAGGCTTTAGCTGAAGGATATCTTCTAGCTAATGCATAAGCAATCTTATAAATAATCAAGAGCTTATTCAGAAACATTATTATTATATTTTGCTTATTTTTTGCATCACAAAAAAAACCTAA
>JAFGVN010000127.1 GCA_016937975.1 Clostridia bacterium
ATAAAAATGGTATGATATAACTAGGAAATATGTTGTGGATTTGTAGGGGTACAATATTCATACATCAATCTTAGTGGATTGAAACATGTTTCCTATTTTTATGTAAATATTTCAATAAACGTTTACGCATTTACTATCGCGCAGCGATTTTGTACAATGAAGTAGGGTGATCATATGATTATAAAAGGTAAAAAGGAAAATTTAGAAGCTATAAAAGCCTATGTTTCTAAGGATTATGCTAGAAATTATTTTATAGCCTTGGGTCTGCTCAGTGAGAAAACTATTTTTAAAGACATATACATTGAATGGGAACAAGAAATAAAAGGCATACTATTTCATAGAACATCTGGGAATCTTCAGTATGTAAGTTATGAAGACCATGATAACAGTGAGCTTTTAGCATTACTTCAAACACTTGAGTTTGATTTGTTAATATCACCAAAATCATTTTGTAAGCCTTTAGAATCGATACTTGAAGTAAAAAAAGAGGGAGCAATTATTGCAGAACTAAAAAGAGAAGAATATTCTCCTGTGATGGTAAGTGAAGTCAAGGCTCTTCAAGTAGAGGATCTTGAAGATGTGATTTCTCTCTATAGTAAAGTTTTCTCAGGCTATCCAAAACTGGAAGTTATGAAAGAAAAACTTATAACTGGGAGAGGAATTGGCAAAGTCATTTTTGAGAATGGCTTAAAATCTGTTGCACAAAGTGATTTTTCAAAGGTCATTGTTGGCGTTGCTACTGATCCCTTGTCTCAAAAGAAGGGATTAGGTACGAGATGTTTACATGGTTTAATTCAAGAGCTTTTATTAACAGAAACATCATTATTTTTACAGTATGATAATCCTTCTGCAGGGAGAATATATGAAAAATTAGGTTTTAAACCTGTAGATCGAGTCTTTCATTATCAAAAGAGGTGAATTATGAAAAATATTATTATGTATTCAAGTCCAACTTGACCCCATTGTCATACGGCTAAGGAGTTCCTTACTAAAAATGGTTTTAAGTTTACAATTAAAGATGTATCTGTAGATCAACAGGCACAAAAGGAAATGATGCAATATAAAATGCAAGGTGTACCATCCTTTTATATTGAAGGTGACATTATTGTAGGGTTTGATAAGAACAAATTAATGCAGTATATGGATTTTAAATTGTTTACATGTCCCAAATGTCAAACCAAAAGTCGGGTTCCAAAAGGCAAAGGAACGATTTTGATGACTTGTAAAGGCTGTGAAACAAAATATAAGATTAAAACGTAGAGAAGGTTTTTATGAAGATTACTGCAAAAACAGATTGTGCCATAAGAGCATTAGTTCAACTGGCCATAGAAAATGAAAGAGTTTCTGTTAAAAGCATTGCTGAGAAACAAAATTTGTCCGTAAGATACTTAGAACAAGTCATAGCTGTTTTAAAAAAGAATAATCTAGTAAGCGGGTTGAAAGGACCAACTGGAGGATATACACTCATTGGTAAACCTTCAGAAATTACGTTGCATCAGATTATTACAGCAGTTGAAGTAGAAACCCAATTTTCAAGTGAAAGCAGTGAAGATAATTTAGATGAGATTTTAAAAGGGATTTGGTATGATATTGATCAACATATAGAGGAGAAGTTGTCACAAATCACTTTAAAAGATATTCTCATAAAAATTAAAAACAAATCCAATGAGTATATGTATTATATTTAAAGCTAGGCATTTGCCTAGCTTTAAAGTTATCATATAGAAATGTTGACTGGACTTTTCATGTTAAATGATTAATCATTTATCATGTATTCTGCTAAAACATCCATAGGATCTAAAAATGGACAGTTTACATGATCTGCATTTAAGATAACACCAATTTCGGTACACCCTGCAATAATCAGCTCTGCGCCTTGCTCAATTAATTCATTGCCTGCGGCAATTAAAAGATTAAGGCTTTTTTTATTGATACCAATGTTTTTGATGCCTTCTGCACCATATATAGCTTCCATAACTTTCTTCTTTTGACTTTCATCTGAAGGATATAAAATATGATGGTTATTCAGCTGTTGATTAAAAAGTTTTGATTTAACTGTACCTGTTGTTGCGAGAACACCAATATGCTTGATATGCGGATACATTTTTTGAATTTTATCCTCAAGGACTTCAAGTGCACTGAGTACTTTTAACGAAGTATTTTTTCTGAGTTCATTCATATAATAATGCGCAGTGATACATGGTATACCTGCAACCACAGCGCCCATTTTTCTCACATTTTCAGCAGTTTCTATTAAAGCAGGTAATGGTGATGGTCCATTGTTTAAAATAGCATCTGTCCGATCAGGAATTTTTGAGTTGCTGTCAATGACAACTCTAAAATGATCTTGATCTTTTGAAACTTCAGTCATCTTAATAATTCGACTATAAAAGCTAACTGTCGCTTCTGGTCCCATACCACCAATAATACCTAATATTTTATCGTTCATTTAATTTATCCTTCCAACAAACCCGCGACGCGAGTTTTTAACGGCTTTCTCAAAGCTTCTTTGTTTAATTCAGGTCTTCTTATTTCCAATTGGTTAATTATGATATTACAACCATAATCCATGCCTTGACAGCCAGCCAACAAAATGACATCTTTAGGTTGAACCTTATCAAGTGCATGATGTATCGCATCTGGCAACTCATCATACAAATGAACTTTAATTTTTGCCTCTGCCATAATTTTAAGGAAAATCGCTTCTTCGTCATCTGTCACTTCATCTTTCCAAATGACATGTGATTTAGACTTTGTTGCGATAATCTCTGTTAAGTTCAACTTTTCTGCCCATTTTACAATGGTTTCAGCATTTTCCTTGTTTACAGTTACACCTCGAGAACCACGAATGGCATAAACCAGATGCAATTGATTATAGTGCATAAAATTCAAGGTTTCTAAAGTGACCTGGATATTGCCTGCATTGGCGAAGTGATCATCATAGATTTTATAGTCTTCTTCAAAAATACATTCAAAACGTCTCTCGATACCTGTAAAACCCGTTAACCCTCTTTGAATAGCTTCAATAGGAATATTCATTGATAAGGCAATGGTGATTGCAGCTAAAGAATTGTAAACACAATGATATCCAGGTATTGATAAGACCACCTCAAAAGATTTCTCCTCATAAGGTAAATCTCTTAAATGTACGATAAATTTGCCTCGTCCTGTTGATAAATCCAAGTCTGTTATAAAAACATGTCCACTAGGATCATTGACACCATAAGTCAAAACTTTTGCTTGTGTTTCTTGAATCAATTGCTTTGAATAGGGATCATCCAAGTTGAGCACAGCAACAGCATCAGGCTTTGCATTTCTAATTAAACCTGCCTTAAAATCATAATAAGCCTCAAAGGTACCGTGGCTATCAATATGCTCGCGGCTAATATTATTAAGAGCAACGATATCAAAATCACTACCATAGGTACGATGGGTTTCAAGTGCGGATGAAGAAACTTCCATTGTTGTATGGGTAACTCCAGCTGCCACCATTTCACTGAAATATCTTTGTAAATCAAGAGACTCAGGTGTGGTTAATTCAGCCGCTTCCTGCTGATCTTTGATCTTGACGACAACGGTTCCAATTAAACCGGTGCTAAGGTGATGTGCTTCTAAGATGCTATCCATCATAAAAGACGTTGTTGTTTTTCCATTGGTTGCAGTTATACCAATAAGTTTTAACTTTTGACTGGGATGGTTATAGAAAGCATCACCAAGTGAAGCCAATGCAATCCTGCTGTTCGATACTTGAATTTGAGGAATATCAACAGCTTGAAATTCTTCTACCACCGCTACAACTGCACCTGCATCTTTTGCAGCTTGTAGATACTGGTGACCATCAACTTTATAGCCTCTAACACAAACAAATAAACTATTTGGTTTTACTTTTTTTGAATGATATTGAATGGATTCGATTGAGCAGTTTTCATTGGCATGATCCTTAAGTATATCAAGTGCGTTTTTTAGTTCGAATAAAGTCATACTAACCTCTTTTCGTCATTTTTTTTCCAACCTTTTTGAGCAATGTGCCTATAAAATAGAAGTAGGGTTTCGGATCATCTAATGCCCAAATGGCATAGGCTTTTTTTCGCCAAAACAATCTTAATATTTGAGAAACGGTTTGTTGTTTTGTTTTGAGATATCCTTTAATAGCCAATGCATCTTCTAAACCATACACAAAAGTTCTTTTTGTGGTTTGTGTAAAAAACTTTGTACCTATAGACTCACCAATAAGTTCTCTATATTGAAGGTAAGGAAAGTTGATTCCCACCTTTTCAAGCAACACATTGAGATTAGTTGTTCTTACGTTGATTTCAATTAAATAGAATTCTCCATTCTCGGCATCTTTTTTAAACTCAATTTCGGCAAATCCTTTAAAGCCGACAGCTTCTAAAAAAGGTGCACCAATATCATATAAGGCTTGAACATGTTCTTGGCTTGTGTAAACTGAAGCTCCAAAATTAATAGGATATTGTCTTTTCTTGTTACAAGTCATATAATGGGTAACTTTTGAATTCTGATTCAAATAGCAATCAAAAGTGTACATGTGATCATCAAAGCCTGGCACAATTCTTTGTATAAACACTTCAAGATTATGTGATTTGGCGAGTTCTATTTTTTCTAAGAGTTCTTCTTTATTTTCAACTTGAAATAATTTATGTCTGAAGACTTTTACGAAAGAAGGTGAATCAGAGGGCTTTACAATACATGGATAGCCAATTTCATTTTCAACTCTCTCAATTAAGTTTATTTCAGTCGTTTTAATGGTTTCAGGCACTCTAACTTCATGTTGAAGTGCTAAATCATAAAGCGCATTTTTATCCATGAGTTCTGTGAAAAGACCTTGCTTCTCCTGTGCAATTAAATAATAGTTTTTCAACTCATCCAAATGAGCATCAATAACTTCTACATAAGGATCAGCACATGGAAATAAAACAGGTTTATCATTTTGTTTTTTTGCGAAATCAATTAAATAGTCGATAAAAGCTCTTGTTTCTCTTTTGTAATGTGGTGCAAGTAATTTTTCCTTAAGATATCGGGATTTAAACCCATATGTGCCTTCTTCTTGATATTCGATGGCAACTGTATGTACACCTTTACGACCAAGACCTCTAATAACACTGAGACCGATGTAATAGTTCGCACCAAGTATAACTGCTTTATGATTCAAGAGTGATCCTCCTTCAATGTCAAACATCTATTTATAACTTAAAATTAATGAAAATTCCTAATATAATATCATACCATTTTACCACGAAAAGGTGTAAATGTGAATGTTTTAGACGTTTTGGAGCGAACTTGTAGAAAACTGTTATTAGAGTTAAAAAATGAGGGTATTGAATAAATGATCAATATTGTATAAAATGAAATTACCCTACCATAGGGGGTTAGGAGGTTGTATGGAAAATACGATTAAAACAATGTTAGAAAAGAAGAACTGGGTGGTCGTAGGTGCGAACCCAAATCCAGAAAAATATGGTAATAAAATTTATAAGAAACTATTAAATCGTGGGTATAATGTAGTTCCTGTGAATCCAGTTTATGAAGAAGTCGAAGGTGTAAAAACGGCTAAATCCTTAAAGGATGTAGTAGGAGAAATTGATTGCATTAATGTGGTTGTTTCACCTAAAAGAGCAGTACAGGTTGTTCAGGATGCTATTGATATGGGCATCCGATATATCTGGTTCCAACCAGGAGCATTTGATGAAAATGTTATCGATATGGCGGAAAATGCTGGTCTAGAAGTTGTATTTCATGCTTGTGTTTTAGTAGAATTAGATCGCTAGATACGAAAGTACTTGATGTTAGATGAAACATTAAGTACTTTTATTTTTTTTGAAAACATGGTAACATAAGCATAAGATTAACCGATAAGCATATGTTTAGTTTGGAGGGAAAAATGACAGATCGAGAGAGGGAGCTTCTTAATTATATTAAAGAAGATCCAATGATATCGCAATCAGAACTTGCCAAAAGGATGAAAATTACACGTTCATCTGTATCCGTACATATTTCTAATTTGATGAAAAAGGGTTATATCAAAGGAAAAGGGTATGTGGTTTCAGAATCTGGTGATGATATCGTGGTAATTGGTGGTGCCAATATGGACATCACAGGTATCTTGACGGATCAACATCATTTAGGTGACTCTAATCCTGGAAAAATAACCATGAGTCTTGGTGGAGTAGGTAGAAACATTGCAGAAAACTTAGCTCACTTAGGTATGAATGTATATTTAATGACTGCTTTAGGTGATGATGTCTATGGTCATGAAATTCATGAAAAATCTGTTGCATCTAACATTAACATGTCCATGACTAAGATTTTTGGTAATCAGCGTACTTCTGTTTATATGCAACTTGTAGATTCAAAAGGAAACTTGAATCTAGCAGTTTCAGATATGGAAATTACCGACTTTATAACAGTTGAAGACTTAATAGAACAAGAAAAGATTTTAAATAGAGCAAAAGTGATTGTGACTGATGGCAATATGTCTTCTGAAGTTATTGAATATTTATCAGAAAACTATGGTTACAAGCTGTTTTTCGAACCTGTTTCTATAACAAAAGCAGTTAAAATAAAACCTTATTTGAATCAGGTGTATTGCATTACACCAAACATTGCTGAAGCAAGGGTAATCTATGGTCATGATTTAGAGGATGAGCAATTAGTGGATCAGCTTTATAGAAAAGGTGTGAAAATGCCTGTGATTACTTTAGGGGAAAAGGGTATTGCCTATTATGAAGATCGATCGAGAAAAAAAGATGCCTTACCGGTTGAAATATTAAATGTAACCGGTGCCGGAGATGCATTAATGTCAGGGTTAGTTTATGGATTTATGAAGAATCATACCATTGAAACAACGATGGAATGTGGTTTGAAGATGGCAAAATTGGCTTTGGAAAGTCACCAAGCTGTAAATAGAAGCATAAGACAGACTGAATTGGATTAAGGAGTTAAAATGTTAGAGATTTTACAAGAAGTAAAAGAAGCTTTGGAGCAAAACAAACCAGTAGTAGCTTTGGAATCAACAATCATATCTCATGGGATGCCATATCCTCAAAATGTTGAAACGGCGAGAAAAGTTGAGGCAATTATTAGAGAGCATGGTGCAGTTCCAGCCACCATCGCAATTATTGGTGGGAAATTGAAAGTTGGATTAACAGCGGATGAGTTAGAGTACTTTGGCCAAACAAAGGGTATTTTGAAAGCCAGTAGAAGAGATATGCCTTTTATAGTGGCCAATGGATTAGACGGTGCAACAACAGTAGCAACAACAATGATTATTGCTGAAATGGCAGGTATTAAAGTGTTTGTGACTGGTGGTATTGGAGGTGTGCATCGAGGTGCGGAAACATCCTTTGACATTTCTGCAGATTTACAAGAACTTGCTAAAACCAATGTAGCAGTAGTAAGTGCTGGGGTAAAATCTATTTTAGATATAGGACTGACGTTAGAGTATCTTGAGACACAAGGTGTACCCGTTTTTGCTTATCAAACGAAAGATTTTCCGGCATTTTATACAAGAAAGAGCGGTTTTGAAGTACTTTATTCATTGGATACACCTGAAATGGCAGCTCAAACCATGAAAGCGAAATGGGCAATGAACTTGGCAGGCGGTATGGTGATTGCAAATCCTGTACCTGAAGCTTACGAAATGGATACAGAGCAAATTAATACTGCCATTGAAAATGCTTTAAAAGCTTGTGAACAGGAAGGTATTAAAGGTAAGGATATTACGCCATTTTTATTAGCAAGAATCAAGGAAGTAACTGGTGGTAGCAGTTTAGATACGAATATTCAATTGGTATTTAATAATGCAAGGGTAGGTGCTCAAATCGCAGTTGCTTATTCAAAACTATTGTAAAAAATAAATCCATCTGAAATGATTTCGGATGGATTATTTCATTGTGTTTAATTCTTGAATTCGATTAAACACTTGTAGTTCGGTTAATGGTCGATCATAATAATAGCCTTGTGCAATGTCACACTGATACATTTGTAATAACTTGACTTGTTCTTCAGATTCCACTCCCTCAGCAACTGTATGCAATCCCAAACTTTGAGCAAGTTGAATAATAGATCTTACCAATTGCAAATCATGGGTATTTGTAGCGATATGATCAATAAAACTCTTATCTATTTTTATAACATCAACAGGGAGTTGGTTCAAATAGTTTAAAGAGGAGTAACCAGTACCAAAGTCATCCAAGTAAATTTTAATGCCATAGTCATGGAGTTTTTTAAGTTCAGATACAGCAAGATTCAAATCTTCAATAACTGCGGTTTCTGTAATTTCAAGTCCAATATAATATGGTGGCACTTGTTCAATGGCTAAGTGTTCAATAAAGGTTTCCGCAAAACTAGAATCTAAAAGCTGCTTACCTGAAATATTAATGGAAATAATATAATGATTGTTATAGGCATTAATTTTTTTTGCGAAGATACAGGATTGCCTAATAATGAATTCGCTGAGATTCTTGATAAATCCAGATTGTTCAGCAATTTCTATAAAGACATTTGGTGGAATGTTACCATATTCTTTGGATTCCCATCTGACTAAGGCTTCGAAACTTACAATTTTCTCATTTTTTAGATCATATTTAGGTTGATAGACCATATAGATCTCATTGTTTTCAACAGACTTTTCTAAAGAGTTGGAAATTAAAAGTCTCTTTTCGACTTTTTCCGTAAATTGCTCATTATAGAAATTATATTTATTTTTGCCACTTTGCTTCACTTGATACATCGCAATTTCAGCACGCTTGAGTAACTCAGAAGCATCAACGGTTCCATCATATTCTGCAATACCAATGGAGTATTTAACATTAAGGGTTAACTGATCATGAATTTTAAGTTCGTGATTGGTAACAAACTGATTGAGCTGTTCATGTAACTCCAATCGATCTCCAACAATGAATCCAAATTTATCGTCACCAATTCTTGTAATAAATTCAAATGGTGTTGCCATAAGTTTCGATGCAATCTCAATTAAAATAACATCGCCTACATCATATCCAAAAATGTTATTGATAAATTTGAAATTATCAATGTCCATTATAGCCAAATAAAAATGTGTTTTATTCACAAGATACTCATCGACAGATTGGATGAATCCCAATCGATTGTATAAACCCGTTAAAATATCTTTATAAGCCAAATTGAAGATATGTTTCTCATGAGTTTTTAAAGTGGTAATGTCCTTCACTGCAATTAAGAGATAGGCATCTTCGTTTAGAGGTTGATATCGAATAAAGGTGAAAGTAAAAAAGTGGGTATCATCATATCCTGCTTCTATAGTTTTTTCATTATATTCTTCTTTAATTACCGACCACCATGTATCTAAAAAATTAACGCGATCTTCCAAGTTTATTTTTGAAACAATTTCATTGATTTTATCATAAGGTTCAATTTTCAAATGCTTCATAGCATTTTGAGAGAAAATATACTCATCTTTATCAATGTTGTATTCAATAATGCCATCTTCAGTTACAGATAATATTGCATCGAATTTTTCATACATGAGTTTAGCGGAATTGTTTAAAGTAAGAATTTCATCATAATTGTGATGGAGTTCTTGTTGAGCGGCATAATATTCTTCATTCAATGCGATAAGCTCTTCATTTTTCTGTAAGGTATTATTAACTTCGTTTTCAACTAAATTGTCATACCACTTAATCATATTAACAGCTTTAGAAAAAACATACACGGAAATAAACGTAGACATAATGTGAATAAAATAATATCCAAAGCCAAGATTAATGGTGGGATTAAAGTCTCTAAAAAAATAAAATAGTACAGAAAATAAAATAGAAATCCCAAAGATAATGACATATGCTATGTTAAAGGTGAAGAAAATGATTAAGTAAAGTATTGGCAATATTGGTGTAATAGACGCCAAGTACTTATCATATGGCAAGAAAGCAACAATTAAATATGTGACTTCAATTAGAATAAAATACCACCTTAATTGTACCTTTTGTGACTGAATTTTTTTGTGAATAAGAAGCAATAAGCTGATTGTAATGCTATAAAAGATAACTTGAAATATAGTGATTTGATATTTTGTATCATTTGACCACGTTGAAAAGAAGGTTGAAAGGATTCCACCAATAAACATAATAATATAAACATTTCGTAGAATTTCATATAAGGTTTTAATCTTATATTGATTTAATTCAGACTTTTGCTTTGACAGATTACCCATATGTCCCTCCTATTTCTTCTATACCCCGGATTCGGTTTTGCTAACTTCGTTCCTTCGGAAACCGTTATTTTTTTTCTCAATGGGATTGTCAGTGTTCATGAGCATGATATATGCTATAATTAAAACTAATTAATAGGAGGAAAAAGCATGAAAAAAATATTGGTAATTTTAGTGATGGCTTTGTTGCTTGTAAGTTGTGCGGACAAAGAAATCGTAGGTCGTTGGTATGAAGAAGCAACTGGACAATATGTTGTTTTTAGGGACGATGGCATTTGTGACTTTGGAGATTATAGTGTTGAATACAAAGCTGAAGATGGTGTCTTAATTATGATTGCAGATGGCGTAGAACAACCTATGGACTATATTATTAGCAAGGATCATCTCATTATCTCCATAGAGGATTTTGAAATGGAATATACAAGAGTGGAGGAATAGCTTCTCATAAAATAAAGTAGGTGCTATAATGAAAACGAATCGTTTAAAATTTTTAAAATCAGAAGTGATCCTTCTTATTACAATTATTTCTTCATTATTACTAAGTTGTGGGCAACCTGATTTAACAGGCACTTGGCGAAATAAAGAAGGTAATACTTGGATGGCATTTGAAGATAGTGAAGTAAATTTCATGAATGTTGTAGGTACTTATGAGCAAAGCTCAAATGAGTTAATCTTCATATTTGATACAACCACTTTGACCTTCGAATACAAATTGAAGAATCAGTTATTGTCCTTAAAGATTAACGATAGTGAAATCATTTTAGAGAAAAGTGAAATGGAGGAATGAAATGAAAAAGGTTTTAAGTTTTGTAGTAATATTAGCATTAGTACTATCATTAGTTGCATGTGGTAGTGATGATTTAGTAGGGAAATGGGAAGTTAAGGACGATATGGGCCTTGGTATCTCAATGGTATTGGAATTTACAAAAGATCAAATTGATATGTTTGGTATGAAAGTAGATTACAAAGTAAAAGGTAACAAAATTATTGTTGAAGCTGAAGGCGAAGAAGGCGAAATGGAATATGAAATCGATGGAGATACATTAACCTTAACTGTTGAAGGCGAATCAATGGAATTAACAAGAGTAAAAGAATAAGATTTTAAAAGATTAAATTGATTTCAGTTTAATCTTTTTCTATAGTTGTAAGAATGCACATATTTCAGCATTGTCAAAGTCCTTTGACATGATGTAATCGGCAATGTAAAAGGGCTTTGATAGACATATGGGGGATATGTTTTATTATGAAATCAGGAGGATCAAATGGAGCTAAGCAAGCAAATAAAAAAAATTCGTATGCTCATGACACTTTCTCAAGAGGAATTGGCGGAGAAGATTTTTGTATCAAGACAAACCATTTCTAATTGGGAAACTGATAAGAACTGTCCTGATCTTCAAAGTTTACTCTTGCTTAGCGAGTTGTTTGAGATTTCCTTAGATGAATTAATAAAAGGAGATGTTGAAATGATGAAAGAAAAAATCAATATGCAAGAAGTAAACCAGTTAATAAAATATGGCAATGTATATGGTTTGATGCTAATATTTTGTATAATCTTTATTCCTGTATCCATTTACTATTTAAAAACAATAGGCCTATTCATCTCTATTATATTTTTTCTGGTAACAATCGTTTATGCAGTCAAAGTTGAAAAAATTAAAAGGGCTAATAATGTTCAAACTTACAAAGAAATTTTAGCTTTTATGAATGGTGAAACTTTAGATCCACAAAAAAAACAAATCGAAATAGGAAAAAGGACTTATCAAAAGGTTTTAATGGCTTTAGGCGGAGGTTTAGTTGCAGCATTTATTGTCTTTCTGGTGTTTAAGTTCATAGCATTAATCTAATAGAAAGTATGATCCGTACTTTCTATTTTGCTGTAGTTGAACGGTAAGCGTTTAAGTCGTGAAGGAAGTCATCTTTTAAATGACAATTATCCAATTTTAATTGGGATGTTAACCAAATGATTTTCGGGTATGATATAATAAGAATAGTAGAATGATAAATTTGATATTACATAGGAGGAAAACATGAAAGCACATGAAATTGATTACAAATTATATGGCGATGATATGCAATTTGTTCAAATTGAATTGGATCCCAATGAAACCGTTATTGCTGAAGCTGGCGCATTAATGTATATGGATTATCCAATTCAAATGGAAACCATTTTTGGTGATGGTTCTAGCAATGATTCTAGTGGTGGTTTTATGGGTAAGCTTATGGGCGCTGGAAAAAGAATCGTTACAGGTGAAAGTTTATTTATGACCGCATTTACAAATGGTGGTGCAGGTAAGAGAAGTGCTTATTTCGCAGCGCCATATCCTGGAAAGATTGTACCTCTAGATTTAAATGAACATGGCAACAAGATTATTTGTCAAAAAGATGCATTCTTGTGTTGTGCAAAAGGGGTAGGAATTGGTGTAGAATTCCAAAAGAAAATAGGAGTAGGCTTCTTTGGTGGCGAAGGTTTTATCATGCAGAAACTTGAAGGTGATGGCATGGCATTTATTCACGCTTGTGGAGCGATTATTGAAAGAGAATTACATGCAGGCGAAAAACTAAAAATTGATACAGGCTGCTTAGTCGCATTGGAAAAAACAGTTGATTATGATATAGAAATGGTTAAAGGGATTAAGAGTGCGTTTTTTGGTGGTGAAGGATTATTCTTTGCTACAGTAACTGGCCCAGGGAAGGTATGGTTACAATCTTTACCATTTAGTAGACTTGCAGATCGTATTTATAAAAATGCACCTGCTGCTGGTGGACATCGTAAAGGTGAGGGTAGTTTACTTGGTGCACTTGGTGGCTTATTAGATGGCGATAATTTCTAAAGAAGGGGGAAACCCCTTCTTTTTATTTAAAGATCACTACTTTAAGTTGATTTAAAACTAGTATTGGATGCTTTAAAAGGAAAAAAACTTAAATTTTTGAGTATGAATTAATCGAATTATCAGAAAAATAAAGAAAAAGCAAAAATTTTTATCCGATTATAGTTATAATTATGCAATTCCTATATATTAGGAAATTGTTTTCCTTTTGAAAACAGTGACTTATAGCAGATAATTACATATATTTCCATAGTATGCATCGTATGAATATTCGTACTTTGTATAAAATACAAAAACCTTCTTAAAAACTTGCAAAATCTAGGGTTGAAATGTATTTTTTAAAATTGTATACTAGTGAAGTAGAAACGAACGATGAATATATTACCAAAAAATGGTTATGTATATTCATACGAAACAAAAAACAGGATAAAGGTAGGTGTAGAATGTCAAAGAAAATAAATTTACAAGTAAATTCTGAGATTGGCAGGTTGAAAAAAGTATTGTTACATAGACCTGGCTACGAAATCGAGAATCTAACGCCAGATTTAATGGGAAGATTACTATTTGATGACATACCTTATCTTAAAGTTGCAAGAGAAGAACATGATGCTTTTGCTAAGATCTTTAAAGATAATGGTGTGGAAGTTTATTATTTAGAAGACCTCATTGCTGAAACGTTAGAAAACGAAGCTATCAAATTACAATTTATAGATGAGTTTCTTAGTGAAACAAAATTACAAAGTGCAAAGAAAAAAGAAAAGGTCAAATCATATTTCTTGAGCTTTGATAATAATCGTGATATGGTTGATAAAATGATGGCAGGACTTAGAAAAGAAGAATTGACATTTGAAGCTACAAACACATTGGCAGATATGGTAGAAACTGAGGATCCGTTTATTATAGATCCAATGCCGAACCTTTATTTTACAAGAGATCCTTTTGCAACAATTGGCTCAGGGATTTCACTAAATCATATGGCAACTGTAACCAGAAACAGAGAAACTATCTTTGCAAAATATATTTTTGAACATCATCCAATGTTTGAGGGTAATGAAGTGAAGAAATGGTATGATCGTGATTATAAGCATTCCATTGAAGGTGGCGATGAACTTATTTTATCCGATAAGGTTGTTGCTATTGGTGTTTCTGAGAGAACACAGGCTGCTGCCATTGATACCATTGCAAAAAGATTATTCTCTGATGGCCAAACATTTGATACCATCCTAGCATTTGATATTCCAAAAACAAGAGCATTTATGCATTTGGATACAGTTTTTACAATGGTTGATTATGATAAATTTACAATTCATCCAGCCATTGAAGGTCCATTAACAGTATTTGCCATTAAACGTGTAGGAAATAATGGCGAGTATACAATTGAAAAAGAAACTTTGGAACTGGAAGTTGTTCTTGCGAAGCATTTAGGTTTGGATCATGTGGATTTAATTCGCTGTGGTGGTGGACCTGGGATTGATGCCGGTAGAGAACAATGGAATGATGGTTCGAACACTTTAGCCATTGCACCAGGTGAAGTTATTGTTTATTCAAGGAATCATGTAACTAATAAATTACTTGAGGAGAATGGTATTAAATTACACATTATGCCATCATCAGAATTATCAAGAGGTAGAGGTGGCCCAAGATGTATGTCCATGCCACTAGAGAGAGAACCACTTACCAAGTAAAACAATAAATAAGTTGAAAAATAATTCAGCAAATGCGAATTATCAATATAAATATAATTATGTTTCATAAATTTTAAGGAGGAAAAACATGCCAGTAAATTTAAGAGGTAGACATTTCATTACATTAAAGGATTTTACACCAGAGGAAATCAAGTACATGCTTCAATTATCAGCGGATTTAAAAGCTAAGAAAAGAGCAGGTATCAGAGGTAATCTTTTAGAAGGTAAGAACGTTGTATTATTATTTGAAAAAACTTCTACAAGAACAAGATGTGCTTTCGAAGTTGCTTGTTTTGATGAAGGTGCGAATGTAACTTTCTTGACAAACTCACAAATGGGTAAGAAAGAAACAATTGAAGATACTGCAAAAGTATTAGGTAGATATTATGATGGTATCGAATTCAGAGGTTTTGAACAAGATACAGTTGATGAATTAGCTAAGCATGCTGGTGTTCCAGTTTGGAATGGTTTAACAGATTTATATCATCCAACTCAAATCTTAGCAGACTTCTTAACTGTTATGGAACACGTTAATAAGCCACTTAACAAAGTTAAATTTGTATATGCTGGTGATGCTAGAAACAATATGGGTAACTCATTAATGATTGGTGCTGCTAAAATGGGTATGGACTTCATTGCATTAGCTCCAAAAGAATTATTCCCAGAAGAAGCTTTAGTAGCTGAAATGAGAGAAGTATGTAAAGAAACTGGTGGTACAATCACTTTAACTGAAAACATTGATGATGTTAAAGGTGCTGATGTAATCTATACTGACGTATGGGTATCAATGGGCGAAGAGCATATGTTCGAAGAGCGTATTAACCAATTAAAAGCATATCAAGTAAACATGGAAATGATTAAGAAGACTGAAAATGATGATGTAATCTTCATGCATTGTTTACCTGCATTCCATGACAACTTAACTGCTGTTGGAGCTGACATTGAAGCTAAGTTTGGTCTTACTGCAATGGAAGTTACTGATGAAGTATTTAGATCTAAGCATTCAGTAGTATTTGATGAAGCTGAAAATAGAATGCATACAATTAAAGCTGTTATGTGTGCAACTATTGGTAACTTATAGGAAACAACCTACAAACCACTGGGGCTTTTAGCCCCAGTGTATATTATCAATGATATGACGAGAGCATGTCCTTGATTCTATATGCTTTGGTATAGGGTTGTTTTTTTGCGTTTTTGAAACGGATTATTGGGGGTTAAAATCATGAAAGATAAAATCGTTGTTGCGTTAGGTGGTAACGCTTTAGGAAAAACACCAGTTGAGCAATTACAATTAGTTAAGCAAACAGCGAAACCAATTGTAGATTTAATTCAAGAAGGCCATGAAGTTGTTTTAGCACATGGTAACGGACCACAGGTAGGTATGATTAACTTGGCGATGTCTACAGCATCAAATTCAGAAGCTGGCACACCAGAAATGCCATTTCCAGAATGTGGAGCTATGAGTCAAGGTTACATTGGCTATCATTTACAAAATGCAATTCGTGAAGAATTGTTAAATCGTGGTATGAATACACCTGTTGCAACAGTAATTACTCAAGTTATTGTTGATAAAGAAGATCCAGCTTTTAAACATCCGACTAAGCCAATTGGTTCATTCTACTCAAAAGAAGAAGCTGAAGTCATTATGTCTGAAAAAGGCTATGATATGGTTGAAGATGCTGGTAGAGGTTGGAGAAGAGTTGTAGCTTCACCACTTCCTATTGATGTTGCAGAAAAAGAAACTGTAATGGCATTAATTGAGAAGAATCACGTGGTAATCACTGTTGGTGGTGGTGGTATTCCTGTTGTTCAAGAAGGAAACCAATTAATCGGCGTACCTGCTGTTATTGACAAGGATTTCGCTTCTTCAAAACTGGCTGAAATTGTTGATGCAGATTATTTGATTATTTTAACTGCAGTTGAACAAGTGGCAATTAATTATGGTAAACCGGATGAGAAATGGTTGAAAGAACTTTCAATTGAAGAGTGTAATCAATATATTTCTGAAGGGCATTTTGCTCCAGGCTCGATGTTACCAAAAGTTCAAGCTGCAATGAAATTTGCTACTTCAAAACCAGGAAGAAGAGCTTTAATCACATCTTTGGAAAAAGCTGCTGATGGTATAGAAGGCAAAACAGGCACATTAATTAAAATGTAATTTTGAATTGAACAGATGCACATGATCATAATTTTGATCATGTGTTTTTTGTTTTTCTCTTAAGTCTAAAGGCCTATAAAGTTGTGGTGAAATTTTCCTTTGTTTGAATAATTATAACAAAATGATGTAACAATTCATTTATGCAATTAAAATGCGATTTTTATGGAATTGTAACGAATATTATATGTAATTAACTTTTATTTAAAGGATAAATTGATTATAATAAGATGGTACAATGTATTTTGTATACTAAAAACAAAACAGGAGAAAAAATGGATTGTATCACACTAAAAGCATATGCTAAAGTTAACTTGTCTTTAGATATTGTAGGTAAAAGACCAAATGGTTATCACGATGTTGAAATGATTATGCAACAAATTACTTTATTTGATGAAGTCACTTTAACAAAAATAGATGAGGGCATATCGATTACAACAGATTGTAAATTCATACCAAGTAATAACAGTAATATTGCTTGTAAAGTTGCTAAGGATATCATGGATACCTTTAAATTGAATTCAGGAATACACATAGATATTAAAAAGAATATTCCTGTAGCTGCTGGTCTTGCAGGTGGCAGTACTGATGCAGCAGCAGTTATTGAAGGTATGAATTTATTGTTTGATTTAAAAATGTCTTTGGAAGATATGAAAGAGCTTGCTGTAAAACATGGTGCGGACATACCTTTTTGCATTCAAGGAGGAGCAGCAATAGCGAGAGGTATTGGAGAAGAATTAAGCCCAATTAAAAGTTTGGATAATGTTTGGATGGTACTTTGTAAACCGCCAATAAGTGTTTCAACTCAAGAAGTATATGGACAGCTTGTTCTAGATGAAATAAAGATGCATCCAGATACACAAGCATTAATTGATGCGATGAATAGCGGTGATTATCGCTTTATTGCAAAAAATATGTATAATGTTTTGGAAGAAGTTACTGCGAGAAACCATATAAGCATTTCACAAATTGAGAAAAAATTAAGAGAATATGGTGCAATTGGATCAATGATGAGTGGTAGTGGTCCAACAGTGTTTGGTATTTTCAAGAACTATAAATCTGCACATCGTGGGTTTAAGAACTTATTAAAGAAATATAGACAAGTATATTTAGTGCAAGCTTATGACGGGGGAAGTACAAATGAACAAAATTGACATTAGAAATTATAAACCTTTAGGTGAAATTGTTTTTGATTATTTGAAAAATGCTATTATTTCTGGTGAATTAAAACCAGGAGAGCGTTTGATGGAAATTAGTATAGCGCAACAATTAGGGGTTTCAAGAACACCTGTTAGAGAAGCCATTCGTAAATTGGAAAAAGAAAAATTCATTGAAATGGTTCCAAGAAAAGGTGCATACGTATCTTCTACAACTTTAAAAGATATGTTGGAAGTTTTAGAAGTTAGACGTTTAATAGAAGGTTTTGCATCTGAATTGGCAGCAGAAAGAATGAGTGATGAAAGTCTAGCAGATTTATTTAGAACACACAAGGCCTTTCTTAAAGCTTTAGATGAGCAGGATACAGATTCAATGGTCGCATTGGATAATGAATTTCATGATATGATTTTTATTGCAGCTGAGAATTCAAAGTTGTTGGATATTCAAAGATCATTGTCTGAACAGGTCATGCGATATAGATTATCTTATTTTAATGAATTCAGAAACTATGATGAATTGAAAGATATGCACGAAAAAATTTACGATGCCATTGAGAAGAAGGATGCAAAACGTGCTGGAGAAGTTGCAAGACAACATGTTGAAAAAATAGAAAGACGTGTTGTAGAATACAATAAGAATAAGTAGGTTCTTTATGAAAAATATAAACTTAGGTATTGTCTTTGGCGGAAAGTCAGCGGAACATGAAGTTTCAATCATGTCTACGCAATCCGTCTTGAATGCTTTGAATAAAGATAAGTATAATATAACGTTATTTTATATCACAAAAGCAGGAAAATGGCACGTAGTGAAATCCATGGAAGATGTTCAAGGTCATTTTGAAGCTCAACATCAACCCATTACAAGTGATATTTTAAATGCTTTATACAGTCAAGAAGTTATTTTACCAGTGATTCACGGTCCCCATGGAGAAGATGGTAGTTTACAAGGATTCTTTGAATCTTTAGAACTACCTTATGTTGGATCTAAAGTACTTGGCAGTGCAGTCTGTATGGATAAAATTATTTCAAAAAAAATCATGAAACAGGCAGGATTATCTGCAGTAAAATACTTTGAACTCTACGAGAAAATTACCGAAGAAAATTATTCAGAACTCTTAGAATGGATTGAAAAGATTGGATATCCAGTCTTTGTAAAGCCTTCTAATATGGGTTCGAGTGTTGGAATTTCCAAAGTTTCTACACAAGATAAATTAGAGCAAGCTATACTTGAAGCTTTAAAATATGATCATCGTATTCTTATTGAAGAAGGTATTGATGCGAGAGAAATTGAGTGCGCAGTATTAGAACATAATGGCTTATTGGTTTCAGGTGTTGGCGAAGTATTGGCTTCTAATGAATTCTATGATTATGAAGCCAAATATACGGATGATGGTCAGGAAAAAATGATGGTGCCTGCAAAGAATATTGATCAAGATATTATTGAGCATATTAGAGTTATTGCTAGACAGGCATTTCTAGAACATGGATGTAATGGCTTAGCAAGAGTAGATTTTTTCCTCGAAAGAAAAACCAATCGAATTATTCTGAATGAAATTAACACATTACCTGGCATGACCGCTTATAGTATGTATCCAGCACTATTTCAAGAGCAAGGCATTTCATATAGTGATTTACTGGATTATATGATTCAAGAAGTTCTCTAGAATTAATCCTCAAATAAGTAAAACTTATTTGAGGATTCTTTATTTTCTCATAATGTGAAGTTATTTTAAAAGATCTTTATAGAGTACAGAATCAATTTTAAAGGATACAACACCCATGTAACCAGGCGCAACAGCATACTCATCAAATACAATAATAAGATCATTGTTTTCATTAAAATAGAAATTTTGATCTTCATTTATTTCTTCAAGTTCTTCAGGGAAATAGATGAGGTTTTCATCGCTTTCCATCTCTTCTGCCATTAGTTTTAAAATTTCATCCTTTATGAGAATTTTATAAGTATCATCAATAAATAGATCTTTTAATTGAACCATTTGATTGCTATGCTTATCAATATGATAATACATGACTCTCTGATAGCCACTTGCAGCTACCTCAAAGATATCCAGTTTGAGTGTGAACCAATCCATGTTATCTGTGATGACTTCATACTTGATATCCATCCCTTTCACATAGCTGCCTTCGTTCTCTAAATATTCAATGGCTTCACTAATGTATGTTTCAACAGTCTTGTTTAGTTCTGTCGTAACGGTGTGATTATCTTCTATTTGTGGAATCTTTATTTGAACATCTCTATTCGATTGATGCTTCTCATAAGTTCTAATGGTAATGACTTCAAAGAACTGTCCAACAAGTGGTAATTCAGATAATGCACTTGCAAGATTACCATGTATATTTGGCAGGATAAAAAGCAAGACGGCTGCTGCCATGGCAGTCCATTTGAAACTTGCTCTCTTTTTACTATTTGCTTCTTCGATGTATACATCATCAATGGTATTCATTGCATCAAAAATGTCTTCTTTATTCATTTGTATTTTCCTCCATAAGGTAATGATTTAGTTCATTTCTAGTTCTAAATAAACTGGTTTTAACTTTGCTTTGACTGATTTGATAACGAGTCGAAATGTTTTTAATGCTGTCTCCAAACCAATATCTTCGTATAAAAATCATTCGATTTTCCTTCTTCAAATTTCTAAGAAAATCATTAATGGTTTCTTGAATAATTACAGTATCTTCTATTGTGCTTGGTATGGCAGTTTGTAGTTCGTCTAAAACAACCTCTAAATGAAACCGCTTGTCGGCTTGATAATGTCTATACTGATCAATGGCCTGATGTCTCATGATCTTTCCAAGAAAAGAAGAGAGTCTATCGGGTCTTGCTGGTGGTATAGCATTCCAGGCTTTTAAAAGAGTGTCATTCATACATTCCTCAGTATCTTGTATTGAATTTAAAACATTAAAGCCAATGGTTCTTAGATATTTGCCGTATTTTTGTTCTGTCATTTTAAGAGCATTTTCTGAACGTTTCCAATACGCATCAATTATTTCATGATCTGTCAAATGTCCTCCTTTCTCTGTTCACTTATAAGGACGAGGAAAAATACCTTTTGGTTACATCATAATTGAATTTTCTCAAAAAACAAGAAAAACTCTTCAAAAGAAGAGTCTACAGAAGATCTTTAAGAAAGGGTGCTTCCCTTCTAATCATACTGTAAAGTTTATTATGAACCATGCGCCCATTTAGTTCACATACATTTCTCATGGTGCCTTCATATTGATAGCCACACTTTTTCGCTACATGCTCACTTGGATCATTACCTACTTCCATGCAAATTTGAAGACGCGTAATGTTAAAATATTCAAACATAAATGCTGTAAATAATTTCAAGGCTTCCGAGACATATCCCTTATTTCGATGTTCGCTTTTGAAGATTTGATAACCTAATTCATAGCCGTTGATATATTTGGTAGTAGGGAAAAATGAAACATAGCCCAAGATCTCATCGTATTTGTTGACAATAAGCATGCGTCCGCCTTCAGCTGAGAAAAACCCTGTTTCAGCAAATATCCTTTTTGTAGCACTTGGTGTTCGTATAATAGCAGGAAAAAATTCACCTTTTTCATTGTAGTCGTTGGTCAAATGAATATAATGTTCTAAATCACGTTCTTCCATAATTCTCAGATTAATTAATTTTCCTTGTATCATAATATCCCCCTTTTCCATCGAATATCTTGTAATAGAGATGAAGACAAGGCAAACTTTATTAAAAGACATTTTTACCTTGGATTCA
>JAFGVN010000128.1 GCA_016937975.1 Clostridia bacterium
ATCCAAGCTTACACGAAAAGACAAAGAAGATTTGGAAAGGCTTAGGTGAAAAATGTTAGTAAGGATTATAAGTTCAGTAGTTGCTTTACCGCTTCTATTTCTCTTTGTAATACTGGGTGGTATTTACTTAGAAGTAGCTGTTTGTGCTGTGAGTGCTTTGGCTCTATATGAGTTTTATCAAGCGCTGAAAGTTAAGTTTAAACCTTTTGTACTACCATCAGTAATTTTTACATTACTATTCTACATATTGTTCCATCAAGGGATGTTTGTTGTATTAAGTGGTGTTTTTACATTCTATATCACAGTGATTCTTATTATGTATGTAATAGATCATGATAAAAAGGTCGCTGATGTTGCTGTAACTATTTTACCTGTTATTTATGTGATTTTCTTCTTGTATCATGTGAATCTATTTGGGAATTTAAACAAAACATATTATATATGGTTAATATTCATTGTGTCATGGGGTGCTGATTCTGGCGCTTACTTTATAGGTAATAAATTTGGTAAAAGAAAACTTGCTCCAACGGTTAGCCCCAAAAAATCTGTAGAAGGTGCTTTTGGTGGCATGTTTACAGCAGCTTTAATGGCGGTTTGTCTTTCTCTTTACTTTGAAGCATCATTTGCATTATACGCAGGGTTAATAGCTGCACTAGGAAGTGTGTTCTCAATTTTTGGGGATTTGATTGCATCAAAGATTAAAAGAGAAGTTGGTATAAAGGATTACGGTAAAATCATGCCTGGCCATGGTGGTGCAATGGACCGTTTTGACAGTTTAATATTAGTTACACCATTTGTATATTATGCCATATTATTGGTTAACTATATCAGATAATAAAATCCTTTTAATCGACTGCTAAAAGTTAGATAAAAATCTAATTTCATAGTAGTCGATTTTTCTAATGGGTGGAAAGTCTTTGAATCATTAAGTATAAAAGTATTTGATTTGAGATAACTTTGAATAATTTTTACTTTATTTAAATTTAATTTATCTTAAGAAACCTTGATATTGCAATATATACATAACTTCAATATTAAATTGCCACTGTTGTATTATTATTGTATTTGTTATAATGGTAAAGATAAGGAAGGATTAACATGAAAAAAATAAGTATACTTGGTTCTACAGGATCTATTGGCACACAAGCTTTGAACATTTTAGCAAATTTTCCTGAGGAATTTAAAATTATAGCATTATCAGGTTCACAAAATTGGGAATTATTATACCAGCAAGCTCTTAAATTTAAACCAAAGTATGTTGTTCTAGCTGATGATATCGTATATGCTTCAAAAAAAGAATGCTTTGAAAAATTAAATTGCATTGTACTTTCGGGTATTGATGGTTTAATTGAAATTGCTACTTTAGATGAAGCAGATCTCGTTCTTAATTCAGTTGTTGGTAATATCGGTTTATTGCCAACCTATCATAGCTTAAAAAAAGGTAAGACTGTTGCTGTAGCCAATAAGGAGTGTCTTGTTACTTCTGGACATATTTTAATGGATCTTGCAAAGGAAAATCATACTCAAATTTTACCTGTTGATAGTGAACATTCTGCAATTTTTCAGGCGTTGCAAGGGAATGATTTGAATAAGGTCAGACGGGTTATTTTAACAGCATCTGGTGGTCCATTTAGAGAAACACCGCGTTCTGATATTGAGAGAGCAACTTTTAGAGAGGCTTTAAAACATCCAAACTGGCATATGGGCAAAAAAATTTCAATTGACTCTGCAACCCTAATGAATAAAGGCCTAGAGGTTATTGAAGCCAAATGGCTTTATAATTTAAATGTTGATCAAATAGAAGTCGTGGTACATAAAGAGAGCATTATTCATTCCATGGTAGAATACGTTGATCGATCTATTATGGCTCAGATGAGTTTGCCAACGATGGAATTACCGATTTTATATGCATTGTCTTATCCAGAGAGACTTAATGCACCTTTAGAACCTTTAGACTTTTCTTCTTTGAAGCAATTATCCTTTGAAAGACCAAGATATGAGGATTTTCCTTGTTTGGATTTGGCATTTGAAAGTTTAAGACAAGGTGGATTGTCGCCTACAATATTAAATGCTGCCAATGAAGAATTGGTTTACATGTATTTGAAGGACAAGATTCAATTTTATGACATTCCAAAATGGATTGAAAAAGCAATGCATCATTTTGGAAATCAAAAGGGAGATAGAATTGAAGATGTTCTGAATATGGATCAGATGACACGACAATATATTCAATCACAATTAAGGAGATAAAAAATGGATTTTCAAAATATATTAGCCTTTTTATTTGTACTTGGCATACTTATCTTTGTACATGAATTAGGACATTTTACCTTGGCAAAACTTAATAAGATGCATGTGTATCAGTTTTGTTTGGGTTTAGGACCAAAATTGATTAAATTTAAAGGTAAAGAAACAACCTATGCCATTTGTGCTTTGCCTATTGGTGGTATGGTTGATTTAAGAGAAGATGAAAATGATACTGAAAATCTAAGGAGCTTCTCTGCTAAAAAACCATGGCAAAGGTTAGTCGTCATACTTGCAGGTGCAATCATGAACTTTGTATTAGCCTATGTTTTGATTGTTGGTCTTTTCTTTTCTTTAGGTGCACCAACAAACTCTAACGTTTTAGGGGGTGTACAAGAGGATATGCCAGCCTATGAAGCCGGTATTAGACCTGGTGATGTTATTGTTGAAGTTAATGGCGTATCGGTGAATACTTGGGAAGAAATTATAAATGAAATTGTATTAAGTGGTAATTCTACCTTTACGGTTACTTATAGAAGCCAAAATGTCCTTTATACAAGAGAAATAAAAGGTGTTGAAGGTAGTGACAGTTACTTTAGAATTGGTATATCAGAAGAATTTAAAAAGGATTTTCCAACTGCCATAAAGTTAGGAACAACTGATTTCTTAGATAAATCAACTTTAATTTTTGATACATTCATCGATTTGGTAACAGGGAAAATTGATCCAGCAAATGTTTCAGGACCCGTTGGCATTTATAAACAAGTAGGAGAAGTTGCACAAACCAATGATTTTAGAAACTTACTTTATTTCACAGCATTATTATCAGTGAATCTTGGCATATTTAACCTGTTGCCATTTCCATTTTTAGATGGTGGTAGAGCTATCTTTATTTTGTATGAAATGATTTTTAGAAAACCTTTTAACAAAGAAAAAGAAGCTTTCGTTCATTTCTTAGGGATGATTGTATTAATGGCGTTAATGGTAGTACTGGTAATTAAAGATATAGGTATGTAAGATGAGAAGAAAAACAAAAAAGATAAAAGTTGGTAATCTATATATTGGTGGAGATGCACCAATTTCTATACAATCTATGACCAATACAAAGACCAGTGATGTTTTTGCTACTGTTAATCAAATTCTTGCCATGGAACAGGCTGGCGTTGAGGTTGTTAGAGTAACAGTAAATGACATGGCAGCTGCAGAAGCAATCAAATCGATTAAATCGCAAATTCATGTTCCTTTGGTCGCTGACATTCACTTTGATTATCGCTTAGCCATAGAGTCCATTAAAAATGGCGTAGACAAGCTGAGAATCAATCCTGGCAACATTGGGTCTGAGGAACGTATAAAAGCGGTTGTAGATACAGCAAAGGCTTATCATGTCCCCATTCGTATTGGCGTAAACAGTGGATCCCTTGAAAAAGAGTTTTTAGAGAAATATGGACATGTAACAGCAGATGCTTTATTTGAAAGTGCTATGAAACATATTAAAATTTTAGAGCATCTTGAATTTTATGATATTATTATTTCTATAAAGGCATCTGATATTCAAATGACTTTGGAGGCATATGAAAAATTAGCAAGGGAAGTCAATTATCCTTTCCATATTGGCATTACAGAAGCTGGTACTAAATTTCAAGGCACTGTAAAATCCTCAATTGGTATTGGTTACTTGTTGTTAAATGGTATAGGTGACACCATGCGCGTTTCTTTGACCAGTGATCCATTAGATGAGATTCCCGTATGTAAAGCGATTTTAAAAAGTTTAAAACTAAGAAATTTCGGCATTAATTTTGTTTCTTGTCCTACATGTGGCAGAACGGAAACGGATATGATAAAGATTGCTGAAGCTATTGAAATGAAAACTAAACATATCGATAAAGAAATTACAGTTGCTGTTATGGGCTGTGCTGTCAATGGACCTGGAGAAGCTAAGGAAGCAGATTTAGGTGTTGCTTGTGGTCCTCATTCAGGTTTAATCTTTAGAAAAGGTGAAATTCTAAAGAAAGTTCCTGAAGATGAAATAGTCGATACAATTGTTAGAATGATAGAAGAATACTAGAATGGAGAAAACATGAAGTTAGATGAATTGTTAGCAAAGCATTTTAATGAAACCGTAGAATTGAAGAACATTAAAATGTTTAACGATCTCAATAAATTAATGTTCCATTTAAAGGCCAAGCATATAGTAGATGATACTGTGGTTTCAAAGTTTGAATCCGATGTAAGTAAGGCTTTAGATGAAAAACACAAAATTGACACGGTCATTTCATATGATCGTTCTTTTCTTGAACAGGATATTTTCTTAAAAGAAATATGGCCGAATACATTAAAATATATAACGAGAAAAAGTATCCAAACGGGTACACTATTAAATAAAGCAATCATTACCATGCAATCTGAGCATATTGAGTTGATTTTTGCAGATGAGTTTGCTGTAAATCGATTGCAAAAAAATAATACAGATCGCTTTTTAAGTGATTATTTTTCAAGAATGTTTGAATCGACAACTCTTGTAAAATTCATATTAGATGAATCACAAATTGATGATTTAAGAGTTGAATATGAAGCTAAACTTGCAGAAGAGACCATGAAAAGAGCGAATGAAATTGCGAAGAATTACGTGCCTGGTGACGGAAATAAGTCTAGACCAAGTAAAGAACCTGAGCAATTTCAAAATGCTAAAAAGCCTTTAAAGGAATTACCTGAGGAAGTGGTTTATAGAAAAACAATTAAGTCACCTCCTATTCCAGTAAAAGAAGCAAATGAAGAAGAAAGTTTGGTTACCTTGGCTGGAGAGGTTTTCATGATAGAGTCTCGAGTCTTAAGAGGCGGCAAAACTTTAGTTACCTTTGCTATATCCGATGGTAAAGATTCAATGGGGATAAAAATATTTGCAAAACCAAGCGAAGCGGATCAGCTTTTGGGCAAGTTAAAAGAGAATGGCCGTTATCTTGTAGAAGGCGTTGTTAAAAATGACACCTTCGAGAAAGAAATGGTTGTTTTTGCAAATGCTATAAATGCTTTACCCGATTTACCAAGACGAATGGATAATTCAGAAGAAAAACGTGTGGAACTTCATATGCATACCAGCATGTCTGATATGGATGGGGTAACCAATGTAAAAGCTTTAGTAAAAAGAGCGATTGAATGGGGACATAAAGCCGTAGCCATAACAGATCATGGGGTTGTTCAAGCCTTTCCAGACGCCATGCATGCTTCAGGAGATAAAATTAAAGTTTTATATGGCGTAGAAGGTTATTTAGTGGATGATACAAAACTGATGGTGGAACAACCCAATAGTTTAAATTGGGAAGACCAATCCTTTGTTGTATTCGATTTGGAAACCACAGGTTTTTCTGCTAAGCATGATATGATCACTGAAATAGGGGCTTCAAAAATTATCAAGGGAAGAATTGTAGATTCTTTCTCAAGTCTTGTGAATCCTGAGAAGAAGATTCCTTATGAAGTCGTTGAAATTACAGGCATAACCAATGAAATGGTCATGAATGAGCCAACCATTGATCAAGTTCTACCCAAATTTATGGAATGGATAGGGGATTCAGTCTTAGTCGCTCACAACGCAGGCTTTGATATTGGATTTTTACGTGAGCAAACCATGCGCCAAAGAATGGATTTTAATCCAACGGTAATGGATACGCTGTCTTTAGCAAAACTTCTTATTCACGATGTTAAAAGATATAATCTGGGAAGACTTGCGAAACATTTAAATGTTTCACTGGTTAATGCCCATAGAGCCGTAGATGATGCTAATGCAACTGCACAAATATTTTTAAAGTTTCTAACGATGTTGGAAGAGCTTCAAGTAAAAAACATGGAAGCTTTAAATCTTTTCAGTCAGAAAAATTTTGATATTACAAAACTCTACTCAAGTCACGTCATTATTTTTGCTAAAAATTTAATCGGTTTAAAGACCATGTATCAATTGATTTCAAAATCTAATATAGATTATTATGAGAAGAAGCCTTTAATGCCAAAGAGTTTGTTACAAGCCAATAGAGAAAATCTTTATATTGGCTCAGCTTGTGAGGCTGGAGAACTATACTCAGCAGTGCTGAATCATCGTTCACCACAGGAAATTCTTGAAATTGCATCCTTTTATGATTATTTCGAAATTCAACCTATTGAGAACAACAGGTTCTTATTGGAAAAAGGTATGGTGAATTCTTTAGAAGAATTAAAAGATATCAATCGAAAGATCGTTAATCTAGGTGAGCAATTAAATAAGCCTGTTGCAGCAGCAGGTGATGTACATTTTATGGACCCTGAAGATGAAATTTATCGTAGAATTCTTATGGCGGGGAAGGGGTTCAAAGATGCTGATGACCAAGCACCATTATATTTCAAAACAACAGATGAGATGTTAAAAGAATTTTCTTATCTGGGAGAAGAAAAAGCAAGAGAAGTTGTTATTGATGTTCCTAATCAAATAGCTGATTTAATGGATAATTTCTTGCCTATCCCTGATGGTACTTTTCCTCCTGTTATTGAAGGATCTGATGAAGAACTAAGGGCTATGTGTTATAAGAAAGCGGCGAGTATTTATGGTGAGCCTGTACCTGAGTATGTAATGGCGAGATTGGATAAAGAGCTTAATTCCATTATTTCCAATGGCTATTCTGTAATGTATATCATTGCGCAAAAGTTGGTAACTAAATCATTGGAAGATGGTTATTTGGTTGGTTCAAGGGGTTCTGTAGGTTCTTCTTTTGCCGCAACTATGAGTGATATTACTGAAGTAAACCCACTTGCACCTCATTATATATGTGATCAATGTAAAAACTCTGAGTTCTTTGAACACTCTGATTTAGGTTCTGGTGTTGATTTACCAGACAAAGATTGTCCAAACTGTAAGATTCCATATAGGAAAGATGGACATGCTATACCTTTTGAGGTTTTTCTGGGTTTCCATGGTGATAAAGAGCCCGATATTGACTTGAACTTTGCTGGGGTTTACCAAGGAAACTCCCATCGTTATTGTGAAGTACTTTTTGGTGAAGGTAAAACCTTTAAAGCGGGTACTATTGGTACAATTGCTGAAAAAACAGCCTTTGGGTATGTTAAAAAGTATTATGAAGAAAGAGGGATTAATGTAAATAAGCGTGAAGTTTTCCGCTTGGCACAAGGTTGTACAGGTGTTAAGAGAACTTCAGGACAGCATCCTGGTGGTATTATGGTTGTACCGGATTATAAGGATATAGAAGATTTTTGTCCAATACAATATCCTGCTAACGATGCAAGTTCAGGTGTAAAAACGACCCACTTTGATTATCATTCCATTTCAGGTAGAATTTTAAAACTAGATATTCTTGGTCATGATACGCCGACCATTATACGACAATTGGAAGAGCTAACAAATGTGGATGTACAAAAAATTCCCCTAGATGATCCTGATACAGTGGCTATATTTACGACTACCAAGACTTTAAATATAATTGATCCGGAATACAAAGAAGAAATAGGGAGTTTAGCAATTCCTGAGTTTGGAACGAAATTCGTGCGTCAAATGCTTAAAGATACACAACCAACAACTTTTTCTGAGTTAGTGCGTATTTCCGGTCTATCTCACGGTACAGACGTTTGGGTGAATAACGCACAAGATTTAGTGCGTGATGGGATAACCACTTTGAAACATGTTATTTCAACACGTGATGACATTATGAACTATTTGATTTATATGCAATTGCCCCATGGGACAGCTTTTAAAATCATGGAGGATGTACGTAAAGGAAAAGGCTTAAAAGAGGAATATGTAGAGTTGATGCGTGAGAAAAATGTACCTGAGTGGTATATTAAGTCATGTAATACCATCAAGTATATGTTCCCAAAAGCCCATGCCGTTGCTTATGTCATGATGTCCTTTAGAATTGCTTATTTTAAAGTTCATCATCCAAAAGCCTTTTACGCCACTTTCTTTTCCACTAAAGTAGATGATTTTGATGCAGACCAGTTTTCTAGAGGCGTGGAATATGTAAGGAACTTTATGAACAGTATAGAGGAAGATGATAGAATATTATCCAAAAAGGAACAAGATATCTTGGCAATTGCAGAAGTGGTTGAAGAGTTTTATAGCCGAGGATTCAAAATTCATAAAGTTGACCTATATAAATCTGATTCAGACAATTTTATCGTAACCGATGAAGGCTTATTGCCACCCCTTCGATCTTTACAAGGTGTAGGTGAAAATGCTGCACGTTCTATTGTTAAAGTGAGAAGTGAATCTGAAATCATGAGTAAAGATGATTTAAGAATTAGAGCAAAAGTTACTAAGACCGTTATAGATACCTTGGATCAGCATGGTTGTTTAACCGGATTATCAGAAACCAATCAGTTATCTTTATTTGATTTTGCTTAATTTAGGAGATTTTATGTTACCAAATATTTTGACTATTATTCGGATTATTTTAATTCCAGTATTCGTCTGGTTGTTCTATACAGACATACCTCATAATTTGGATTATGCCTTAATTGTCTTTATTACTGCAGGTATAACTGATGTATTAGATGGTTATATTGCTAGAAAATATCATTTAGAATCAGATTTAGGCAAGGTGTTGGACCCTTTAGCTGACAAGATGATGTTACTATCTGTATTAATATGCTTAACCTCAACGGATTTGATTCCTCTATGGGTAGTGTTGATTGTCATGCTTAAGGAGATGGTCATGATCTATGGTGGCATTTATCTTTACTTTTCAAAAGTTCAGTTAATTATACCATCGAACAAATATGGAAAAATTGGTACAATATTATTTTACTTTGCCATATTCTTAGTCTTAGCCAAATTCAATGCAATGGTCACAAAAATCGCTTTATATGCCGCTGTAATACTGGCAATTGTAGCATTTACTAACTATTTTAGAATTGCTTTACATTTAAGAAGAGAGAGTAACCATAAAAACATTTGATTTATATTATAAAAAGTGTATTTTTATGTTATACTTATAACAAATTTACAATGGAGGTACATTAATGAGAATTACAGTTGAATCAGGCTGTGCAATTCGAATCATTTTATTTCTTTCTATCCGTGGTTACGATGTTAAAACCGGCGCTAAGATGATTTCTGATGAAGAGAATATTCCAATTCGTTTTACTTTAAAAATATTAAGAAAGCTGAAGTTGGCTGGGTTAGTAAAATCATTTAGAGGGCAAAGCGGTGGTTATGCTTTAATCAAGGAACCTAAAGATATTAGTATGCGCGAAGTGATTGAGATTATTGACGGACCAATTGCAATGAATAAGTGTTTAGGAGGAGCTGGGTTATGTGAATTAAATAGAACCAGTGTCTGCCCTGTACATTATTATTTAGGAAATGTTCAGAGACAAGTTAGTGACCAATTGAGTGATATTAATTTTCAAATGCTTGTTGACAAATATGATGAGAAAAATGAAATAATTATCACAAGAATAAAAGGATTAACTTAATACTTTAAAAATCCATGTTTTACCTTTATAATGTTTTTGAGGTGAAGTATGGATTTATTTTCTTTTATGAATGAAACAACAAAACAAAAGCAAGCACCCTTAGCAGAAAGAATGAAGCCTAAAAGTTTAGACGACTTTATGGGTCAGAGTCATATTTTAGGTCAAAATAAATTGTTAAGACGTATGATCTTAGCAGATCAGGTCCAGTCCATTGTTTTATATGGTCCTCCTGGTACTGGTAAAACCAGTATAGCAAAAGTTATTGCAGAAAAAACTCAATCATCATTTAAAACCTTGAATGCAGTTACTTCAGGTGTTAAGGATATTAGGGAAGTTATTAAAGAAGCTGAGGATCTTCAAGGCATGTATCATAAAAAGACAATTCTTTTTATTGATGAGATTCATAGATTTAATAAAGCGCAACAAGATGCCTTGTTGCCATATGTTGAAAATGGTACAGTGACCTTAATAGGTGCAACAACAGAAAATCCTTTCTTCGAAGTGAATTCTGCTTTAATATCCCGCTCAACGGTGTTTAGATTAAATGCTTTGGAGCCTGAAGATTTAGTAGATATCTTAAACCGCGCCATTACGGACGAGGTGAATGGTCTTGGCTTGTATGATCTTATAGTGGATCAAGAAGGTTTAGCCTATTTATCTGTCCAAGCAGATGGTGATGCAAGAAAAGCATTAAATGCTTTGGAATTAGCTGTACTAACAACAAAACCTAATTTAGAAGGGAAAATTGTTGTAGATGCAAAAGTATTATCAGAATGTAGTCAAAAAAGACAAATTCAGTACGATAAAGATGGTGATTATCATTATGACATTGTCTCTGCTTTTATAAAATCAATGAGGGGTTCTGATCCCGATGCAACGTTACATTATTTAGCTCGAATGATTTATGCTGGTGAAGATGTTAAGTTTATTGCGAGAAGAATTATTATCTGTGCTTCAGAAGATGTCGGGCTTGCAGATTCCAATGCATTAGTTGTTGCAAAGACTGCGTTTGATGCTGTACATATGATAGGCATGCCAGAAGCGAGAATTATTCTTGCACATGCGGCTTTGTATGTAGCAACTGCTCCAAAGTCCAATAGTGCTTATTTAGGAATTGATCAAGCATTGATGGATATTGAAAATGAAAAAATTGGTCAGGTCCCATCCTATTTAAAAGATGGTATTTCCAATAAAATGAAAAAACAATATGGTATGATAGACCAGGAAAATATAGGTACTTACTTATATCCTCATGATTACGAGGGTCATCATGTTAAACAACAATATTTACCAGATGAACTAAAAGATAAAGTCTATTTTAAGTCTTCAGGTGTTGGTAAAGATTATTTTAAAAAGAAATAAACGCCAAGGCGTTTTTTTTTTGTATTTGAATAATCATGTACTTAACATTTTGAGAACAAGAACTATTTGTGAATATATGGCAATGTTCAGGGTATATTTCTAGCAGTTGATTTGCTATGGAGGTGTTTATGAAAAGGTCATTTAAATTAAGAATATTGGTATCTATGATTGCTGTGGTGGTAATCATATTCACATTTTTCTCTCTATTTGTGTATAAATCCATTAATGATGCTGTAACTGCAGAGCAAAATGAACAAGATGAAATCTTGGTAAGTGCTGTTGGAAATCATATTGGGACAATACTGAATCAAACTGAAATTTCAGTTCAAACGATTGCTAATAATGAAGAAATTAAGCGATTGTTTTATGAACGAGATCGAGATGGTTTAGTAGAATATCTAGTACCTGTTTATGCCAGTATATCGGATAAAGTTTCACAGTTTCAATTTCACTTACCTGATGCTACTTCATTTTTAAGATTACATAATGTAGGAAAATATGGTGATTCTCTAGCTGATATTCGCTATACAGTTGTTGAGGCAAACAAAGATAAGAGAGTCGTTACAGGAATAGAAGAAGGGGTCTATGGTTATGGATTAAGGGTTGTTATTCCAATGGAGTACAACAATATTCACATAGGAACTGTTGAGTTTGGAAATGATTTTGGTATCGAGTTTTTATCTGAACTAAAAGACAAATTTCAAGGGGAATTCAGTATTTACACCTTTGATTCAAGTGTGCCAGAAAGAGTAAAATTGCTTGTAAGCACCACTGAAAACGAAGCGCTTAAAGATTATTCAAGTTATGAAGATTCGCTGAAGCATGGTAATTATCAAAGAAAAATTACGGATGAAAAAGATATATATATTTTAATGATTCCATTCGCTGATTACAATGGTGATATAAATGGTTTTATTACAAGAACCAGTGATTATACTCGTGTCAGAGATAATAATATTTCAATAAGAAATACACTGATTTTCATAGCAGTTTTAGCTTTAATCGTTATTATTAGTTTGATTTATGCAATGCTGGTTTTAAATTTAAAACCTTTAGCAAAAATTAATGAAGCAACGATGAGAATTTCAGAAGGTGATTTAAGAGTACATGTAGATGTTAAGAATGAAGATGAGTTAGGCATGATTGCTAATTCCTTTAACCTGATGATTTCTAAAGTAAGAGACGTTTTAACCAATATTCATAAGACCTCCAATGAAGTGGCATCAAGTTCTGAACTGGTTTCAAATTCTAGTTCCACATTGTCAGAGGGGGCTATGGATCAAGCAAGTGCCATAGAAGAATTAACGGCTTCAATGACATTGATAGCAGCGCAAACCAAGTTAAATGCAGATAATGCTGAAAAAGCTAGTGAAATGACGACAAAAGCACAATCGTTAGCAAATGATGGTAATCAAAAGATGCAGAGTATGGTTTCTGCAATGAATGCAATAAATGATTCTTCTAATAATATTTCAAAAGTTGTGAAAGTTATAGATGATATTGCTTTTCAAACGAATATCTTAGCTTTAAATGCTGCAGTTGAAGCAGCTAGAGCGGGCGTACATGGTAAGGGCTTTGCCGTAGTAGCAGAGGAAGTACGAAACTTGGCATCGAAGTCTTCTCAGGCTGTAAAAGAAACCTCCAGTATGATAGAAAATTCAATTGTTAAAGTGAATGAAGGTACAAAGATTGCAAGTGAAACGGCAGAAGGACTAAATATGATTGTTGATGAGGTCTCACAAATCAAGGATTTAGTTGGTGAAATTGCTGTTGCTTCGAAAGAACAGTCTTTTTCCGTTGAACAAATTAATCAAGGTATTAATCAGATTTCGGAAGTTGTTCAAAAAACCAGTAATACAGCCAGAGAAACTGCAGATTCCAGTGAAATATTGTCCAAGCAAGCAAATATTTTAAATTCACAAGTAAATGTATTCACTGTAGAATAATATTGATAGTATAAAAAGCAAACCGTTCTCATCGAAAGGGTTTGCTTTTTTAATTATCTGTAGTTGATTTCTGAATCATTAATGGTTTTTGTTCCCTTCAAAATAATTTGATCATTATCTGAGCCTGCTGAAACCACAATAGAATAGTAATCATATAACGCTCCAAGATTATTTTCAGTTGGTGCTGTTATGGGTTCATCTTGACTCACCCTATGGGCTAAAGCTCTGACAAATGTATCTGTAATTTTTTCTGCTCTTTCAGCAGGAGTATTGGGATCAAGAAGTAAACCAAAGGTTACTTCGCTACCATTGACTATAATTAATGCATCTTTAACTTCAATTTCATTTTTAACGATGGTTACAGCATCTCTGATATGCTTATTTTTTATTTCAGGCAGTTCATCTTTTTCCATAAAGATATCTGCACCGTTATCAAGGGCTTCTTTATTGTTTTCAGGTTCAATGATGCTTTGAATTGCAGAAGGAAGTTGCAAAAGAGAAAACACAGCTATGGTGAATAATATCATTGATAAAAAGGTTAAAATTAACTTGTGTTTGCCTTTTGTTTGAAGAATATCGATAAAATATGTAAATCCATATGTCAAAGAAAAAAAGGCTAAGGGTGCAAAGGGTGAAATATAAAAAGTTAAAAGAAAAAAAAGATAAACAACGGATGCAATCACTTGTTTGTATAAGATATGACTACGAAAACCAATTAAGCCGAAAACATAATGTTCTTCGGCTTGATTTTCTATTGGTGTATCTTCAAGTTTACTTTGTATACTTTGCTTCAACTTTTCAAATTTATCCAAGGTACCAGAGATGCGATCATTTTTAATTTCTTCTATGGCTTCTTCACATAGTTTCAAAGCCTCAGTATAACGCTTAAAACGTTCCAATAAGATGATAGGGCGTTCGTAGGCGTCAGACGTATTTGGTTCATATTTTTCGTGTAACTCCAAATACAGTTCTAAAGCACGATGTGCATTACCCATAGTTTCCAATTTTTTTGCTGTTTTTAATAGTTTGTATTGTTCAATTATTTTTTGATCGCTCACAAGTACTCCTATCTTCTTCTGATTTCTAATCCTCCGAAAGTAATATTTGCTTGGATTAATAAAGTATGCTCAAATGGATGCTCATCATCTTCAGCATAACGTACTTCTTTTATTTTACTTTGCAAGCCTCCTGAATCCTTACCAAAGAATTCGTGACCACCAAAAGTATATTGTCCAACCAAAATAACTTGAATACCTTCTTCTACTATAATTTCGGCACCTCCAAAGGAAATGTTTAGTTTTAATTGTTGAATACTGTCTTTAAAACTATCATGGGTAAAATGATATTGTTTTGAATTAAATGTAATGGAATCAGATTCATTAGCATTTTCATCAAAGTAGATTTCATCAGAATTATCTTTTGTTCGATTGCCTGTGAGTATTTTAAAACCAAAATAAATAAACAATGCTGGCCAGAAGAATTTAAAGATCCAAAGAGACTGAATTTCGATTTTGTATAATTCCAAGAAGTTGTCTAGTAAAAAGGAAAAACCTAAAATGGTAACAATAATACCACCAAAAGAAATTCTATTTCTTAGCATGTTAATGCCAGGTAGAAGAATAAACAATGGCCACAATAATCCAATAATATAACCTAAATTGAAGTTTTCTAGAAATGGTAAGTTAAAAGTTTTAAAGATGAGCAATACCCCTATAACGATTAAGGCAATTGCTAAAAAGTGATTGTTGTTGTTACGATGTTCTCTCATATGAATACCTCCTGTATAATTTCCATGTATTTATTGTAAAACGAAGGGTTAAAAAAAACAATTAAAGACAGATTAAAATATGATTAGGTTTATTGTATTGATATAAATTTAACAATTTGTTCATATAATGGTTGTTAATGTTGACAATTTTACTGC
>JAFGVN010000129.1 GCA_016937975.1 Clostridia bacterium
GCTAAAACTAAAATTCGTTTTTTCATTTATTTTCCTCCTATTATATAGACATTTATTTTAAAGACGTGTCCATTCCGGATGTCTCTTGTCCACTTACCAAATACTTTACTACCTTGAACCTCGCAAATCTCTGAATCTGTATGTAATGTCATCTTTTCAATGTGTGCACCATTATCATATGTATTGACATCATCAGAGAGGTGATAGATAATCGTTGTTTGATTGAATAATCTTGTTTCAACGATTCTATCTTTAAAGAATGATTTTGGAAGTTTTGGATTGAGCTCAAATGCAAGTTGTCCATCTTCCATTGTAAATAAGTGATCTCCTAGGAACATATAGCGCCACATGGATAACATTTCAGCAGTTGATCCAGATAATCTGGAAACAAATCCTTGTCCTCTTTTTTTAGGGTCTGGATTTGAAGATGTCGCTAGAAATGATGAATTTTCAATAGGTGATCTTCCATAAATCTTAGGATCCATAAAACATGTATAATTGGTCTTTATCTCTTCATAAAATTCGTTATATAAACCAGATTTGAGTAGACCAAGTAAATATTTATAAGTCATATGCAAGAAATTTGATTCTCTTTCTAGCCATCCTTTAGTGAATGCGCGTATACGACCAATTTCATTACCGAATGAATCAAGCGATTCACTCGTTTGATAAAATTTTAATTTTTTATCATACATCTCAGATTCTTTAATTGTTTTATAGATTTCTTTAGCTTCATCTGTTGTACTCAATGATTTTAAATACCTTGCAGGAGCTTCTAAGAAACCAGGTAAAGCTTGTGCGCTAAATTTTTTCACTTTAACGACAGGTAATCCATACTCACCAATCACATGTTGCCCTTTTGAATCTATGATAGGTTCAAAATCTTCGGCTTTGTACGTCATATAAGTTGGATATATTGGATTAATTTCTTTTGCTTTTATAATTGCCTCAGATAATGTTTTTTCTATCTTTTCTATGACCTGTTGATAATAAGATACATTTTTATGAATAACATTTTGCTCTCCAAGTAAACTGTTTCGATATGCTTCAAGATAAGTCATACGCTCATCCCAAGCTTGAAAATCATTTTCATAATTCATCATCATGTATTTTTCTGCTAACTGATTTGTATTTTCTAATAAGATTGCTTGTTGGTTTGGATGCTCTAAAATGATTTTTTTCATAAATTTTACTATTTTTTGAAGTTCAATGGTTTCAGAGACACCTGAACCAAATAATCCAGGAACCCCGTTCATGGCATCATTCCATCCCGGTTTATTACCTTCATAAGAAAGCCCTATGCCATATGGATCTAAATGACCATATTTATTTAATACTAAGGTTAATAATTTCCCAAACAAATTCACATGAACTAAACCATCTTTATTTGTCAACCAACCATCTTGCTGATTTTGAAAATGCTTGATTGCTCCATACTGTCTAATCTCTCCATCCGGTCTTTGCACATATTTTAAATTTCTTGGCAAGACTAAAACTGGTGAAACAAAGAATGGAAATTGTTTTTGAAAAATCAGATGTTCTAAATGATCAGGAAAAACCGATAAGTAGGAATCAATCAAATCATAGAGATAAGTGAAATGGTCTTCCCAATAACCTTCACCAAAAGCTGCTTTTATTACTGCTTTACTTTCTTTTAGTACATCTGAAAGTGTTGGCTCAACATCCATTTGATGGTGAAATAATTTTGTTGCAATCATTCCTGGTGTGTATTCGTTTTTTAGAAGTCCCTGAAGTAAAGGATTTACATCATTTAAATCGCCTTCGAATTTAAAGGTTACACCACCAATACTTAATGGATTGTATCCATCTGCTTGAATAAGTGATGCAAATTGATAAATGTTGAAATCTCCAAGTTCTGGTCTAAAGAATAAATCATTTCTTCTATTTTGAAGTACATCTCTAAAATTGCCATTACCCTGTGAGTAAAATGAAGGATCCAGACTGAAGAAATTATAATCTCTTTCCAAATCACCATGTTTTCTGGAGTACAGATGGTATCCCATTTTTCCTTCTTTCGTAGTGACTAGCATAGGCTCTCCACCTCTGAGTACATTATCTAAGTAACATTGCTCTAGGTATTGATCAAATATCGGAAAGTTCGTTTTAGTCTCAATTGATGAAACAACATTTTGATGAAGTTCTAAATTTTCAGCTTCTTTGTTATTAAAATAAGCTAAACCAAATTTATCAATCATTTGATCTAAAATAGACTGATCCGAGACATTACCTATTAGACTAATAAAAGTAGTTTCAGTTAAATTTTTAAATTTTAATCCACTCATAGCACAAGGGACTTGATTGACTCGAACTTGATTAATTTTAGATAATTCAGCAATTGAATGTTCAATAAATTGGTATGGTGTTTCTAATGAAGTATCTTCGTCAAATACCAATTTATAATCACTAATTAATAGTGGTGTTTCTGAAGATTTTGTTAAATAAAAATTTCCATCATGAACTTCATTCACTTCAGCTGAATCGCCGGTTGAAGCTCTAAGTTTGTAAAATAAATAATTATTTTGTTCTATACTTTCCATCCAACTCTGCATGAGATTGGAAACTGATTTATATGTATCATTTGTGATTCCAGAAGGTATAAGTTGAGCAAGTCCATCAATGACTTCTATATCACAAGGTTTGCCTAGATTTTTAATTTCAACCTTACGTACAAGCCCAGCAATGGGTTCATTCGGAAGTGTGAAATATGTCACTTTTACAATTAAATCAAAGTCTTTGTGATGTTCTTCTATAGAAACTTGGTCTTGTCTGATAATTAAGCGTTGATTTGAATTTTTTTCTTTGAAGAATTCATGTACTTCTCCATCTTTTTTAATAAATGTTCTAAACCCTATACGAGATACATAATGATAAGCATTATTTGCAGGAAAAAATTCCATAATTGCTCCATTTTTATCTCTTATGCCAAAAGATGCTATCAACTGTCCTCTGTTGACATAAAATGACCACAATGGAATACCCATTTTTCCTGATATACCACTCAGAAAACTTGAAAAAGGCTTTTGTTTTTGATAATCATTGATGATGTACTCTTTCAAATTACTACTAATCATAATTTTCTCCCAAGGAAACCGGTTTCCTTTTACTATATAAATATAATATCATATTGTGGAACCGTTTTCAACAAATTTATATTATTTTTTCTATTTTTGTAGATTCTCTCTCAATTAGTTCGACAGGAAGTGTAATAATTTCGCTTATTTCGTCCTCTGGAGACTCAATTAAATGAATTAACA
>JAFGVN010000021.1 GCA_016937975.1 Clostridia bacterium
GATTTTTTCTTTTTGTGATAGAAAGCTTTTTAGGGGTAGTAATCATTTGAATCTCCTCGTGTTTACAATAGAGTTATGCTATAATATGGTGAAAAGTGAGGTATGTTATGAAGTGGTATAAAATCGAAATTAAGACAGAAACAGAAGCTGTTGACGTCTTAACTTATTTGTTAGAAGAATCAGGTATTGAAGGTGCTGTTGTAGAAGATCCTAATGATCCGATGTTTGATGAAAGATACAAAGGTGATTGGGATTACAGTGAGGAAACAGCAAGAACTTTTGATCATGAAGATGTTGTTGTACGGGTTTTTGTAGAAGCAAGTGAGAAAATAGAAGAGATTGTTTTAAATATCAAGCAAATGATTGGAAATATTGCTTCTAATGGTTTAAACACAGGTTCTGGGGTTATTACTTATGATATTGTTGATGATTCAGCTTGGAAAGATAAATGGAAAGAGTATTTTAAACCCTTTAAAATAGGTGACAGAATTGTGATCAAACCTAGTTGGGAAGCTTATAGTCCGGATCTCAATGATATCGTAATTGAAATGGATCCAGGCTCAGCTTTTGGTTCGGGTACCCATGAAACAACGAGTATGTGTGTGAAGCTAATTGAAAAAGTTGTTAAGCCAGAACATACAGTATATGATATTGGTTGCGGTACTGGCATTTTAGGACTTGCAGCTGCAAAATTAGGCGCAAAAACAGTCCTAGGCGTTGATATTGCTGAAGAAGCTGTAATCGCTACAAAAGAAAATATAGAAAAGAACAATCTTGAAGCTGTTATGAATGTACAACTTGGAAGTTTAACAGAAGAATTTAACGGAAAAGCTGACATCATAGTTGCCAATATTATGGCAGATATTATCATTGGTATGAATGAAACCATAGGTGATTTCATTTCTGATGATGGTTATTATATTGTATCTGGTATCGTTAATGGTAGAGAAAATGACGTTTTGGCATCTTTGAATGCTCATGGTTTTAAAGTGATTGAGCATTTACATGAAGGTGAATGGCACGGCATTATGGTTACAAAATAACCAGCTATAGGTAGGTGTAAATATGCATAGATTTTTTGTGAACAAATCAATAAATGATCAAGAAACAGAAATTGTTATTGATCATGAATCAGATGTAAGACATATCGTCAAAGCTTTAAGAGTTCAAATTGAAGAAAAACTAGAAATAGTTGATGCCAATGGTGAAGAATATGTGGTTTCAGTAAAGTCATTAGGGGAAGAAGTTATCTGTGAAATTCTTGAGAAACTAATTATCACAAGAGAAAGCCCAATTGAAATAGATTTATATCAGGGTTTAGCTAAAGGCACTAAAATGGAGACCATCATACAAAAGGCTGTGGAATTAGGTGTCCATAAAGTTTATCCTGTAAGTATGAAACGTTCTATTGTTAAACTAGATGAAAAATCATCTGTCAAAAAAATAGAAAGATGGCAAGCCATTGCTGATGAAGCTGCAAAGCAATCTAAACGATCCAATATTCCTGTAGTTGAAGCCTTAGTGGATATGAAAAACATTAAAAGCCTTGAATACGATCTCATTCTTATTGCATATGAATTGGAGTCACAAAAAAACTTACATCAAATTTTAGAAAGTTTTTCAGGTAAAAAAATTGCTGTTTTTATAGGACCTGAAGGTGGTTTTGAAGAAGATGAAGTGAACCAAATTTTAAATTTAGGTGGCAATTCGATTTCATTAGGGAAGAGAATTTTAAGAACTGAAACGGCAGGTATGATGCTTATTAGCATCCTACAATATGCCTTAGGTGATGTCTATTAAAATGAACATCCAGATCATTCGCATGAATTGATTTGGATGTTTTTGAATTCATGTGATATACCAAATAACATAAAATTTTTTTGCTTCATTTTAGTGTTTTATAACAGCATTTTCATGTAGATATTAAAAATCTTAAAATTTTCTCAAGTATGATTAATATAGATAATAAATAATTTGGGGAAACAAATAAAGATTGGAGACGTGTTATGAAAAAATTATTGGTTTTAATTTTGACGGTATTCTTTTTAGTGGGATGTAATCAAAAAATTGAAGACTATATGTCTGTAGAAGGGCTAGGTCTAAAAGGTGATGTAGTATCGATTAAAGGTGAGTTGACAAGTGCTTTTTCAGGTAAAGTCGAATCAATGGAATATTTTGATATGAACATGAAAATTGTTCCAAATTATGAAATTAAATTTGAAAATGGCTTGCTAAAAAGTACCAATGAGCTATTACCTAGTGGCTTAAGTATCACAACAAAAGACTATGTTTATAACAATGGTAATATTGATTTGATAGAAATGTACTATGAAGGCTATGGCGGCGATGACCATGTGACTATGGATTTTGATTTGGATGATAAAGGAAACATCAACTTAGTAGATGACACACAAAAGGTAAGCTTTTTAGTGGATGGCAAAAAAGTAGGCAGCTCATATCATGTGAAATTCAAAGAGGGTGAAAGAGTAAATATTGAGCAGTTCAACAATGGTGAAGGTATTGTTTTGGATGAAGAATATCAATTTGAGAATGGTAAATTATCTCAATATAAAGTAACTTTTGAGCATAAGGAGTTTGTGATTACTTTTAAATATCAAAATGACGTGATGATTGAAATGGTGAAAAGTTATAGTGGAGTTGAAGAAATTTATACTTTTGATTATGAATATGATGAAACAGGCAACTGGATCAAGCAGAATATTTATTTTAACAATGAATTAAAATATATCCTCAACAGAGACATTCAATACAAATAGCAGTTGGAATAGCATCTTATGATGCTATTTTACTTTTTTGGTATACTTTCATTTGCCAAGGGTTCAATCAAGTGGTATAATGCATAGATGAAACTGGAGGTATACATGAAAAAAGTTGCTGTATACACATTGGGTTGTAAAGTCAACCAATATGAATCCGAAGCCATGATAGAGCAGTTTAAGGCTGCAGGATTTGAAGTTGTAGATTACGAAAAGCCAGCAGATTACTACGTGATTAACACTTGTACGGTTACAAGTATTAGTGATAAAAAATCAAGACAATTCATGCGTCGTGCGAAAAAAAATAATCCGGAGGCAGTCATTGCAGTTGTTGGTTGCTATTCACAGGTTTCTCCCGAAGAAGTAGAAGCCATTGATGAAGTGAATGTGATCTTAGGAACTTCAGAAAAAAAAGATATTTTAAAATACTTAGAAGGTGCAACAAGCACCAGTAAAATAGTTGCAGTAGAACAAATTATGAAAGTTAAAACCTTTGATGAAATGTCCATTGAAGATACCATGGATAAAACCAGAGTCTTTATGAAAATTCAAGATGGTTGTAATCAATATTGTTCTTATTGTATTATTCCTTATGCTCGAGGACCAATTCGATCAAGAATGCCAGAGAATATCATTGAAGAAGCAAGAAGACTGGTACAAAAAGGTTTTAAAGAAATTGTTTTAACTGGTATTCACTTATCAAGTTATGGTCTAGATATTCATAAAAGTTCTTTAATTGAAATCATTGAAGAACTTGATCATATTCCAGGGCTTGAAAGGATTCGTTTGGGTTCATTAGAACCTAAAATTATTACTGAATCCTTTGTTTCACGTTTGAAAGCTCTGAAACATTTTACCCATCATTTCCATTTGTCTTTACAAAGTGGTTCTGATACAGTTTTGAAAAGAATGAACAGAAAATATGATACTGAAGCATATTATAACGCAGTGGAACTGATTAAGACACATCTAGAAAACACTTCATTTACAACGGATATTATTGTAGGTTTTCCTGATGAGACCGAAGAGGAATTTATTGAGACCGTTGCTTTTGTTCAAAAAGTTGGTTTTTCGAAAGTTCATATTTTCAAATATTCACCTCGTGAGGGGACAAAGGCAGCTGTCATGCCAAATCAGATTCATGGAGAGGTTAAAAATGAACGTAGCCAAAGACTTCAAGCTGTATGTAATGTTTTAGAACAAAACTATTTGGAGCAGTTTGTTGGTTCTAAACTACCCGTGCTGTTTGAAGAAGTAGTAAATGGTTATTATGAAGGATTAACAGAAAATTATCTGAGAGTAGGCGCTTTGTCTCTTAAAAATATTATAAATACGATAGAAATAGTAGAGATTCTTGAAGTAAAAGAAAATAAACTGTATGGTAAAATTTTAAATCACGTATAAGAGCTACTCTTTTACGTGATTTCATTATATAATGATAGTGGAGTTTAAATGAAGGGAGGCGAAATTGTGAATTGTATATTTTGTAAGATTGCTGCAGGTGAAATTCCTTGTACGAAAGTTTTTGAAGATGACCAAATTTTAGCCTTCAGAGATTTGAATCCAGAAGCACCAGAACATGTGTTGATTATTCCCAAAAAACACATTGATTCCTTGGCGTATGCAACCCCAGAAGATCACAAATTGCTAGGGCATATTCAGTTAAAGATTGCAGAAATTGCAAAGAATTTGAACTTGCCGGAAGACGGATATCGAGTAGTAACCAATGTTGGTGAAGGCGGTGGGCAATCGGTATTTCACTTACACTACCATTTATTAGGTGGTAGACCAATGAAATGGCCACCAGGTTAAAAAATACGTAAATATCTCTTGAAATGGTAAAAAAAATAAGGTATAATACTCTAGTATTCTGTGTTCCCTTATAGTTTTTTAACTATTTATCAGGATATGATTCCAAATATAAGGGGGTGTAATATATGGCTGGCGTTGAAGTAAGAAAAAATGAGAATATAGATAGCGCTCTTAAGAGATTCAAGAGAGAAACTGCTAAAGCAGGTACATTAGCAGAGCTAAGAAAAAGAAGACACTACGAAAAGCCAAGTGTTAAGAGAAAGAAAAAATCAGAAGCTGCTCGTAGAAAGAAGAAAAAATCTTTCTAAGGAGATGACTTATGAAAATTAATGAACGTTTGATGGCTGATCTTAAGGTCGCTATGAAAGAAAAACAAACGGTGAGAAAATCTGTGATCACTATGCTTCGTGCTGCAATCAAACAAATTGAAGTTGATCAACGCATTGAATTAGGTGAAGAAGAAATCATCGATGTAATTGCTTCTCAAATCAAACAGAAGAAAAGTGTTATTGAAGAGTTTTTAAAAGGTGGACGTGAAGATCTTGCCGATGAAGCTCGAGAGGAAATTTCAATATTAGAAACTTACTTACCGGAGCAATTGACAGAAGAGGAAGTCAAAGCTATTGTTTCTGAAGCTATTGCCGAAACTGGTGCTGAGTCTATGAAAGACATGGGTAAAGTTATGGGCATTTGTACAGCAAAAACAAAGGGCCGCGCAGATGGTAAATTGGTATCTCAAATTGTAAAGAGTTTCTTACAATAAAATAACAGTGTATTCAATTATAACTGTTCCGACACTATGTTGGAGCAGTTATTTTATTGTAGAATTTAAAGACTAGGACGTTACTTTAATATATGATAAAATGAAGTGTACAACACTGTTTGGAGGTGCTAATGGATTATATGCAACATCAAATTCCTTCTACAGAAGCATTAATGGCTTTAGCGGGTAATTTAGACGAAAATATACAGTACATTGAAAAAAGGTTAGCTGTAGAGATTCAAGTTAGGGAAAATAACTTAATCATCTCTGGAAAAAAAGCAGAAATTTGTGATCGTTTGATTAATAATTTGTTTATGCTAATACAAATGGGACATAGAATTGATGGTCAAAAAATTGACTATGCCATTGAAATGATACAAGTAGATTTAAATAGCGATATTTTAGCTTTGTATCAGCATACAATTTGTGTTACACCTTCCGGTCAAGTCGTCACACCTAAAACCTTGGGTCAAAAGAAGTACTTGGAGTTAATTGAAAATAAGGATCTTGTATTTGGACTTGGACCAGCAGGTACTGGTAAAACTTATTTGGCTGTAGCCATGGCCATAAGAGCTTTTAAAAATAAGCAAGTTAAAAAAATAATCATAACACGTCCTGCCATCGAAGCGGGGGAAAACTTAGGGTATCTACCTGGAAATCTTCAAATGAAAGTAGAACCTTATTTAAGACCTGTATACGATGCCATGACTCAAATGCTTGGACAGGATGCCTTTGAACATTATAGAGAACGTGGGTTTATAGAAATTGCACCTTTAGCTTATATGAGAGGTAGAACTTTAGACAATGCTTTTATTGTTCTAGATGAAGCCCAGAATACGACGATTCAGCAAATGAAAATGTTTTTAACGCGCTTTGGGTATGGTTCAAAAGTTATTATCAATGGAGATGTGACACAAGTGGATTTGAAATCTGCAGATCAATCAGGATTGCAGCATGCAACAAGTATTCTAGGTGAATTAGATGAAATAGGCATTATGAATTTTACGGAACAAGATGTTGTAAGACATGGTTTAGTGAAAAAAATCATTAGTTGCTATGAGGAATCTGGAGAATAAGGATGATGTCATGAATAGACAAAACAAATCAAAGGAACATCGTTTACCTAAATGGGTTAAGACACTGCAATTTCAATTAATTCTATCAAGTTTAATCCTTTTTGTGATTGTAAGATTATCCTATCAGTGGTCTCAATTTGAATTGCCTTATGATTATCAAGAGGGAGATGTTTTAAAAGCAGATTTAGTTTTAAATCAAGACTATTATGATAAGAAAGCGACTGAAGCATTAAAAGAACAAGTAAAATATAATGTGGAGGAAGCTTATACCATTGATGCAAGTGTCTATGGCGATGCTAAGAAAATCATTGAGGACTTTTATATAAAGGGTAATGAGGTGCGCGCTGAATATCCTGATGAAGAAGACTTCAGAATTAGCATGTTTAAATATGTATTAAGAGATTTCTACGATTTAACGGAAGAAGAATTGTCTTATTTGGCTAACGTTGATGAATATGAGTTTAGATTGAGTCAAAGCTATCTTTATGATGTGTTGAAAAATGTACTGTCAAGTGGTGTAAGTGAAGAAAACGTTATTGAGGCCAAGAACAGTATCGATGCATATTTTAAATCTGTGGATCAATTGCCCAATGAGATGAATGCTATTGTTTCTAAAATTGCAAAGAGTCACGTGAAAGTTAATCGTTATGTGGATGAACAAGCTACTCAAAAGCGAATAGAGGAAAATGTTAAGAAGATTGATGATGTAATTATTTATTCAGGAACTCTAATTGGCAAAAAAGGTGATGTCATAACCACTGATGCTTTAAATATTATTAATGACTTAAATCTAAACAATTTACATACTTTTAAACAGGATCTGCCCTTATATCTGAAAGATGCCGGTGTAATAATCCTTTTGAGTTTGATGACCATCATTATGCAGTATCATTATAAAAAGAAGAGTAGGAATATTGATTTCAAAGAAATATATCTTAATTATACTATTCTAATTTTGATGTATCTGATGACCTATATTTTTGGTACAATTTCAATCTATTTAATTCCAATTGCTGCAACAGGTATGTTAATTAGTATTTTAGATGATGAATATACTGGAATCTTATTTAGTGTTTATTTGACTATTTTATATGGTTATGTCCATAATACACCACTAGAAATCTTAGTTTTTACGATCATTGCCTCTATGATTGCGTCGATAATGGTGTATAGAGTTTACCAAAGAGGACGAATTTTTATTGCAGGGATGAGTGTTTCCGTTTTATATGTTTTAACTGTATTTGGAACAATGACCGTAGCACAGTCATCTTTTAAGGAAATGGTAGAACCTTTATTGTTTGCCATGGCATCTGGTGTGATATGTTCGATGGTTACAATTGGATCACTGCCATTGTGGGAATTGGTGTTTAAAATTCTTACACCACTGAAATTACTGGAATTTGCAAATCCAAATCATCCTTTAATGAAACAACTTTTACTAGAAGCACCAGGCACTTATCATCATAGTGTTTTAGTCGCAAATTTAAGTGAAAGCGCTTGTCATGATATTGATGCCAATGGTCTTCTCGCACGTGTTGGCGCTTATTTTCATGATATAGGCAAAATTGAAAAACCTTATATGTATGTTGAAAACCAATATGATGGTCATAATCCTCATGATGCATTATTACCACAGGTGAGTGCCAATATCATAAAAAAACATGCCAAAAAAGGAGTTGCTTTAGGCAAGCAATACAAGTTGCCTAAAGAAATCTTAATGTTCGCAGAACAACATCATGGCACTACTTTAATCAAGTATTTTTACCATAAGGCGAAAGAAGCTGGTGAGGAAGTGGATGAAATTGACTTTAAATATGATGGACCAATTCCTCAAACGAAAGAAATCGCTGTTGTCATGTTGGCGGATAGCGTAGAGGCAGCTGTAAGAAGCATGAAACAACCAGATAGAAAAGGTATTCATGATTTGATCCAGAAAATTGTACAAAATAAAATGAGAGATCATCAGTTAGATGAAAGTGGACTAACGTTGCAAGAAATTGATATTATTACCAATGTTTTTATTAATAGTCTTTCCAGCGCATTCCATGAAAGAATTGAATATCCTGATATGGAAGAAGCTTCTCATCATCTAACCAGTGTCAAATAGGAGAAAAAAATGGAAATTTCAATTATTAATGAGCAATCAGCTTTAGAAATAGACGAAAAAATTGAAACAATGATTGAGGATTTGGTTCAATTGTGCTTGGAATCTGAATCCATTGAAATGGATGGAGAAGTAAGCATTATGTTTGTTGACGACAAGGAAATACATGCATTAAATAAAGTTCATCGTAATAAAGATAGTTCAACGGATGTTTTATCCTTTCCACAATATGATGATTTAAAAAGCTTAGCAATCAATGATCCCTATGTTATACTAGGAGATGTGGTTATTTCCACTGAAACTGCCATGAGGCAAGCAGAAGAGTACAATCATCCTTTGGAACGTGAAATTGGCTTCTTATTGGTTCATAGTATGTTTCATCTCTTTGGTTATGATCATGATACGGAAGAACACACAAAAGAGATGCGTTTAAAAGAAGAACAGGTACTCACACAATACAATTTAACCCGCTAGGAGGCACCATGAGAAAAGTTTCAGTTGGTATTTTAATCTTGCTTGTTTCATTATTTCTGTTTAGTTGCAAAAGTAATGATAAAAACACTACAAATCAATTTAATGATTCCTTAGATAATCTTGAAGTTACTTTGCCGGAAGAGGATAATATAGAGACTGAAACCAATGATCTTGAAGAAACAACTGATCCTGTAGAGGCAGTTGGCGAAAATAACGAAATTCCAGTAGTTGATCCTACAGGGAAAATCTTTTCTAAATTAACGGGTTTGGAAATCACAAATGAACAAAGTATAAGACGTCCTGTTGTAGTGATGTTGGACAATCATTACTTAGCACGTCCTCAAGGATGTTTATCCGATGCTGATGTGATTTATGAAGTCCTTGCTGAAGGTTTGATTACACGATATATGGCTGTTTTCCAAACCAATGAACCAGATATTATAGGTCCTGTTAGAAGTTCAAGACCCTATTTCATTGAACGTGCTCTGGAATATAATCCGTTATATGTCCATGTAGGTGGTTCAATGCAAGCTTTGTCGGATATTATCAAATATGAAATGGCTGATATAGATGGTTTAAGCGTAGGTGGTGGGGTATTCTATAGAACAGACCATAAAGATATTCCACATAACATGTATTCCAGTACATCAGGTATAAGAAAAGAAGCAGATCGTAAAAAATATAATAAGGAAGTCGATTTTGAAGGACAGCCAATAGGTTATCAGATTGTGCCTATAAATGGCGAGCTTGCTAATCATATTAAAGTGGTTTACAAAAGTCCTTCTTCAGGAGATGCTATAGGTTATTATATTTCTTATACTTATGACGTTGAAAAACAAACTTATTTGCGTTATGTCAATGGTAAAGAACATTTAGATGAGACCACAAAAATTCACTTAACTGCAGATAATATTATTGTTCAACAAGTTGGACATCGCGTGATAGATAATGAAGGAAGACGTGATATTGACATGGTAGGATCAGGAAGTGGTTATTATTTCAATAGAGGTCAATGGATTTCAATAACTTGGGAGAAAACCGGTGAAAGAACACAGACACGGTATTTCAAATCAGATGGTTCTGAATTGATTTTAAATCCAGGTATCACATGGATTCAGGTTGTTCCAACCTCAACAGAGCCTATTATAGACTAGGAGAGAGACGATGACAAACGAAGCATTGTTAAAATTAGCTTATGAAGCAACTGAAAAATCTTATGCACCTTATTCAAATTTCAAAGTAGGTGCGGCTTTATTGACAAAAGAAGGTAAAGTCTTTACAGGCTGTAATGTAGAATGTGCTTCTTTCGGTGGTACGAACTGTGCTGAAAGAACAGCTGTCTTTAAAGCAATTTCAGAAGGCTATCATGATTTTGTGAAAATTGCAGTTGTAAGTGCTGGTGAAGGATTTACTTACCCTTGTGGTATTTGCCGTCAGGTTTTAAATGAATTTGCACCAGAAATTGATATCATCATGGATGACCATGGTAAAGAATTAGTTGTTAATTTAAAAGAGATGTTGCCATATTCGTTTGGTCCAACTGATCTTAAATAGAAAGGAGCTCTTAATTTGAGTTTTAAATCAGGTTTTGTAACGATCGTCGGCCGTCCCAATGTAGGTAAATCTACTTTATTGAATGCGATTCTTGGAGAAAAAATAGCCATCATGTCTGATAAGCCACAGACAACACGAGATAAGATCATGGCCATTCATCAAAGCGATGATTCTCAAGTCATCTTTATGGATACTCCTGGTATGCATAAACCTAAACACAAATTAGGCGAGTTCATGATGAAAGCAGCTGTTGAAACATTAAAAGATGTAGATTTAGTGCTTTACATGGTAGATGAATCAAAAAAAATTGGTCCTGGTGATCAATGGATTATTGATACATTAAAAATGGCGCACGTAAATGTATTCATTATCATCAATAAAATGGATTTATTGACTTTTGAGGAGTATGCTGAGTTAGTTAGAACCTATGAAGCACTTGATTTAGCAGACCAAATTATTGGGATTTCTGCAGTGAACAGTAAGAATATCGATGTGTTAATGAAAGAAATCAAAGACAAGCTGCCAGAAGGGCCTATGTATTATCCTGATGATATGATTACAGATCAAGCTGAAAAGACAGTTGTTGCTGAAATTATTAGAGAAAAAATACTTCATTATATCAGAGATGAGATTCCGCATGGTGTTGCAGTTGAAATTGATAAGTTCAAAGTGAGACCTGATGGTACTTTAATTGATATTGACGCGACGATTATTTGTGAGAAAAAATCCCATAAAGGCATTATCATTGGTAAAGAAGGCAGAAAATTAAAAGGTATTGGTAAAGCTGCTCGACAAGATATGGAGCTATTTTTAGACAGTAAAGTGTACCTTCAGCTTTGGGTTAAAGTAAGACCCGGTTGGAGAGACAATGAACAAATTTTAAAAGGATTAGGTTATAAGAATTAATCTAGCAAGTCACTTGCTGGATTTCTTTTGAGAAAGGAGAGCTTATGCAAGGTTTATTCGAAGAAGAGCTAAAGGTATTATTAGATCGTATTACACATTATATCGATAAAGGTGATACCGACTCCTTACGGAATTTTATAGAGGATGTCCATGCAGCTGACTTAATTGAAATCATAGAGGATTTAACTGACGAGCAAAGAAAAGTAGTTTTTGAATCTTTGGAAACGGAAGAAGCTGCCAGTGTTATGGAATCCATTGATTCAGAATTATTTTCAGATATTTTAAAGACATTAACCGTAGAAACAAAAAAAGAAATCCTGGATGAAATGGCCCACGATGATATCGCTGACCACTTTGGTGAATTGAAGAAAGAGCGCGTGGAAGAAATCATGGGGTATCTGGATGAAGAGGTTGCTGACGATGTTAGAGAACTCTTAATCTATGAAGATGATACTGCCGGTGGTTTAATGACCTCGGAATTTATTTCTCTTGAGCAAAATATGACTACACGTGAGGCAATAGATTACTTAAGAGAACATGCTCCTGATGCTGAAACCATTTACTATTTGTTTGTAATCGATGAACATGAAAAATTAGCAGGTGTTATTTCCCTTAGAGACTTAATTCTCGGAAGAGATGATCAAAGTGTAAAGGAAATAATGAATACAAAAGTAATCAGTGTAAATGTATCTGATGACCAGGAAGAAGTTGCTAAGATTGTATCCAAATATGATTTCTTGGCAATTCCTGTTATTGACGATTTTGATCACATGCGTGGTATCATTACAGTCGATGACGTTATCGACATTTTAGAAGAAGAGGCAACAGAAGATATCTTCAAATTCGCGGGTGCTTCAGAAGTAGAAGCTGATTATTTTGAGGAATCTCTAGGGTTAAGAATTTTGACTTCAATTCGTTCAAGATTACCGTGGTTAATCATCACTTTATTTGGTGGTATGTTATCTGCAAGTATTATAAAGAGTTATCAACATACATTAGATGCCAATGCAACCTTAGCGATGTTCATTCCAATTCTGGCGGGTATGGGAGGTAATGTTGGAACACAATCTTCAACGATTACCGTAAGAAACATTGCTGTTGGTAATGTATATGGTATGGAAGTTTGGAAAACAATTGTTCATGAAATGGCAGTGGGCTTAACCGTTGGTGTATTGTGTAGCGGTATTGCCTTAGGTACATCTTTGTTAATTTATGATGTATCACCTCTTATTGCCCTGGTTGTTGGTTTGGCCATGTGGGCTAATATGTTGACGGCAAGTACCATTGGAACAGTTGTGCCTTTAATTTTTAAAAAGATTGGTGTTGATCCAGCCGTTGCGTCTGCACCGTTTATTACCATGACAGTGGATATAACAGGTTTAAGTATTTATTTTACATTGGTCATCATTCTGATGGAAAAAGTACTATAAGAGAAGGGGGGGACGTTGTTATTAACAACGGCATTCCATGTATATAGTTACAGATGGCATTGTATTGAAAAGAGTAAAAGTTTCAGATTATGATAAAATATTGACTTTGTTTACGACAAAAGCAGGTAAAATCAGCGTGAGTGTCAAGGGATCACAAAATCCGAAATCGAAAATGGCTGCTGGTGCACATCCCTTTGTTTATGGTGAATTTGCCATCAGTAAAAGTGGTAGATTATCACGTGCTACAAGTATTGATGCAAAGGAAACTTTTTATCATTTAAGAGAGGATTTGGATAAACTGACTGTTGCTTCTTATTTTCTTGAACTCGTGAATATTGTAACCGTAGAAGATGTTGTCAATCAACCTTTGTTTCAAATACTTTTATACTATCTTAGTTATATAGATAAAAGTAAAGACATAAAAAAAATGCCTCTTGTGAAAGTTGCATTTGAATTGCAGTTATTAGATACCATTGGTTTGAAACCTGAAATGCACCACTGTGTTAATTGTCATAAGTTAAGTGAAAATCCAAAGTTTTCAGTGGCTGATGGTGGTATAGTATGTGAAGATTGTTATGAATTTTATCCTGATGATTATAAAATAGGATCGGTTATTCAAAAGCTCATGACTTATATCTTAAACCATTCTTTATCAGATATTTTGAACCAAGAAATTGATGATATACTTGTAAAAAAGATTGATGTTTTAAATCAACAGTTTTTAAAACATCACCTTGAAAGAAAAGGTTTTAAAAGCCTAATGCATTTCTAATGCTTTTCTAATGTTTTTATGGATAAGTTAGTGGTATTATTAGGATAGAAACATTAGATAGAAAGGATGAATGAAATGATTACATTAGAGCAAGTAGATCAAGTTAGAGAAAGAGCAAATGTGAGTTATCAAAAGGCTAAAGAAGCTTTGGAAGCATGTAATGGTGATGTTTTAGAAGCAATTGTATATTTGGAAAATGATAAACCAGGACATGAAAAATTCCACCAACAGGCTTCTGATTTTGGTAATGAAGTGATTAAAACTTTAAAGGAATTCTTAAAAGCTGGCAATGTAAATCGTATTGTTGTTGAGAAAAATAACGAAGTGATTATGAACATTCCAGTAACTGTAGGTGCTCTAGGAGCCTTATTGTTAACTTCAGCAACTGTTGTAGGCTTAATTGCTGCATTGGCAACAGGATGCGTTATTAAAATTCATAAAGAAGATGGTGAAATCATCAATGTGAATGATAAGGCATCTGAAATGATGAAGAAAACAAAAATGAAAGCGGAAGAAGTTTTTGATGGTGTTAGAAGACAATCCACAGAAACTGAAGCATCAGAAGAAGAAAAAGATGTTACTGTAGAAGTCACTGAAGAAGATGGCGAAATAAAAGTGAATGTAACAGAAGAATAGGTTTACAAAACTAAAATGCTATGTTACACTTTATTATATTTATACATGCGATGAAAAAGAGGAGTAGCATCAAAGAAACTTTTAGAGAGTCTATGGTTGGTGAAAATGGACAGTGAACTGATGTGAAGGGCGCTTTGGAGCATTTTTAACTAAGTGGATGCATAGCATCAATTAGGGTGGAACCGCGGAAGATATCTTTCGTCCCTACTTATTTTATAGTAGAGGCGGAAGATTTTTTATATTTTTGCCTCAAGAATAAGGAGGTTATTATGAGTAACGTAACAATGGAGAAAATTGTATCACTTGCAAAATCAAGAGGTTTTGTATTCCCTGGATCCGAGATCTATGGTGGTTTGGCAAATGCTTGGGACTATGGTCCATTAGGCGTTGAGCTTAAAAACAATGTTAAAAGATTATGGTGGAAAAAATTTATTCAAGAATCACCTTATAACGTAGGTGTGGATGCGGCTATTTTAATGAATACGCAAACATGGGTAGCGTCAGGACACGTAGGTGGTTTTAATGATCCTCTAATGGATTGTAAGGCTTGTAAAACAAGATACCGTGCTGATCAATTAATTGAAGAATACATGGTAAGAAAAAATTGTGTCGAGGTTGTTGAAGGTTGGTCTAATGAGCAAATGGAAAACTACATTGCTGAGAAAAATATCAACTGTCCAAATTGTGGAAAACACGACTATACGAACATTCGTCAGTTTAACTTGATGTTTAAGACACACCAAGGTGTAACTGAAGACAGTTCTACAGAAATTTACTTGAGACCGGAAACTGCTCAAGGTATTTTCGTTAACTTCAAATCAATTCAAAGAACCTCAAGAAAGAAAGTGCCATTTGGTATCGGTCAAATTGGTAAATCTTTTAGAAACGAAATTACACCAGGTAACTTTACTTTCAGAACTAGAGAGTTCGAACAAATGGAGTTGGAATTTTTCTGTAAGCCTGGTGATGATTTGGAATGGTTTGAGTATTGGAAGAACTATTGTATGGATTGGTTAACCAATTTAGGTATGAACAGAGATAATTTAAGATTCAGAGATCATGGTGAGGAAGAGTTGTCTCATTATTCAAATGCAACAAGTGATATTGAATACTTGTTCCCATTTGGTTGGGGTGAAGTATGGGGTATTGCGGACCGTACAGATTTTGACTTAAGGAGACATTCTGAACATTCAGGTACTGAATTGAATTATCAAGATCCTACAACAAATGAAAAATACATTCCATATTGTATTGAACCATCAGTAGGTGCAGATCGAATTGCCTTGGCATTTTTAATTGATGCCTATGAAGAGGAAGCATTAGAAGATGGTACTTCACGTTCTGTATTAAAATTCCATCCGGCTTTGGCACCTATAAAAGCTGCAGTGTTCCCATTAACTAAGAAGTTAAATACAGAAACTTTAGAAGTTTTTGATTTACTCTCAAAACACTTCAATGTGGAATATGATGATGCGGGTAGTATTGGTAAGCGTTATAGAAGACATGATGAAATTGGTACACCTTATTGCATTACTTTTGACTTTGACTCACTTGAAGACAAGTCAATTACTATTCGTGATCGTGATTCTATGACTCAAGAGAGAGTTAAGATTGAAGATTTAGTACAATACTTGTCAGACCGTATAGCATTTTAATGAGTGGCCCTTATGGGGCCTTTCTTTTGTTATTTCTAGCAATAGGATAAATAATGAACCTATTTGATTTATATGATGCATCATATCTTTAAAATATGCTATAATATGTATCAGATAAGGTCAAATTTATATTATTTGGCTAATAATTTAACAAAAAAACCTATACAAAAGATAAATGATGTGACATAATAGGGATAACTTAGAATTGTGATGCACAATATAGTGTTAAAATGTAAGTGAACATTATATGTGATGCACTATATCGGTAGTTATGTCTATTAATGTACCTTTATCTCAAGGGAGGCTTTATGGTTTTTAACGTACGACAAAAGACAATCATAGAGATTGTCAAAAACCATGAACCGATTACCAGTGAGAAAATTGCCCAGTTGCTTAATGTGACAAGGTCTACATTAAGGACAGACTTATCCATTTTGACCAAGATGCATGTTTTAGAGGCGCGTCCGAAAGTTGGTTTTTGCTTTGTTGGCGATCAAGTTCCCAGTCAAATGTTGTCTGATATTGAAGCGACGAAAGTCAATGACTTAATGGGACGAGCAGTGGCAATCGATGAAAAGGTGTCGGTTTATGATGCAGTTGTAACCATGTTCTTAGAGGATGTGGGGACAATCTTCGTGTTATCTGAAGGTTATCTTGCTGGTGTAATTTCAAGGAAAGATTTTATCAAATCTGCCATTGGTGGTGGTGATTTAAAATCTATGCCTATTGGAATGATTATGACCAGAATGCCAAATTTATTGGTAACAGAAACCACAGAAAATATTCTTGCTGCTGCAAAGCGTTTAATTGATCATGAGATCGATTGTATGCCTGTAGTAGAACGAGAAGAAGATGGTCAAATGAAAGTGGTGGGAAGATTATCTAAAACCAATATAACCCAACACTTTGTGGATATATTCATGCATATTTAAGGAGGATGTCATGAACAGCAGATATATGATTTACATTGTCTCTGACTCTATTGGTGAAACAGCCGAATATGTAGCAAGAGCAACAGCAGCACAATTTGAAAGAGATTATGAAATTGTCAAATTTCCATTTATTAGAGATACGTCAAAAATTGAAGAAATTATAGAAGATGCAGATGCACATCATTCCATTATCTTATATACAACAGTTGTAGATGAATTTAGAGACTTGTTGAAGAAACGATGTGAAGAAAAGAATATTCCTTCTATCGATGTGATGAGCACAGCAATGTATGCTTTCAAAAGTTTCTTGAATTTAGAACCAAAACATGAACCTGGTATTATCAGAAGGCTAGACGAAAAGTACTTTAAAAAAGTAGAAGCCATAGAATTTGCTGTTAAATACGATGATGGTAAAGATCCAAGAGGCATCAAGAAAGCTGATGTGGTTCTCTTAGGTGTATCGAGAACTTCTAAAACACCTTTAAGTATGTATTTAGCGAATAAGAATCTAAAAGTGGCAAATGTGCCATTGGTACCAGAAGTTCCAATTCCTAGGGAAGTTTATGAAATACCAAAGGAAAAAATTATTGGGTTAACGACGAATCCTATCAAATTAAATGAAATTCGACAAGAACGACTAAAGGCACTTGGCTTAAGTGATACTGCTACCTATGCTAATTTGGATCGTATCCTTGAAGAATTGGATTACGCTGATAAAGTGATGAAGGATATAGATTGTCCTATAATCGATGTAGCAACAAAAGCAGTTGAAGAAACAGCCAATATTATCATTGAAATTATGCGAGCTTATCAATTAGACTAAGCCCGTATTCGGGAGGTAATGATGGGAAAATTCGTGTACGCTTTTGAAGAAGGCACAAAAGAAATGAAATCAATATTAGGTGGTAAGGGTGCCAATTTGGCTGAAATGATGAAAATAGGTCTTCCTGTACCACCTGGCTTTACACTAACAACTGAAGGTTGCAAAGCCTATTACGACAATGAAAAGAAGATGACTGAAGAAATGCTTGTGCAACTAGAAGAGAATCTTCAAGCTTTGCAAATGAAAACGAATAAAGTGTTAGGAGACAAGCATAATCCACTTTTAGTCTCGGTACGCTCTGGTGCTGTGATTTCAATGCCTGGGATGATGGATACAGTTCTAAACCTTGGTTTGAATGATGAGACAGCTGAAGGGCTAAGTCAATTAACCAATGAACTCTTTGCTTATGAATCCTATAAAAGATTCATACAAATGTTTTCAGATGTTGTTTTAGGTATTGAAAAGTATAAGTTTGATCAAATCAGTGCACGATATAGAGAAAAAACTGTTGATCATTTTAAAGCAGCAATTGATGCTTTCAAAGATCTTGTCAGAAAAGAAAAACATATGGAATTTCCACAAGATGTGCATGTTCAACTTCAAATGGCTATTGAAGCGGTATATGATTCATGGCATAACCATAGAGCCATCATTTACAGAAAAATTAATGAAATCTCAGATGATTTAGGCACAGCAGTGAATGTTCAATCCATGGTATTTGGCAACTTCAGTGAAAAGTCTGGTACGGGTGTTGCTTTTACGAGAAACCCATCGACCGGTGAGAAAAAATTATATGGTGAATATCTTTTAAATGCTCAAGGCGAAGATGTGGTAGCTGGTATTCGTACACCAGAATCCATTGATATGTTAAGTCAACAGTTACCAGAAGTTTATGAAGAGTTTTATAAAGTGTGTGAACTTTTAGAGCAACATTATCAAGATATGCAAGATATAGAATTTACCATAGAAGAAGGACAGTTGTATTTACTTCAAACCAGAAATGGTAAACGTACTGCAAAGGCTGCTATTCAAGTAGCAGTAGATTTGGTACACGAAAATGTAATTGACAAAGAAACCGCTTTGATGCGTATTGATCCTGAACAGATGGACCAGTTATTGCATCCTACTTTTTCAGCTGAAGCTTTGAGTAAAGGGAATATACTGTCTAAAGGATTACCAGCGTCACCAGGTGCAGCATCTGGGAAAATATGTTTTGATGCTGAAAAGGTTGTGGCTTTAGCAAAAAATAATGAACCTGCAATCCTTGTACGAACAGAAACTTCACCAGAAGATATTGAAGGGATGATTCATGCACAAGGTATTTTAACTGCTAGAGGTGGTATGACATCACATGCTGCAGTTGTTGCAAGAGGCATGGGAAAATGTTGTATAGCTGGTTGTCCAGAAGTGCAGGTTGAAAGTTATTTGAATCAAGTTATTATTGGAAAAGCTATTCTAAAAGAGGGAGATTTTATTTCATTAGATGGCAATACAGGTGATATCTATGAAGGACATATTCATGCTGGGGATGTACAACTCTTTGATGCTTTTGAAGAATTGATGACCTGGGCAAATGAAATTAAGGAACTTGGGATAAGAACCAATGCTGATAATGAAAGAGACGCAAAAGTTGCTGTCAGTTTTGGTGCAGAAGGTATTGGTCTATGTAGAACTGAGCATATGTTCTTTGATAAGAATAGAATTTTAAATGTAAGAAGATTAATTTTGTCAGATCAATTAAAAGAGCGACAAGCTGCTTTAAATGATCTTTTACCTGAACAAAAAAGTGATTTCATCTCATTATTTAAAGTTCTGGAAAGTCGTCCTGTGACCATTCGTCTTTTAGATCCTCCACTTCATGAATTTTTACCCCATGATATTGAAGAAATAAAGGGTCTAGCAGAAATTACCCATAAGACTATTGAACAAGTTAATCAAGCCATTGAAAATGCAAAAGAAGTCAATCCTATGCTTGGACATAGAGGTTGCAGATTAGCAATTACTTATCCTGAAATATATGAAATGCAGGTTAAAGCAATCTTTGAAGCTGCTTGTGAAGTTAAAAGGTTTGGCATAGATGTTCATCCAGAAGTTATGATTCCATTAGTAGGTTTTAAATCTGAGCTAAAAGTTTTAAAAGACAATTTGACTCAAGTGGCAGAAGAGGTATTAAATCGCTACCAAATGGATATCCATTACAAGTTCGGAACGATGATTGAAGTGCCAAGGGCTGCCCTAACTGCAGATGAGATAGCAGAAGAAGCTGAATTCTTTTCTTTTGGTACCAATGATTTAACTCAAATGACCCTTGGTTTTTCTAGAGATGACAGTGGAAAATTTATTCAGGTTTATAAGGATAAAAAATTATTTGAAAAAGATCCTTTTGCATCTATCGATCAAAATGGTGTAGGTAAGCTTATGGAAATGGCAAAGACCTTAGGTCGAAAAACAAGACCTGACTTAAAAATTGGTATTTGTGGTGAACATGGTGGTGAACCAAAATCCATTGCATTCTGTCAAAGTATTGGTTTAGATTATGTCTCTTGTTCTCCTTATCGGGTACCTATAGCAAGAATTGCAGCAGCCCAAGCTGTTATATTACAGAAAAGCTAATGATTTAGCTTTTCTTTATTTTTACAGAAATCTAATTTATAGATTTTTATTCTTCTTTTATGATTAGCAATTATTAAGTTTCACTAAATATTTCTATAAATTAAAGGAATTTTACTATTTATGTAGTATTTATACGTTAGGAGGTGATTCTATGCTTATTCGTGAACTAGCTGAGCAATTTGAAAAACAACAATTATCTAAATATGCTACTTTATCATCAGAAACCAAAGGTCGTTTAATAGATGAAATACCTTGTGATATTCGTACTGATTTTCAAAGAGATCGAGATCGGATTATTCATTCAAAAGCTTTCAGACGTTTAATGCATAAAACACAAGTGTTTTTGTCTCCTGAAGGTGATCATTACAGAACGCGGTTAACGCATACTTTGGAAGTGGCTCAGATTAGCAGAACCATTGCTAGGGCGCTGCGCTTAAATGAAGATTTGACAGAAGCCATCGCATTAGGCCATGATCTTGGACATACCCCTTTTGGCCATTGTGGCGAGGTTGCACTAAATGATGTACATCCAAATGGGTTTAAACATAATGTGCAATCTTTACGTGTTGTGGATATTATAGAAAGAAGACGTGGTAGAAATGGTTTGAACTTAACCGATGAAGTACGTGATGGGATTTTAAATCATAGTGGTCCAGATGAACCATATACCTTGGAAGGTCAGATTGTGAGATTGAGTGATCGAATTGCGTATATCAATCATGATATTGATGATGCCATTCGTGCAGGGGTTCTTTCATTCAATGATATTCCTAAAACCTTCATTGAAGTCTTTGGTGATACCAGTTCAAAAAGAATCAACACAATGATTATCAATGTAATTTCAAATAGCGAAAATCAAACTCGGATTCAAATGTCACCTGATATGTACGATTTAATGTTGAGACTGAGAAATTATATGTTTGATCATGTTTATCTAAATGAAATCGCAAAAGGTGAAGAAGGAAAAGCAAAAAAAATAATAAAGACCCTATATCAATACTTCATTGAAAATCCTAAGGAATTTATTGAATCTTATGATCGATATATGGATACAGAAATCTTTGATGAATGTGTTAAGGATTATATAGCAGGGATGTCAGATCGTTATATCATTCATAAATATAAAGAGATTTATATTCCTAAATTTTGGACATAATTTACAAAATATTGTATGAACTTTAACAGTTCATACAATATATGGTATAAAAATAGAAAAAAGATGAAAATTTTATAAAAAAAGAAGGACTTTTCTATTTGATGAAGAATATTATGTGAAGGAAAGAGTAAAGGTGGAAAGTTATGGGGAAATATGTAAGCAATATTTCAGAAATAATTTTAGATGCAATTGATCTAGAACAATTAATTTCTGAATATGTGCCTTTAAAACGCGCCGGTACAAATCTGAAAGGATTATGTCCCTTCCATAATGAGAAGACACCTTCTTTTGTTGTCAGTAAAGAGAAGCAATATTATCATTGTTTTGGATGTGGCGCTTCAGGAAATGCAATTGGATTTATTATGGCAGTGGAAAATCTTGATTTTCTAGATGCCATAGAACGGTTAGCAGATAAGGGTAGAATCGATTTAAGTCAATATTTAGAACAACCAGAAAAACAAATTAAGACATCAACGCCAATACAGAATCCGTCGCAAAAGAAGAAGTACTATGAGATTTCAAAACATGCTGCACGGTTTTTCTATGCGAATCTAAAGAAAAGTGATACAGCAAAAGCTTATATTCAAAAGAGAGGTTTAACAGAAGAAACCATTAAAACCTTCGGTTTAGGCTATGCTCCAGATGAGTGGCGCAGTTTATTGGACTATTTAGGCAAACCGCCATATACCCCAGAAGAACTTGAAACTTGTGGTATGGTCATCAAAAAAGAGAATAAAAATGATTATTATGATCGTTTTAGAGATCGCTTGATATTTCCAATTATTGATGTACAAGGTCGGGTGATTGGATTTGGTGGTAGAATCATGGGTGAAGGACAGCCTAAATACTTAAATTCACCGGAAACACCAATCTTTAATAAATCTAATACTTTATATAATTTAAATTTAGCAAAAAATGTTTTAAATGAAGAAAAAGTTTTAATCGTTGTTGAAGGGTACATGGATGTTATTGCCCTTTATCAGGCGGGCATAAAAAATGTTGTTGCGACACTAGGCACTGCGCTTACCAGCCAACATGGTAGGCTTCTAAAAAGATATGCAGATGAAATCATTATTGCTTATGACTCAGATACAGCAGGACAAAAGGCAACGGAAAGAAGTGTTGAAATTCTTGAAGCAGCAAACTTGCGCGTTAGAGTATTACAATTAACAGATGGTTTAGATCCAGATGAATATTTGAAGAAATATGGTTTGGAAATTCTTCAAACAAAACTGAAGAAGGCTTTAAGTTTTACTGATTATAAAATTCATTTGCTTCGACAAAGTTTCAACTTAAATTATGAGGACGATAGAAGAAGATTTTACGAACAATGTGTTGCTTTAATAAAACCTATGCCAGAAAGTGCTTTAAAAGACAAGTATGTCAAGGACCTAGCGAAGTGGACTAGGTTGTCTGAAGAATCTGTTAGAAAAGATGTTTTTAAAGCTTCTCAAGACAAAACACAGAATCAAAAATCTGCAACGAGGAACATAAAAAGAAGTAAAACCTTCATTATTGAAACACGACTTCTATATTTAGCCTTGCTAAATAAAGAAAGTTTTGATAAAATCTTTGAGTTGGTTGATTTTGATGGCATACAAGATTTTAGAGTAAAAAAGATTTTTAAGTTTTTAATCGGGTATTATCAAGTTCTAGAACGCTTTAGTATAGAAGATTGTATCGATCATTTAAGTATTGATGAAATTAAATTCATACAATTGCTTTTAGAAAAATCTATTGCAGCTGAAAATCTGGATAGAGAGATACAACTCAATAGTATAAATTTTAAAATAGAAGTATTAAATCAGGAGATTATAATGATTCTGAATGAAATCATGGTTATGAAAGAAACAGATGAAATCTCTGAAATAGAAAGGGAAACTTACTTGAAAGCACTTAATTTAAGACTTGTTGAACTGAAGAAGAAACAAGCCGAATTAATTAAAGCTTTAGGTCGTTAAAGGAGGTACTGCATGAGTAAAGCAATATCACAACATGATATGATAGAGCGTATTGCAAATGAAGGACTAAAGCGTGGCTTTATTTCATATTCAGATATCAATGATCTGTTGGAAAATGTTAAAGTAGATTTGGAAAGTATTGATGATGTTTATGAAGCTTTAGAGGCTAAAGGGATTGAAGTTGTAACCGATAAAGAGAAAAGAACTCGTATGGATGCACCAGACGATGAAGATGATGAAGAAGAAGATGATGATGACTATGTAGAGGATTTATCTGTACCTAAAGGGGTTAGTTTAGATGACCCTGTAAGAATGTACTTAAAAGAAATTGGAAAAGTGCCGCTACTTTCAGGTGAAGAAGAAATTCAATTGGCTCAAGAAATGGAAAATGGTTCGGATTACGCGAGACAAAAGCTGTGTGAAGCTAACTTAAGACTTGTTGTTAGTATTGCAAAGCGTTATGTTGGTCGAGGCATGTTGTTCCTTGATTTAATTCAAGAAGGTAATTTAGGTCTGATTAAAGCCGTAGAAAAATTTGATTGGAGAAAAGGTTACAAATTTTCCACTTATGCAACTTGGTGGATTCGTCAAGCAATTACAAGAGCAATTGCTGATCAAGCAAGAACCATTCGTATTCCTGTGCATATGGTTGAAACCATCAACAAATTAATTCGAGTGAAACGTCAATTGATTCAAACATACGGTCGCGATCCAAAACCAGAAGAAATTGCTGAAGAAATGGATATGCCAGTAGAAAAGGTTAGAGAAATCTTAAAGATTGCTCAAGAGCCTGTATCTCTTGAAACACCAATTGGTGAAGAGGAAGATTCACATTTAGGTGACTTTATTCCAGATAGTGATGCACCAGCCCCTGCTGATGCTGCTGCCTTTTCAATGTTAAAAGAACAATTGATTGAAGTTCTGGATACCTTAACACCTAGAGAACAAAAGGTTTTAAAATTACGTTTTGGTCTTGAAGATGGAAAAGCACGTACACTTGAAGAAGTTGGTAAGCGTTTTGAAGTAACTAGAGAACGTATTCGTCAAATTGAAGCAAAAGCATTAAGAAAGCTTAAGCATCCAAGTCGTAGCAAAAAATTAAAGGATTTCTTGGAATAAAATGACGGCAGACTTTGGTCTGCCGCTTTGTTTTAGATAAGTAGTATGATTAATAAAGGAGGTTACATGAAATTATCCAATCGATTAAAGACTATTGCTGAACTTGTAGAACCCGGTGTAACAGTTGGAGATATTGGCTCAGATCATGGTTATCTCATAGCAGAATTAGTAAAAAATAATATTATTTCTTATGGTATAGCATCAGATATCAATAAAGGACCTGTTGACAATTGCCAGCAAACCATTCAAACCTATGGTATTTCAGATCAAGTTGATGTACGTTTAGGTGGCGGTTTTGTTCCTTATCAACCTAATGAAATTAACACTGCAGTGATAGCAGGTATGGGAGGAGAACTTATTAGAGACATCTTTCTAGAATCTCCTGAAGTGGTGAAATCAATTGATACTTTTATCTTGCAACCGATGACAGGGCAGGATGCCTTAAGAATATGGTTGTTGGAAAATGATTTTCAAATTATAAAAGAAAAAATTGCAGAAGAGCAAGATCGATTTTATGAAATCCTTGTCGTAAAGCATATCAGTAAACCCTGGTCATTACCCAATCATTTGAAACATTTTTCGAAAGATGATGCCTTGCTCATGGAAATTGGTATAAAAATGGACGTCGATGCATCCTATATTGGTTTTATTGAGAAGAAGATTGGCAAATATGAAGTCATTGCAGATAATTTGAAGAACCATACAGAAAATCATCCGAAGCTCACAGAAGTTGAAAAGAACATTCAAGCTCTGAAGGAGGTTTTATTATGCATACAAACACCAGAAAAATAATAAAAGTAATGGATCAACTTGCTCCTCAGCATCTGAAAGAAGAGTGGGACAATGTTGGACTAATGGTTGGCTATCCTAATAAAATGATTGAAAATTTAATGGTTACTTTGGAAGTGACTGAAGCTGTCATTGATGAAGCCATCGAAAAAAATGTTGACATGATTATTAGTCATCATCCACTGATCTATAAACCTGTCAAAAAAATTATTGAAAATGACCCTATTGGACATATGCTTTTAAGACTGATTAAAAATGATATCAATCTTTTTGTAGCCCATACGAATTTGGATACAGCTTATGAAGGGACTTCAAAAAGAGTTTGTGATTTGCTGGAACTAAGAAATGTAGATTATATCATTAAGGATTTCTCAAATCTTCATTACAAGGTTCAGGTTTTTGTACCTAGAGAAAATACTGATGAAGTAATGGAAGCCATGACAAATGCTGGTGCAGGATTTTATGGAAACTATGATGCTTGTGGTTTTAAATCTGAAGGGATTGGTCAGTTTAGACCTAATGAATTCTCTAATCCTACTATCGGTACTCAAGGGGAATTAACCTTCGTTGAAGAAGTAAAACTTGAAGTTTTGGTCTCAAAGGAACATCTACCTCAAGTGATTACTGCAATGATCAATAAACATCCTTATGAAACACCAGCCTATGATATTCTTAAACTTGAAAATAAATTTGATGAACAAGGTACTGGCATGTATGGTTATTTACAAAAGCCAATGACCTTAAGAGAATTGACTGAAACCGTAAAACAAACCTTAAATTCAAAGATGATTCGCTTCATTGGCAACCCAGACAGAAAAATTTATAAAGTAGGGGTGATCACTGGTGCAGGAGCTGATTTTATGGCTGATGTAAAGGCTGTAGCAGATGTTCTAATTACTGGCGATATGAAATACCATGAAGCGCAAGCTGCTTTACAAATGGATTTAGGCGTTATTGATGCTGGTCATTTTGAAACAGAACAGATTTATGTAGAGAAATTAGGGGAGCTTCTTCAGCAAGCATTTGAGGAGAAATCTTATGATGTTAATGTCATCATTTCTGAAGTTGATATCAATCCCTTTAATACATTATAAGATATTTGATTTTATTGTAAAATGATGTATAATAGACTTCGAGTCAGACAGATAATCGCATGGAAACATGAGGAAAGTCCGGGCTCCATAGAGCAGGGTGCTGGCTAATGACCAGTGAAGGTGACTTTAAGGAAAGTGCAACAGAAAGAAACCGCCTACTTCGGTAGGTAAGGATGGAAAGGCGAGGTAAGAGCTCACCAGCGCATAGGTGACTATGCGGCTATGTAAACCCCACCTGGAGCAAGACCAAGATAGGAATTGGAGGGAGGCTGCTCGTTTCCCGTCCGGAATGGTAGGTCGCTTGAGCCTTGTCGGTAACGCAAGGCCTAGATAGATGATTATCAAATACAGAACCCGGCTTATAGTTTGACTCGATTAACTCAAATGAAAACACTTGCAGATGCAGGTGTTTTTTTTGAGTATCCCTAAATCGAAAGACTGATGTCTTATGGCCAAGCAATTGTCATTTTTATGTGTTGATACTACATTTTGGTGCTGAAAATGAGCATTAACCTTTAGCGATGTTATAATAAAGCAGAAGTATGAAGAAAAAAATGAAAGAAAAGATAAGTATGAAAAAGAGATTAATTTTGGTTTGTATTTTGTTAATGGGGTGATTATTTTTAGGATGTGAGGTTCAAAAGCCTTATGATCATACAAGTGTATATCTTACAAATCCGATGACTTCACAGGAGTAAGCCATGGAGATAATCAAAAAAAGTAAGCAAGAGAGTTTCACTGTTGGTTTAGGCATTCTAATCCTTCTGATGGGTTTATTGTTACCAATGTATTTCATGGATAACTTAGCCATAGGTTTGTTGCTGTATGCAGTACATGTTATTTTGGTATTGATCATTGGTAAAAGATTTTATCGTATCAAAATCAATGATGGTCCAACCGCAAAATTTTTTAGTATATTAAAGAAAATTGTATTTTTGAAAGTTATTTTAATAATACCTGGCATTCTACAGTTTTTAATTGAAGCCATGATTGGTACGGAAAATGTATATGAAGGTATCGCTTATGGTGGCGACTTATTAAGTAACATTATCCAGTTTATTTTGATTATTGTTTTGACACCTATTATTGAAGAAACTTTCTTTAGAGGAATCTTCTATAAGGTTCTTTACTTAAAATTAAGTGAGGAGGCTGCAGCTTTTATTACAAGTGTTATTTTTGCCTTGCTTCATCCAGGTGCTCAACTACAAATCTTTGTATTGTCTATGTTTTTATTTAAGTATGTACGTGAATATAATCTAAAGACAGCCATGTTTATACATGGAGGTTTTAATTTAATCGGCATGCTTGCAGCGACATTTGCCCTTATGTAAAAAAGACCAAAGGTTATAATACCTTTGGTCTTTCACTCTTAACCCTTGTATGGTAAAACTTATTGCATTGAAACTGCACCCATTGGACAGACTCTAACACATTTGTTACAACCGATACACTTTTGTTTATCAATTTTTGGTGCTTTTGATCGGAAAAATCCACCTTCTTGAGTGACTGCTCCTACTGGACAGATTCTTTTGACTGGACAAAATGGTGAACGATCACATTTACTTTCATTAATAACAGCTACTTTCACATAAACCTCCCGCTCCCCTACACAGGGGGTTTATGACAGTATAACAGGATACAATTTTAAAAGCAAGAATATTTGATTAAGAAAAAAACTAATTCATTGAATTAGTTTTTCACGTTCTAATTGGATTAATTGATCTGAATAAGAATTAACTATTCAAATTTATCATAGAAAATACGATCTTCTGGAATGCCTTTTTCCTTTAAAAGTGGTGTGACAGAGTCAATCATTTTTGGACTACCACATAGATATGCTTCACTTTCAGGACCATCTTCCAAATATTTCTTAATTAAATCTGTTACTCGACCAACTTCACCTGTCCAGTTACAAGATTCAGTAGGTTGAGACAAACAGGTTTTTAATGTGAAGTTTGGCAATTCCTTTGTAAGTTCAGTAAGTTCATCAATCATATATAAATCTTCAATGGTTCTAGCACCAAAGTAAAAAGTTGCTTTACGATCGATTTTATGATCTCTCATATATAAGAGAATACTCATGATTGGAGCCATACCAGTACCTATAGCCACCATCACCATTGGACGATCACCTTCATGATAATAGAAATCACCATATGGACCAACAATGGTTAACTTGTCATGTTTCTTTAAATGATGGTGTATATAAGTGGTACATACGCCATTTGGAATGTAACCGATAAAGAACTCCAGAGAAGTTTTTTCTGAAGGAGATGAAGCAATAGAATATGCTCGATAAACTTCTTCTCGGCTACCTTTATATTTAGGCGCTAGTATTTGAGCATATTGTCCAGCTTTAAAGTGAATTTCATTCCCTTCAGGCAATTTTGCTTTTAAATGACGAATCTTTGGTGTGACGTCATTCATAAATTCAATGTCAAAGTCATATTGCTTGACATTAAATAATTCTTCTGGAATCTCAATGGTAATATCGTTCTTAACTTTCAGTTGACATGAAAGTCTTACGCCTTCCGCTTGTTCTTGTTTGTTGACATAACCGGCTTCTGTTGGCAGAAAAGGTCCACCACCTTCAATGACCTTCACTTTACAATAACCACAACTGCCTTTACCTCCACAGGCTGAAGGAATAAAAATTTCTTGATCAATCAGTGCTCCTAGAAGGGTATCGCCACCATCAACAGTAAGTTCATGCTCTTTATTGATGGTTAGTTTTTTCTCACCATAATTACCAATGGTTTTATTGGCTAAAGAAAGTAAATAGGCTAGGATACCTGTCATGGCACTGATAATTGCAACAGTCTTTAATATTGTTGACATAGCTCCTCCTATTGAATTTGTACAATACCTGAAAAACCTAAGAAGGCAAGGGCCATAATCCCTGTAATGATTAAAGTAATACCAGGACCTTCTAAACCTTTAGGTAATTTGGCATTTTTTATTTTCTTTCGAATGCCTGCCAATGAAACGATTGCGAGGGTCCAACCGATACCGGATCCTGCACCAAATAACACTGCTTGAATTAAATTATAATCTCTAATGACCATAAATAAAGATACACCTAGAATTGCGCAGTTTACAGTAATCAGTGGTAAAAAGATACCAAGAGAATAGTAAAGCTGTTCAAAGAACCGTTCAATAATCATTTCAACAAGTTGAACAAATGCTGCAATGACGATGATAAAGATAATGAATCTTAAGTATTCCAACCCTAATGGTTCTAAAATATAGTTATAAATTAAATAATTCAGAAGTGAAGTAAATGTTAAAACAAAGGTGACGGCTTGTCCCAAACTTAATGAAGTTTCTATTTCGTTTGAAACGGCTATAAAGGAACACATCCCTAAAAAATTGGATAAAATCATATTGTTTGTAAATATTGAAGCGACAAATATAATTAAAGGATTAATATCAACCATTTGTTACACCTCCTTCATCGTTTTTGAATAAATTCTTTGAAATCCAAATGACAATACCCAGCATGAAGAATGCACCTGGAGGCATGATCATCAAAGTCCAAGGTGTAAAACTTTCAGGCATCACTTGGAAGCCAAACACTGTACCGAAACCTAACAATTCTCTGAAGAAAGCGATGAACAAAAGAATCATTGTGTATCCTAATCCCATAGTCACCCCATCAAAGAAAGAAAGAATAGGGGTGTTGTTTTGAGCATAAGCTTCACATCGGCCCATGATGATACAGTTGGTAATAATTAAGCCTACATATGGTCCTAAAGCTTTTGACATATCTGGCAAATAGGCTTTTAAGAAAATATCCAAAATAATTACAAATGCTGATATAATCAAAGTCTGTACCATCATACGAATATGCTTCGGTGTAAATTTTCGTATCATTGAGACTGTAAAGCTTGACAAACCTGTTACGAACATTAAACCTAATCCCATAACCAAAGAGTTCATCATAAGATTGGTCACTGCCAATGCAGAACAAATTCCAAGTATTTGCCTGAAAATAGGATTGTCTTTAATAACGCCTTTTATGAAAATCTCTTTAATTGCCTTCATAAAAACCCTCCTTTTTAGCTTCTTCAAGAATCTTTGGAATTTCTCCGTTAAGAATATCTCTGACAGCAAGGGACGTTAATGTAGCTCCTGTAATCGCATCTACATTACCGCCAATGTCTGTGCCATAGGAAAAATACGGTTCTCGATCTAGAGTAATACTTCTGAATTGGTCTTTAAATTCATCTTCGTCAATACGACCACCTAAACCAGGGGTTTCAGAATGTGAAATGAAATTTAATCCAAGAATCTTTTCATGGTCTGGACTAAATGCCACATGACCTGTAATAGTTCCCCATAGGCCTTTTCCGCTTATTTGTACAGCATAGCCTTGAACTTTATTTTCTTTTGTATAAGTATAATATGTACGATCATTTACTTTTGTCTTCTCAAATGAAGCTTCAAATTTATCTTGTATTTCCTGATCAGATAAACCTTCTAATGAAATATTAAAAGTATAAAAGATTGATTTTTGAATAGAAAGTTCCTGTTGTTCTGAAATGATATCTGTGGTCACTTCGTTTATTGTTGCTAAAACAAAGGTGAAGATGGCAGTTAACACAACCATGAACAACACAGGAAACAAAATTTGTTTTTTCTTAGCCATTTTGTCTCCTTTCTCTATCTTTAACGAGTTTTACAATCTCATCAATAATTGGAGCAAAGGTATTACCAATTAAAATGGCAAACATCATACCACCAGCAAATAATGCGAAACCTCTAATGATGACTGTAATAATACCTATGATGGCACCATATATGTATTTTCCTTCAGTGGACTTTGGTGATGAAATTGGATCTGTGGCCATAAAGAAAGCGCCAAATAATAAACCACCAGAGAATAGTCCGAAAATTGGATTAGGAACTTCACTAACCCCTATGAAATATAATATACCAGAAAGGATAATAAAGCTGCCTAGTAAGCCGATAACTGTTTCTTTTGAAGCTGTTTTAGTAAAGATAAGGTATAAGCCTGCAATAATAATTAAAATAGCACTTGTTTCACCAATAGATCCAGCAATGTTACCTAAAATAACTTTGCTGAGATTTGCCATCTCACCTGTAGAACGGTAATCCAGCATTGGTGTGGATTGGCTAATGGTATCCACAGTATAACGTGTTAGGTTTCCTAAAAAGCTCTTTGAAGGCTCAATCCATTCCATTGTCATGACTTTTGGAAAGTTGACATAAATGAAGGCACGACCAACTAAAGCAGGGTTAAATGGATTTTTTCCAAAACCACCAAAAACCATTTTACCAAAGAGTACACCAAAGACGATTCCTACAATAGCCACATAATATGGTACACTTGGTGGTAAAGTTAAAGTAAAAAGCATGGATGTAACAATAACTGCTTCAGTAATTTTCTTGGTGGTTTTACGAACGAATATCCACTCGACCAAGGATCCTGCCAAGGTTACCACTATTAGTAAGGTCAGAACACGCCAACCAAAAAAGTATATTCCTGCTGCCACTAATGGTAGCAAAGAATAGATAACCTTACGCATCATTTTTTGTTTCATAAAAGATATTTTCAAACAATCATTCCCCCTTTTGTAATCCTTATCTATATTCCCATTTTAAACCAAAAAAGAACAAAAAAAGTATTTTTTTTTATAAAAAAAAGAAAAATTTACATTTTTAGTATAAAATGATTAAAAGGATGAAAAAATGGTATAAGTAATCAGGAGGTATTCTTATGAGAACAATTATGGGCATCGAAATACAAAATCGTGAAGAACTTGCAGTAAAAGTACAAGGTTTATTAACAAAACATGGTTGTGTCATCAAAACACGTTTGGGTTTACATGAAACAGGAAATTTCTGTAGTCCTTCAGGTTTGATTATTTTGGAATTCGCACCAAATGAATCTGGTGAATATGATGCATTAGAAAATGAATTGAATGACCTTGAAGGTGTTGTAGCAAGAAGAATGGAATTCTAATGTCTTTAAGTGACGAACAAAACTTTAAAATTGGATAAAAATATGATGAAAATCGCTAAACTAGCGATTTTTTATTGTTTATGGGTAAACATCGTGATATTGTTATACAAAATACAGGAGGTGCAGATGAAAAAGATTGGTGTGATTGGCTATGGTAATATTGGCGAAGCTATGATTTCTGGCATGTTAAAAAGTAAGTTCACAGTCCCTGAAAAAATTCTTGTAAGCAGTAGAAATGAGAAGAAAATAAAATATGCCATTGATGTTCTAAAAATAAATGTTACAAGAGATAATTTGAGCGTAGTAGAATTTTCAGATATTTTGATCATTGCTGTAAAACCCATTGCAATGAAAGAAGTTCTAGAGGAAATTAAAGAATATATAAAAGAAGATCAAATCATTGTCTCAGTAGTTTCTTCAGTAGAGACCAAAGACATTGAAGCGGTTATTGGTAAGCATAAAATTGTTCGTTCCATGTTGAATACGCCGGTAATGGTCAATGAGGGTATGTCGGCTTTGTCTATTGGAGAAGCAGTAAGCTATGATGAGGAATCCTTAATTGTAGAAATGTTCCAAAGTTTTGGACAGGCTGAAATTGTTGATGAAAAATATATGGATGTCATTACAGCCGTTGCAGGAACTTCACCTGCCTATGTTTTTATGATGATTGAGGCTATGGCAGATGGTGGTGTGTTAATGGGGCTTCCTAGAAGAAAAGCCTATAAGATGTCTGCCCAGGCTGTTCTAGGTGCAGCAAAAATGGTCTTAGAATCCGAACAACATCCTGGTGATCTTAAGGATATGGTTTGTTCTCCAGGAGGCAGTACCATTGATGGTGTATACACTTTAGAGACCAATAACTTTAGAGGTACCATTATGAAGACTATAAAGGATGCCACAAGAAAAGTTATTCGAATTAGAGAAAAGTTATAAAATAATTGTTGTCAAATCTCGTGCTGTTGTTAAAAATATACAACAAATCGAGATTTTTTCATATTATTTCCAATTGTCTGAATAGTCTGAAAATACACGAGTGTTGAAAAGAATGTGAAAGTATATAGAACAACTTAACCAAACAAGTATAAAAAAAACTCAATAAACGTTCGGATTATTGGTAAGTTTTTACGAAAAGTCATTGTATGAAAGAAAGGTTTGAAATGGCGTTGACGATTTGTTAAAAGTATATATAAAATGAAGGTAGCGGATTTATTATTTATTAAAAGGAGGCTATCAAATGTTTGAAAAATTATTCAAACTAAAGGAACATAATACGAATGCAAGAACAGAGATCATTGCTGGTATTACAACTTTTATGACTATGGCTTACATACTAGTCGTTAACCCATTCATGTTAGGTGATGCAGGGATGGATGTTCCAGGTGTGTTTGCTGCTACTGCATTGTCAGCTGCTATAGCAACTTTGGTAATGGCACTAGTTGCTAATTTACCTTTTGCATTAGCACCAGGTATGGGCTTAAATGCATTCTTCGTTTATACAGTCGTTATTAAATTGGGTTATACATGGCAAATGGCTTTAACTGCAGTATTCTTAGAAGGTATTATCTTCTTGGTTTTAACGTTCTTAAACGTTCGTGAAGCCATTCTTAACTGTATTCCAAAGCCAATTAAGCATGCAATATCTGTTGGTATTGGTTTGTTTATTGCATTCATAGGTTTCGTAAATGCAGGAATCATTGTCCATAAAGATTACAGTACAATTATCGAGATGGGTGACATTTTACATGGAGCAGCATTACTTGCTATTATTGGAGTTGTCATTACAGGTATTTTAGTCGCTAGAAAAGTTAAAGGCGGCTTACTACTAGGTATTTTCATTACGGCTTTAATTGGTATCCCAATGGGGGTAACTGATCTGTCATCATTTGACAGTTCTGGTATGTTTAAAATTCCATCCATGTCAGAAGTATTCTTAAAGTTTGATTTTAGTGAAATCTTTACTTTAAAATTCTTAACAGTATTATTCACATTTTTATTTGTAGATATGTTTGATACTGTAGGTACATTAATTGGTGTATCAGATAAAGCGGGATTATTAAATGATAAAGGTGAATTACCAAATGCAAAGAGTGCTTTATTTGCTGATGCGGTTGGTACCACTGCAGGTGCTATTTTAGGTACATCTACTGTTACAACCTATGTAGAATCGGCTTCAGGTGTTGCAGAAGGTGGTAGAACAGGCTTAACGGCATTCACAACAGGTATCTTTTTCTTGTTGGCATTATTTATTTCACCTATATTCTTGGTAATTCCATCAGCTGCTACTGCTCCTGTGTTGATTATCGTTGGTATGTTTATGATGTCTCCAATCGTGAAAATTGATTGGAATGATTATACAGAATCATTACCTTCATTCTTAACCATTATCATTATGCCATTGGCATACAGTATTTCTCATGGTATTGCATTTGGTGTGATCTCTTACACTGCAATTAAGTTGACTTCTGGTAAGGGTAAAGAAGTGAGTATTCTAACTTATATTTTAGCAATAGTATTTGTCATTGGTTTTGCAACAGGCGCATTGCATGTTGGAGAGTAATTGATAGTTAATCATTAGAATGATTTTAAGGTCTTAATTGACTTTAAAATCATTTTTTTGTTTGTTAAAAACGTCGCCCTATGATGCAGATCTTAAACCTTTGAAATAGAACTTTTGAAATCGTTTATTTTTATTAGAATATGGGTATGATAAATTGAGAGTAAAAAGGAGAGAATATGGCATATAAACAAATCGTAAAAATCTGTCCAATTTCAGGATTGGAGATTATCGAAAATGATAGATGGCAAAATCTAAGATTAGCAGAAAATTACTTGATCAGTTTTAGAAAAATAGGTGATCATATTGTCGACGTCCATGGTTATGGTAACATGGGCGAATTTGATGCGATTAAATTCCAGAATTATTTAGATCGATTTGTTATCGAGATGGAAATTCAAACGCCTTTTGTTGAAATGAGAAATTATGAAGATCTAACAGGCATTCTCCCTACGAAAGAGACTTTACAGATTCAGAAGGATTACGCCATTGATAATAAGGATAGAAGAATTGGTTTTGTAACCTATAATGCAACTAGAGCCATAGATTTACTTTTGAAATCAGCTCAAAGACAATATAAGAAAGTAAATGTAAAGGTGTTTGCAGCAAAGGACTATGAAGAAGCTGTGACCCAATCTATAAGTATCCTTTCAAGTCCTGAAAAAATTGGATATGTGTATGATGATAAAAAAAATTATAAAATATTAGCGAGTGACCTTGAATGGGTAACCCTTTATAGTGGGCAGTTTTTATGGGAAGAAGATAGTCTTTTTGACATTGAAGATATTCGAATTGATTCAAAGCATCCACTGCATGGAATTGTTGAAAATTTGACGATAATCAAAGAGGAATTAAGCAATCTTCGAGCCGATATAAGGCAAAAAGAAAAAAGCTTGGTTGAAGAACGCCACCAAACTGAAAAAATAATAGAATCACTTCAAAGTGGCATTATTATTACTGAAGTAGGGACACAAATTATTGTTGATGTCAATCAAACTGCCTGTGAAATGATTGATCGGTCTAAGGAAGAATTAATTGGTCTAAATTTAAAAGATATAATTGAAGTAGAAGAAAATTACAATTTAATTTCTTCTCATGGTGGTTTATTGGAATGTCGACTCATTAGAAAAGATGGCGTTAAAATTCCTGTAAAACGTAGTGTGATTAAAATTAGGCTTAGAGGGATACCCTATTTATTGGAAAATATTCTTGATTTAAGTGATGAAAAAACCCATGAAGAAAAGCTACAAAAGACGCTTGCTCATACTAAACAACTTAACAACCTAACATTTAATAGAGAAAAAAGAATTATTGATATGAAAATGGAGGTCAATTCATTATTAAAAGAATTGAAAAGACCTCCTAAATATAAGAGTGTCTTAAACCAACAGAGGGATAGCGATGAAGAACAATAATGTAGAAAAGATTTTTGTAGAATATCATGAACCTAGAGACCAGCAAAAACATGTAAGAAGTTTTGCAGCAACACTCGGTAGATTTTTACCATTTATTATGGTGTCTTATTTAGTGATTCTTCTTTTTCATACAGAGACAAAATTCACATTGGTACTGCTTTTTTTGATTCTGATTGTCTTGAATATTTATATGGGTATCAGCACGAGAAAAATTGATATGGATCGCCTCTTTGCGTTAGAACTCTCTAGGATTATATTTAACTCGGTTATGTGTTTTCTAATAGCTGTAGTGGTCGAAAGTGATATGCCTATTGCTATAGTCGTAGCCATTATATTATTTTCTTCCCAAATGTTTGCCATAGAATCAACTATTTTAAATCGATTGTCCTTATTACCTATTATTGCTTCAATAGTAGGTGATGTTTATATGAATCATTATCAATATTACTATGATAATCCAATATTTTCATTCCTTCTTGTCATGATGATTTCCTTTACATATTTTGCCGGCACAATCACAAGATACAATGTTAAGAAAAAAGATGACTTCAGTTTGAAGTTACAGGAATCAGAATCCAAGTTCAGAAGTTTATTTGATGCCAATGCAGATGGTATTTTAATTCTGAAGCGCTCTATTGTTGTAGAATGTAATAATAGTGCGGTAAAGATGTTTGGGTTTTTAACCAAGAATGAACTTAACGGCGTGGAACTGATTAAATTATGCCCACCTAATCAATCCTCTGGTGAATCTTCAGAAAAAATGATGAGTCACTATATAAGAGTGGCTCTTCAGGAGGGCAAAACAAAGTTCGAATGGGAATTTATTGGACAGAATAATTTGATCGTTTGTGATGTCAATTTAAATATTTTTTTTGTTGGGCATTCTCGATATATTCAATGTGTTTTAAGAGATATTAGTGAGAGAAAAATTGTTCAAGAAGAATTAATGCATCAGAAGCAACTTGATATGCTACAAGCACAAGAGCTTAAAGCCAATCAGGAAATTTTATTAAGTATAATGGAAGATGTAGAAGCTTCAAGAAGAGAAGCCGATAAGTTGAATCGCTCTTTGGAAAAAGAAATGAAAAGGGCAAAAGATTTAATGGAAAAAGCAAAACAAGCAAGTGTAGCAAAATCTGAGTTCCTCGCCAATATGTCACATGAAATTAGAACACCGATGAATGGTATTATTGGCATGAATAGCTTGCTTTTGGAAACTGCTTTAGATGAAGAACAAAGACAATATGCTGATGTAGTAGCCACCAGTGCAAAATCATTACTGGCTTTAGTTAATGATATTTTAGATTTCTCGAAAATCGAAGCAGGTAAATTGGAATTAGAATCCATTGAATTTGATTTGGATAATTTGCTTCAGGAAGTTGTGATTGCTTTTGGTTTTCAAGCACAAAGTAAAAAGATTAATTTGATTCACAAAAGTTCGGTGGAAACTGATCAAATATACAAAGGCGATCCAGGCAGGTTGACTCAAATTATCAACAACCTTATTGGTAATGCCATTAAATTTACCCATGAAGGTGAAGTGATTCTATCAGTATCTTTGCTGCATAAAAGTCATTATGATAGTATTTTACACTTTGAAGTCATTGATACAGGTATTGGCATACATGAAGATAAGCTCATAGGTATCTTTGACAGCTTTTCACAAGTGGAAACTTCCACAACAAGAAACTACGGTGGTACAGGCTTAGGATTGGCAATTTCAAGACAATTAGTGGAGCTGATGGGTGGGAAAATTGGAGTGGATTCCATAGAAAATATTGGTTCGACCTTCTGGTTTGATGTCAAACTGACAAATGTCGATCATCAACCTGTATTGGATTATGATTTGCTAGAAGATATTAATATCGTCATTTTGGAAAAAAATCATACTTATCGTCAATTGTTTCATCAACTCTTAAGTGCATGGAAGATTAACCATATTGTTTTAGACAACGGCCCCGATCTTATTTTGAAACTCTTTGAAAAAGCTATGAATAATTACATTTTTATTGTCGATTGTCAGATTGATGATTTACAAGGCGCATCTATTGTACAGAGCATCAGAAATAATCCAAATTGCAAAGGCGCAAAAATAGTTTCCTTAGCACCAATGCATCAGGTTCAGCAAATGAAGCAATCCTATTTTCATATGTATGACTATTTTCTTAGTAAGCCTTTTTCTAAGCACGATGTTTACAAGTTATTGTTATCTATAATTGAAAATAGAGAACCCTCATTGGTTCAAGAAGAAGAAAATCAATGGGAAAAATTACATATTCTCATTGTAGAAGATAATGTGGTTAATCAAAATATTGCTGTCAAAATGCTGGAAAAGAAAAATATAAAGGTTGATGTTGTCGCCAATGGACAAGAAGCTTTGGATATTTTAAAATTTAAATCCTATGATTTGGTATTAATGGATTGTCAGATGCCTGTATTAAATGGATTTGATGCTACGAAGATCATACGTGAGACAGAAAGAAAACTTCATTTAGAAGCAATTCCAATTATTGCGATGACAGCAAGTTCAAAACAAGAAGATATTAATTTTTCAAAGGAAGTGGGCATGAATGACTATATCATTAAACCTCTGACTTTTGATAATTTTAAGAAGATGGTTGATCTGTGGTATAATATAAAACGGAATTCTTCTCGCGCAGCGTTAGAAGCAAAATACAGTCAATATGAGATTTTTGATTACTCTAGATTGTTGAATCTTCTCATTGGAGATGTGGAAGGTGCAGAGGAAATTATTAAAATGGTACTGAATAGTATGCCAGATTATCTTAAGCAGCTAGAAAGTGGATTTGAAGAGAATAATCATTCCCTTATTGAAAGATTAAGTCATAAAATGAAAGGGATGTTTGCAAATATTGGAGCAATATCTCTGCAACATATCTGTCAAGATTTAGAAGATAAAATACACGAACAAGGTATTGATCAAACGTGCATCTATTTATTTAAGATGATGAAAAACCATTATTATTTGCTTTTAAAATTGTTAAAGGATAATGAATATAATATGTATTTTGAGGAATGCTCTGTACAGATAAAAGATTTTCAGGTATGATGTTTTTAGAACTGCATATGTATTTTAGGTGCCAATACAAATTGGGTAATAGGGAAAGAGGTTAAAATCCTCTACAGCCCCCGCTACTGTAAATGGAATGAAATCTCATAATCCACTGTCGAAAGATGGGAAGGGAGAAAGTAAGTAGCCATAAGTCAGGAAACCTGCCTAGAATATGCTCTAATCGAACTTCGGAGGGAAGTTGTGAATTGTTCAGTATATGTATGACATATATGATTTAATGAATGATACACACCCAAAGACGGGTGTGTTTTTTTGTCCTTCGAGTTCTCGGTCATCTGTGGTACTGCAAACCCTGAGCAGTAACCTTTACACTGTATTATCCTTCACTTCTATGCGCCAATAGAATTAATCCAGTGGGATGTTCCCTTTCTCAATATGTAAAAACCCGAAGGTCTCTTCGGGTTTTTACAATTTATCGTCTCTAATGTCTTGAATAATCGATTCCATTTGCTCTTTTGTCATCATACCATTAATACCTCCGAGAAGGATGCCTTCTTCATTGATAAAAAAAGTACTCGGTAAAGAGGAAATGTAAAACAAGTTGGAAAAGTAACCTTCTTCATCTAATAAAATATCAAAGTCATAAGGATTTTCGTTAATATATTTTTCCACTGTACTTTTACTTTCCTGTGCATTCAATGCCAAAACGACTACATCATCATAAGCATTCATTTCCTCAAGTGCAGGCATTTCCTTAACACAATATGGACACCAAGTAGCCCAGAAATTTAACATGATGATTTTACCTTCATAATCAGAAATATTTATAGTTTCTCCTGTTAATGTGGTAAACTCAAAAGCCGGGATTGTTTTACCAACTGCGATTTCCTCATTAGTTTCTGCCACGGGTGTTTCTTCACCAGTTGTTTCTTCAACGACTTGATTTTCAATTGTATTTGAAACATTATTTTGATTTGAGTTTACATTTTCGTCCTTAGATGAGCTACAACCATAAAGAAAAACGAAAGATAAGAGTGTAATGATAACTAACTTTTTCACAAAAGCCTCCTAAAAAAATAGTGCATTTAATGCGATTAATTTGTTTGTAAGAATTAATATACCAAAGATCATCAGAATGATTCCACTGATTTTCGGAATGTATTTTAATGCGGAATTAATCTTTTCAAGCATACGGTTAAAAAAGTTGATAAAGATTGCTGTTAACATAAATGGTATTGCCATGCCTAGAGCATAAATTAATAGAAGAATAATGCCTTGTGTCGCGGTAGAAGATGCGCCTGCATAAAATACTATAGAACCAAGAACTGGTCCAAAGCAAGGTGTCCATCCAGCACCAAAAGCCATACCCATAATGACAGCACCAAAGAAACTGTTAACTTGATCTGGTGTTTTAATAAAAGTCGGTATTTTAACTTTAATAAATTTAAACAAACCTAACATGTTTAAACCAAAGAGAATCATTACCCATCCACTCAGTTTCAAGAAAAATTCCTTGTTATGAACAAAGATACGTCCCAAAGCTGTTGCTGATAATCCCATTAATACAAAAATAAATGAAAACCCTAAGATGAAACCAAAGGTTCTACTGATGACACGCCATTTGTTTTCTTTCAACTCACTTTCTGCAGTAGAGCCTGTAATGTACATAATATAAACAGGTATCAAAGGTAAGATGCAAGGTGAGAAAAAAGATAGAAAACCAGTTGTAAAAGCAAGTGTAAATGATATATGTTCTGCGCCCATAGGTACCTCCTAAAATTACTATACTAGAAAAGTCTAATATTGCAAGTCGTGTAATAAAAAATTAATATTTAGCATATGCTATATATTGTGAATAAATAAACAATAGGCCACATAGGTGGTTAATGTTTTGAAACGTCAGTATGGCAAGGATTCACCAACAAGGTTGTATTATGATATTGCTATAAAACAAAAAAAGTTTATAATAATAACAGGAGGATAAAAATGACAAATGATACCTTAGCTCAAAATTATTTGGTCATAGGCAATAGTTATCTTGAAGACGGCAATGTTTTGAAAGCAAGAAAGTTTTTTAAGAAAGCTTATTTGGCCAATCCTAAAAATATCGATGTTTTATATGAGTTTGCATTATTGTGTGCTTCCAATGACGATGATCAACAAGCCATACATTATTATGATGAAATTATTTCCTTGGATGAAACTCAAGCAGGCGCTCATTATGGCAAAGCCATTATATATGATGATTCAGGTGATGATGAAAAAGCAGAAATCAACTATCAGCAAGCTATTAAGCATGATGAAAATTATTTTCATGCCTATTTGTATCTAGCAGATATTTATGATCGCAAAGGTCAATTGGATTTAGCCCAGGCATATTATGAGAAAGCGCTGATCATCGAACCGGATAATCTATGGGGTTATATTAATTACGGCTCATTTATGGAAATGCAAGAAAAGAATGATGAAGCATTGGATCTCTTTCTTAAAGTGAATGCTATTCATCCTGATCATTATTTGGTTCATTTCAACTTAGGTGTTGTGTACAAGAAAATGGGTTTTATTGAAAAATCAATCAAAGCCTATGAATATGCAGTAGAGTTAAACTTAAAGCACGGCTACTCATTTTTAAATTTAGCAGTGCTCTATAAAGAATTAGGACTATATGAAAAAGCTGCTGAGATATTGTCTCGTGGGATAATCTTTAATGATCATATCAGTGTCCTTTATTATAATCGTAGCATTATGTATGTACAGTTAAATCGATATAGAGAGGCCAAAGAAGATTTTATACAATCTTTTACAATAAGTGCAAGTTTAAAGGCTTATGGTATAGAAGATGAAGAACTTAAACCCATGGTTGATTTTTATGGAAAAGATAATTTTTAAAGTGAAGCTCCCCTTGGGAGCTTTTTTGCAATGGAAAGATTTATAGAATACTGTGATATTACTAGGCCTAGCTATAAAAAAATACAATGATGATTGAGAAAAAAAAATAGTGGTAATAACCCAAATACATAATATTTTAACGCTCTTATGATGAAAGAAAGCAGTATTTTAAAGGGTTCACAGACGTTGTGACGGAACTTGAAAAAATACGTGACGGAACTTGACAAAATGTTTTTGAAGTGTTATTCTATTCACGAGAGGTGAGGAAATGCCTAGAGAAGCAAGAGAAAAAAAGTTGTACAGTTATTATTATATTGAACAGAAATGTGAAAAATCCTTAGTGATTTTCAGAACAAAAAAACATAGAATGATGTTTTTAGAAACGCTGAAAAAAGTCAAAGAAAAATATAATTTCAAATTGTATGGTGTAAGTGTTCATCGCTCAGGCTTTGAAATGATTTTATATGATAATGGCAGTGATATTTCTAAAATCATGAAGAGTCTAAATATTAGTATTGCCATGCAATACAAATGTGATGATCCTGAATGTGGCGTTGTTTTTAAAGAACGTTATAAAAGTGAGATGATCACTCCTGCAACAGTATCAGACAGAATAAAAAAATTACCTTTATGCGTCTATATGTCAAAAGATTTGTTGGATACATTTTTAGTAGAAGAGATTCCAGTAAAGCAATGCATTGATTGTGTAGATAAAGCAGAAGAGAAGCTAAAGGAAATTTTAGAAGCGGAAGGAATGACTTTTGAGGAGATGTTAAAAAACAAATCCTTCAGAAATGAATTAATTAAGGATTTTAGAAAAACTTCAGTACTGAGTTTAGCTCAGCTTGGAGAGTTATTTGGTCAAATTAGTGAATCAGGTGTTTCTAAAATATTAAGTAGGTAGGTGAAAGTATGTTTAATTTCAGTTTATCAAGCAATAAAAATCAACTCAGCAATGAAATCCTTTATGATTTGATCATTGTTGGTAGTGGACCTGCAGGTTTATCTTCGGCCATCTATGCAGCGAGAAAAGGTTTGTCCGTGGGAATCATAGGTGATAAGCCAGGTGGTCAAGTGAATGACACTTCAAGTGTTGAGAATTATATTGGTTTTGAATTTGTAACTGGTGAAGGTCTAGCAGAAGCTTTTAAGAAACATGCAGAATCTTTGGAAATACACATGGCTAATGATGTATTGGTCAAAAGTATAGAGAAAGATGATGTTTTCAAGCTTATTGCCAACAATTATATGACTTATCAAAGTAAAACAGTTTTAATTGCCACAGGATCCAAATCAAGACAATTAGGTGTTCCTGGTGAAAAAGAGTTTTATGGTAAAGGTGTAACTTATTGCGCAATATGTGATGGACCGTTATTCAAAGAAAAAACAGTTGTAATTGCAGGTGGTGGTAACTCAGCAGTGGAAGCTGCTATAGACTTATCGAAGATTGCAAATAAGGTATATGTAGTACATCGTTCAGAGTTTAGAGCGGATAAAATATTAGTGGATAAATTGTATCAATTGCCTAATGTAGAAATTCTTCTTAAAACTCAAATTAAGGAAATCCTAGGCGATGGACTGGTAAATTCCATTCAAACAACTGGTGAATTGGATGGCAATCTATTAACAGACGGTGTTTTGGTGGAAATAGGCTATGTACCCAATTCTCAATTTGCAGATGTAGAGAAAAATCAAAGAGGGGAAATCATTATTGATGATCATCATATGACGAGTATCTCGGGCATTTTTGCTGCAGGTGATGTAACAACTGAACCCTATAAACAAATTGTGGTAGCCGCAAGTGAAGGTGCAAAAGCAGCGCTTGCCATCAACGAATATATTAACAATTTATAAGGAGGCTTATTATGGCTTTATTTAACGCAGACATTACAAAACAATTAACAGAAATTTTCCAAGGATTAAAAAATCCAGTAAAAATCGTATTATTTACAGATGAAAACAATTGTGAATCTTGTAATGATACAACAGAATTCATGAAAGAAATTGAAGCAATGTCAGACAAAATTGGTTTTACTGGTTTTGATTTAAAGAAAGATGCTGAAGAAGCAAGCAAGTATGGAATTGACAAAGCACCAGCAATCAGATTGCTAGATGAAAATGAAAAAGATTATGGTGTAACTTTTTATGGTATTCCAGCTGGTCATGAGATCAATTCTTTCATAGCAGGTTTAATGGAATTATCAGGTGCTGGAGAAGTGTTGCCTGAAGCAATGAAGAATGATTTAGCAAAAGTAGATAAGAAAGTAAACATTAAGGTGTTTGTTACTTTAAGCTGTCCACATTGCTCTGGTGCTGTATCAAAAGCGCATAAGTTAGCTTATGAAAACCCAAATGTAGAAGCTGAAATGATTGAATGTGGTACATTCCCAGAATTAGCTGACAAATACAATGTTTCAGGCGTACCTAAGATTGTGTTTAACGATACTGAAGAATTAATCGGTAATCAACCATTTGATCAATTCTTAAGTGCAGTATTAAAAGCAAAATAATTGAAATCAAACTTCTAAGATTCACTTCTTAGAAGTTTTTTTGTTGAACTGTTTGAGAATTCTTATGTATAATGAATATTGAGGAGGTAATTATGACTGAAATTAAAGATTTTATCAATGATCCTATCAATGCAAATATCATAAAGACAGTACTTGTATTATTAGTTGGTTATGTTTTTAGAGGTATTATTATTCGCATAGTACATAAAAGTGTTTTAGATACAAAAAAATACTATAGAATCAAAAGGAATATTACATATATTTATTTTTCTGTAGTCATTATTTTTTTAGTTGGCATTTGGACTAAGGGAAGTACTTTAACGACTTATCTAGGTCTTGCTTCCGCTGGTCTTGCCATTGCTTTGAAAGATTTGCTCATCAATGTTGCAGCATGGTTGTTTATTATGATCAAGAAGCCATTTGTTGTAGGAGATCGTATTGAAATTCAAGGTCGTGCAGGAGATGTTATCGATCAGAGAGTATTTCAATTTACTTTAATGGAAATTGGAGAATGGGTTCATAATGATCAGTCTACAGGAAGAATGATTCACATACCAAACAGTGCAGTATTTACATATCCTTTGGCTAACTTTACCAGTGGATTTCAATATATTTGGAATGAAGTTCACGTTTTATTAACATTTGAATCCAATCACAAAAAAGCAAAGGAATTGTTTCTAAAGATTGTAGAAGATTATTCTTTAAAGGATACAGATGAACTTAAAAAGGAATTAAGAAATGCTTCAAAAAAATATATGATATACTACAGTGTCATGACACCTATTGTCTACACTGACGTGAAAGACAGTGGCATTATGCTTTCCTTAAGATATCTTTGTCGACCTCATGATAAAAGAAAAACCATTGAGCAAATTTGGGAAGATATTTTAGAAGTCACTAGAACCCATGATGATATTCAACTGGCATACAACACGATTCGAATGGTAAATATTGGACAATAGATTGCATTTGTAAACTTTATTAGTTACAATTAATAAGTATTGGGAAAATCTAAGTGTTGGTGGCTAATTTGGGAAATGTACTGTTAATGTTTTTAATTGGCACATCATTCATAACTTTATCAATTGGAATTTTCGCTTTATTTAAGAGAGAAGAAGCATCTGCATTGCCATTCAGTATGGTAATGATAGCAGCATCTATACATGCTTTTGGCTATAGTATGGAACTTTTGTCTGTTGAACCGAAAGTGGTTATGCTATGGGTTCAAATGGAGTATATTGGCATTGCTTTTTTTCCATTCTTATTGATTTGGATGGTGTTTGCACAAAAAGGTGAAGAAAATCTTCTAAATACGATTATTGGAATCGTATTTTTTGGCGTTGGTTTAACTACCTTCTTTTTAGTTCAAACTAATTTTATTCATCATTTATATTATCGTGAAATTACAATTGTTTATGATGGTCAGTTTTCAAGAGTCTTCTTTCATAAAGGTCCTTGGTATTTTGTACATTTAACTGTAACAGGTTTATCTTTCTTAGCAGTTGCAATACATCAGATTCGTTTGTATTTGGCTTCAAGAAATATTTACAGAGATCGTGCACTAAATGCATTGATCGCCTTAGGTATTCCGATGTTTGCATCCTTCATTTATGTTTTTCAGTTAACACCTGAAAATTTAGATGTATTACCTTTTGTGTATGCTCCAATGGGATTAATGTGGTTATCGGGATTAATGCAGTACGGGATTTTTGATTTGATACCAGTATCTTATAAAAAGGTTTTCGATCAAATTTCAGAAGGTGTAGTGGTGATTGATGAAAATCACAAAGTTGTCAATTTCAATATTGCAGCTTATCATATTTTCAGAAATACTGAAGAGCTTTATAAAGGAACCGATTTTCAAGAGATGATTCGAAAAATGATTTTTGTAGAACATGAAGAATATGCCGGACAAGTTTTTGAAATTAATCATAAAAGAAAAATAAGAACTTATCATATGAAAAGAACAAATTTGTATGACAAAAAACATCGTCCTATTGGTAAGATTATGGTAGTCAATGATATAACCAAAGAAACCGAAGCCAATAAAATCTTGACCACATTGGCAACACAGGATGCTTTAACTGGCGTTAACAACAGAAGACATTTCTTTGACCTTTGTCAAACGAGATTGCAACAAGCGAGACTACATCAAAAAGATGTAAGTTTTGTATTAATGGATATTGACCATTTTAAAAGGGTTAATGATACCTATGGTCATCATGTAGGCGATAAGGTTCTAAGAGAAGTCTCGGAACTTTGCACAAAAACTTTGCGAGGAACAGATTTAATTGGTCGTTATGGCGGTGAAGAGTTTGCCATTTTGATTTATGATGCAGGTGTTCAAATCACTCATAATATCATTGAAAGAATGCGTGAAACCATCAGTGAACATGTTTTTAAGGTGGATGAAGAAGATGAAATCAGTTTAACTGTTAGTTTTGGCATCTATCGACCTGAACATAATGAAGAAACAGATATCAGCAGTATTTTCAAGAAAGCTGACAAAGGACTTTATAAAGCAAAATCCGACGGACGCGATCGTGTTGTTTTTTATAATGAATATATCAATTAGCATCTGAAAAGATGCTTTTTTGTTTTAAAAAACCTCAATAAGAGTTTTTGCCCTAATTGAGGTTGCAATAGACTGATTATATAATGGAATTCTGTTCAACGTCTTCTTCATAGACTTCAACGGTTTGACAATAGAGCGTCATTGATGACGATATTGTAAAGCTGAAAAATACGATTCCAATAACATTCATCAGGAAAAAAATTAAGTTTGATTCCATATTTGATGTGACTTATACGGCTTGATCAAAAATAAGATAATTTTTCAATTGTAGCATGCCATAGGAAATTAGTGCAATAAATCCTTCGAAAATCAGGACCTTAAAAAAGTGATTAGAGACAAAAGGAATACTATTTATGTTGCTTTTAAAAGCTTTATATTCATGGACTACGATGTCATGAATAATGAAAGACAAAAACATGGAGATCAGTAAAAAGATAAAAACAATCATGTAAATTCCTAGAGTTTCAAAATTAATGAGAAGTCCAGTGATGATGAGACTAAGGATGAAAACAGGAACAATGAGAATCAGGATAACCGTTAGATTTCTTGGTATATTCTTTAAGCTGTTTAAGAAAATTTCAGAGCGTTGCAGATCCATTTCAAGATGACTGTCAAAAAACAAATATGAGAGCAAAAGAACCATGAAGAGGTTGTATAAATATTGGGTTATGAGCAGAAAAGCATGGGTTAAACCTGAAGTAGAACCGAGATTAAAAAAAGTAGTTGAATCCAATTGAACAATTCTATCGACAGGATGGAAATACACTAATTTCAGTATGCCCACAAAGCCATATTTCAACAGCAAATGAATACGCAAAAAAAAAATGGAAGCCAATGTTCTTTTTTAGACCTTCTAAACCTTGTTTGAAGGCGCTGATGATATTTAATTGCACAATAAATCTCCTTTCAACCTCTTTTAGTTTAACATGTCTGTATTGAGGAGACATGCTAAACTAAAATTGTAAAAAAAATTTTAAATTAAATCATGGCAAAAACAATTAAATTTCTATGAACTCTAGTATTAGACTGTATTCAAAACTTGAAATGTTATATAATGACAGAGAGGTTATGGTATGGAAAAAACATTAATTTTAGCAGAAAAACCTTCAGTTGCAAGAAACATTGGTGACGCTCTTGGGAATGTCAAAAAAAATGAAGGTTACTTAGAAAATGAGAATTATATTATTACCTGGGCATTCGGTCATTTGTTAAGCCTATATGATATCAAAGACTATGATGAAACTAAAACATCTTGGCAAATGGCGTATTATCCATTTATTCCGAAGGTCTTTGAATATAAAGTCAAACCAGATATGAAAGACCCTAAAAAACCGGATTCAGGTGCAAAAAAACAGTTAAATATTATAAGAAATTTGATGAAACGACTTGATGTTCATCAGATTATTTCTGCATGTGATTATGATCGTGAAGGACAGATTATTGGAGATATCATCTTTAAGGTTTTAAAGCCCTCTCAGCCGGTTTACCGTTTGCTTTTAAATGAATGGACACAAAGTGCCATCCTTGAAGGGTTAAGACAGTTAAAATCCAATGAACAAATGATACCTTTAAGAGATGCAGGAATCAGCAGACAGTGGGCGGACTGGGTTATAGGTATAAATTTAACGGCTGTATCGACGTTAAAATACGGTCACTCCAAGAAAGTTTTAAACATTGGTAGAGTCTTATTGCCAACTCTAAAAATTATTTATGACAGAGATCAAAAAATAAAGAACTTTGTAAAAGAAGATTATTTTAAGCTCAGTGGTTTATTTATAAAAGGCAATGACGCTTTTGAAGCCATATACTTTAATGAGAGTAAAGATAAATTTTCATCGAAGGGTGAATTGGAAAGTATTTTAGAAGATTTGAATTATCCAGATGCTTTAAAATCTTTAAAAGGGGTTGTTGCTTCCAAGGAAATCAATGAGAAAAAGGAGTATCCACCTGCTTTATATAATTTAACTCAGCTTCAAGGCGACATCACAAGTCGGTTTAGAAATTGGACTTCTGACAAAGTTTTAAAAGTAGCACAACAGTTATATGAAAAGAAATTAATAACGTATCCGAGAACTTCCAGTGTGGCATTGGAAGAAAGTTTAATTTCTAAAACAGAACAGGTTTTAGAGGTCCATAAAAAAGATCTGCCTTATAAGGAGGATGTAACTTTTAAAGTAACAAAGCGAATTTTTAATAATGATAAAGTCGAAAGTCATAGTGCAATTATGCCAACCTATATGTTGCCTAAAAATCTAACAGAAGATGAATTGACAATTTATTATGCGATTAAAAATAGATTTATTGCTCAATTTATGCCACCAGCAGTTTATGAAGAAGTTAAATTGGTCTTAGACGTTTCTGGTTATATGTTTCAAGCGTCAGGTAAAGTTGAACTTGAACGGGGTTGGAAAAAAATCGAACAAAAGAATCACAATGATCATGTTTTACCTCACGTTGAAGAAGGTGAAGCTTTGGATATTCGTGCCTTGAATATTACAACCCATGAAACAAAGCCTCCGAATCATCATACAGAAAAAACCTTGTTAAAGGTAATGGAAACCTGTGGCAAGAACATTGAGGACGACGATGAATTGATTCAGAGTGTACTTAGTGGTTATAGTATTGGTACGCCGGCAACAAGAGCCGAGACCATATCTAAACTCAAGAGAATTGGCTATATTGAACAGCAAAACAAGAGTTTATTAGTAACCGAATTAGGTTGCCAATTGGTTGAAACTTTTCCAATACATGAGCTTTTTGATTTGGAATATACAGGGCGATTAGAAAAAAAATTGCAAGATATTCAGAAGGGGCAATTGACAAGAAGTGGTTTCTTAAAAGATATTTTTATTTTTACAGCCCACAGTGTCATGACCATAAAAAATCATGAGAAAAGTGCTCTAGTCTTGCCTAAGGAAGAAAAAGATATTTTGGGTATATGTCCTTCCTGTGGGGGAAACATCACAGAAAATCCAAAAGGTTTTGGTTGTGACCGTTGGAAAGATGGATGTAAATTTACCATCTGGAAAAATGATAAGTTTTTAGCTTCTATGCAGAAAAAACCAACCAAAGCCATGGTTAAAAAAGTCTTAAAAGATGGAAGGGTCATGGTAAAAGGATTAGTAGGGAAAAATGGTAATAAGTTTGATGCTTACTTAAAATATGAAAAGAAAGAGGACGGACCTTATTATCAGTGGAAAATTGAATTTAAGTGAGGTTTTATGTATTTAGTAGATATAGAATTTTTAAAAGAAAACCCAGTTGTCATTGACTGTAGATTTGATATGCAAAACCCGAGTTATGGACCAAAGGCTTATGAGAAAAATCATTATCCAGGTGCATACTACATGGATTTAGAAAAAGATATGACCAGTAAAATTGAGGCCCATGGCGGTAGACATCCGTTGCCGGATTTAAATGAATTTGCCTTGAAAATTGGTTCTTTTGGCGTGATAGATACCTCAAAAATTCTAATTTATGATGATGGTGATTTACCTATGGCGTGTCGTCTTTGGGTGATGCTTAAACTATTGGGCTTGAAAGAAGTGTATATTTTAAAAGATGGTTATCAAGCCTTTTTAAAAGCCGAAATTCAATTAAGTAATGAGCGTCCAAAACCTGTCATTTCAGAATTGAAATTCGATCTGGACATGTCATATATTTGCTCTATGGAAGAAACTAAAGAAGCGCTTTCAAAAGAAAACGCTATAGTAATAGATTCAAGAGCGCCAGAACGTTATGCTGGTTTAACAGAACCTTTCGATAAAATAGCAGGTCATATGCCTGGTGCTGTCAATTACTTTTGGAAGGACTTGTTTGATGAAAAAGGTGTAAAAAGTTATGGTAACATTGAAGCCCATTTCTTGGAAATGCATAACTATGATCAAGTTATTGTGCATTGTGGTTCTGGTATTACTGGGGCAGTAAATCAGTTTTTTTTAAGAGAAATGAATATTCCAGCAGTGCTTTATTTAGGAAGTTATAGTGACTGGTTAAGCTATGATGACAACGAAATTATCATAAAAGACAATCAAAGGATTAAGGTGCATCCATAGGAGTTTTATGAAGAGAATAGGGTTTATGTTTCTTATGATCATTTTTTTGATCAGTTGTAACCAAGAAACAGTGACAAATAAAGAAAATGACAACCAAATATCTAGTGTAGAAAATAATGTGAACGAAAAAAATGAAAATGCTTTAAATCATGAAGACAATACTCAAGAAGAAATTATTGAAAATGAAATGAACGAGGATCCAGAAGAACAAGTTGTGACACCGGAAGAAACCATTGAAGAAGTCATAGATTTTACAGGGATTTATCAAGAACATCATGTGAATGAAGCGGGTCAAATAATGATTTTAATGTATCATGATCTTAAGGAAAAACCAGGGACTTACGCTACGACCATTGAACTCTTTAAAAAGGATTTGGAAAGATTGTATGAAGAAGGCTATAGAACCATTAGTATGTCCGATTTGATTCATAATGATATCCATGTCCCATTGGGTACGACTCCTGTGGTTCTTACCTTTGATGATGCCACATTAAGCAATTTTTATTATGATGAAGCAGGTGAAATTAGCAAAGACTCTGTGGTTGGCATTTTAGATGAATTCTATAGGAACCATGAGGACTTTGGTAGAAATGCAATTTTTTATGTCTATGGACAAAACCCTTTTAGAGAAAAAGATTTACTTCAGGAGAAGTTATCCTATTTAATTGAAAATGGTTATGAAATTGGCAATCACAGTTGGGATCATGAAAAATTAAATACTTTAGATGAAACAGGTCTTTTGAAAGCCATTGGGAAAGAACATGGTTTTATCAAAGAGGCTGCAAATTATGAAATGCAACATGTCTCATTACCTTATGGCATTAAGCCTTCTGAAAGCTTATTCTCATTTGTATTTGATGGTACCTATGAGGGGGTTACATATCATAATGTTTCCGCCGTAAACGTGGGTTGGAATCCTGTTAAGTCACCTATACATGCTAATTTTAATCCTCAGAGTTTGAATCGTATAACCTGTGGTGAGGATCAATTTGAATTAAATTATTGGTTGGATTATTTTAAAGACCATCCAGAAAAAAGATATTATAGTGATGGAGATGCTGAAACAAATGTGATTCCAAGTGTTGAAATGGAAAATATTTCTGATGCATTTATCGATAAAATTACAATATATGATAAGGAGGAACAATGAAATTTAACGATTATCAATACCAAAGACCTGATATGGAACAATTTAAGGTTGCATTTGAAAAACTTTTAAAAGAATTTTCAGAAGGTCAAAATTTCGAAGCACAAGATGCAGCTATGGTGAAAATCAATGATTTGAGAAATGAGATGGAAACCATGATGACATTGGTTAGTATTCGCCATTCGGTAGATACGACTGATGCATTTTACGAAGCAGAGAATGATTTCATTGATGAGAATGGTCCAGTTTATCAAGGTTTGGTAACGGATTATTACAAAGCATTAGTTGCTTCACCTTTTAAAAAGGAATTAAAGGATAAGTGGGGAAATCAAATCTTCACTGTTGCTGAATTGGCAGTAGATACCTTTAAACCAGAGATTCTTGAACTCCTTCAAAAGGAAAATAAACTGGGAAGTGAATATGTAAAATTGAGAGCAAGTGCAAAAATCATGTTTGAAGGTGAAGAACGCAACTTGTCTCAAATGGGTCCTTTTACACAATCCATGGAGCGTCAAACACGATATGATGCACATGTGGCAATATGTAAGTTCTACGAAGATAATGAAAGTGAATTCGACAGAATTTATGATGAAATGGTAAAAGTAAGACATGAAATAGCAAACAAATTAGGTTATGAGAACTTCGTGGAATTAGGCTACAAACGTTTATTAAGATCTGATTATGATGCAAAGATGGTGAAAAACTATCGCGATCAAATCCTAGAGCATCTTGTACCATTGACAACAACATTGTACGACAAACAAGCTAAACGTTTAAAATTGGATACTTTGTCATTCCATGATGAAAGCCTTAGATTCTTAACAGGCAATGCGAAACCTCAGGGAAAACCAGAGTGGATTATTGAACAAGGTAAGACCATGTACGCTGAAATGTCTAAAGAAACCGATGAATTCTTTAGTTTTATGTTAGAACATCATTTAATGGATTTAGAAGCAAAAAAAGGTAAAGCGGGTGGTGGATACTGTACATTCATTCCTAATTATAAAGCACCATTCATATTCTCAAATTTCAATGGTACTTCAGGTGATGTAGATGTATTGACGCATGAAGCTGGTCATGCTTTCCAAGTTTATTCAAGTCGTGAATATGCTTTGCCTGAATATATCTGGCCAACCCTTGAAGCTTGTGAAATTCACTCTATGAGTATGGAATTTTTTGCATGGCCATGGATGGAACATTTCTTCAAGCATCAAACCGCTAAATATAAATATAGTCATTTAACAGATGGTTTATTATTTATTCCTTATGGTGTAACCGTTGACGAGTTCCAGCATTTTGTTTATGAGAATCCCAATGCTACACCAGAGGAAAGAAAGGCAAAATGGGCAGAAATAGAAAAGAAATACTTGCCACACAGAACCTATGATAATCTTCCATTATTGGAAAGAGGTGCATACTGGTATCGACAAGGTCATATATTCTCTGATCCTTTCTATTATATCGATTATACATTGGCTCAAGTGTGTGCTTATGAATTCTGGCATAAATCGAATCTGAATCGAGAGAAGGCTTGGGAAGATTATTTAAGATTATGTCAGGCTGGTGGTTCTAAGTCTTTCTTGGATTTATTGAAAGTAGGACAATTAAATAATCCATTTGAAAATGGCAGTATCAAAAAAGTGGTTGATCCAATTCAGGAATGGTTAAAAACTGTGGATGATGAAAACTTATAAAAATAATTAATTTAAAAAAATAGAAAAATAGAGGTAACCCAATGGGATACCTCTATTTTTCTTGTATGGGTTTACTATAAAGCAAGACTGCACTTACAATGAGTATGATGCCTATAATTGAAGTGAAGGATAAAACTTCATTAAAAATAAAATAATCCATAAGGACTGCGGCAATGGTCTGTCCCACCAATATCAGCAGGGTTGAAATCAAAACCTTTGTCTTTGAAAAGGTATAATTGCTTAAAGCAACAAATGTTGCACCGAAAAATCCACCTAACAATGGAAATAGGCCTATATGAAATACTTCTGTTGTAAAGAGAGAACCTTTATGAAAGGTTAAGAGAAGCATTAACGTAACACCTAATAAGCCTGCCACGTGATTGATCACATTGCTTTGAAAGACACCAACATGTTTTGATAACAACATATTTAAAGTTTTTGTAGAGATGAAAATCATCCCTGTAACAAGACTAAGTAATAAAATCATAAATACTCCCCTATAGCATTAAACAACAGACACCAGAACTCATCATTGCCATGGCTATAAATTGCTGTTTGCCCATTTTAACTTTCTCAAATCCAAACCAACCAAAATGATCAATAAAGAAAGAGGCGAGAAATTGACCTGCAATAATCCCAGTAGAAACTAAAAAAACGCCAACTTGCTGTACTTGATAAGAGATCAAAACCACTGCAAAAGAGCCTATAAAACCACCTAATAACAAATAGGGTTGTTTTTTGAGGATAGTTCTCACAGAAACATATTTTCCCTTATTAAACCACCTAAAGTAAAGCAGAGAGGTTGATAAACCAATGAGATGAATCATCAAAACACTGGGCAACAAGCCTAAATGATTTGCGAGTTGTGCATTTGCACCATTAATGGTTGCAGTAAATACCCCCATTACTAAAATAATAAGATACAGTTTTTTATTCATAAAAGCCTCCTGATAATGTCTTTAACTGTTCATAGTTGATAATGGTAAAGCTGTTTTTGTTTTTTTGTATAATTTTTTCATCGCATAATTCTTGTACTACCCTGTTTAAGTGCCTGTAACTGGTACCTAGGAATGTGGCTAAGTCCGTTAAATGTTCAAAGCGGATTTCATCTATGGTATCTGCATCTATTGGTGTTGCTGTCGATATAAGATAACTTGCTAAACGACTTTTAAAAGGGTATGTTGCGTTAATGGATGCTGTATTAGAGCAATTGTGAAGTTTTCTGCTTAATTGTCGAATGATGTATTTATAAAATACCAAATCTTCCTTTGCGTGTTCTTCTAAAGCTTTAAAAGGAATTTTTATGACTTTACATTGGTGTAATGCTTGAACGTTGCTCGAAACAATTTTTTGTTCCTGCAACAATTCAACGGATCCCAGCTCAGTCAAAGGGTGGACAATCCTTAGTAACAGGGATTTTCCGTTTTCTAGGGTTAAAAAGATTTTTACTTTCCCTTCGACAACAAAATAGAAATCCTTCATGAGATCCCCTGTGTTCAGAAGCATTTCGTTATAGGGATACTGGCACAAAGTCATGTAGGGTGTCATATCTTTTTCAAAGAATTGATGAATATTATATTTTGAAACATAATGTTTTAATTGATTCGAATCTTGGATTATTTTCATTTCTGCCTCCTAAGGTTATTATATGAATATTTTACCCAATTGATTAGGACATATGTCCTATTTGACAATTAAATTTTATTTGATTATAATAGTTGTATAAAATTAAATTGTGCACAATCTATTTTAGGAGGTATTATGTCAATTTATGATTTTGAAGCATTAAACATGGATGATGAAGTCGTATCTTTGGAAGCATATAAAGGTAAGGTACTTTTGATCGTCAATACGGCAAGTAAATGTGGTTTTACACCTCAATTTAAGGGATTAGAATCCATTTATGAAACTTACAAGGCCCAAGGACTTGAAATCATTGGTTTTCCATGTAATCAGTTTAAGGAACAAGATCCAGGCTCTAACGCAGAAATTAAATCTTTTTGTGAATTGAATTATGGCGTTACTTTTGAAATTTTTCAAAAGATTGATGTTAAAGGTCCAAATCAACATCCACTTTATGGCTACTTGACTGAAAATACAAAAGGCCTACTGGGTGAAGAAATCAAATGGAATTTTACAAAATTTTTAATAGATCGGGAAGGCAATATTGTTAAAAGGTTTGGACCTCAGGTAAAACCTGAAAAAATGATAAAATCCATAGAGGGCTTGTTGTAAAATGCATGAATTATTAAAACTGGACAACCAATTATGCTTTCAACTCTATACGGCAAATCGGTTAATGACCAGATTGTACAAGCCACTATTAGATCCTTATCAACTCACGTATCCACAATATCTGGTTTTACTGGTACTCTTTGAGACGGACAATATTAGTGTAAAGGATTTAGGAGAGAAGTTGTACTTGGATTCAGGGACCCTAACGCCAGTATTAAAACGTATGGAAAGCTGCGGATTCATTGAAAGAGTCCGATCCAAAGATGATGAAAGAAAATTAGAGATTGCATTAACTTTCCTTGGCAAGAATCTTGAAGCACAACTATTGGAAGTACCCTTAAAACTCTGTCAGAAATATACAATGCCTTTAGAAGAGGCGATAAAATTGAGAGAGACCTTAAAGAAATTAAATCAATGGATGTTATAGGCTGAGTTAAGCCTATTTTTCTTAGAATAAAATCTTGTTCTAAAATATTTTTTACTTGGAATTGCACTGAGTTATCATAGAAATTTATGTAACTTTATTCATGGACTCATATGAAATTACCTTATTTCAGTGTATAATTAAATGAGGTGTTCACATGAATATATTTGTTATTAATGCTAGTCCAAAAAAAGAAAGTAGCATTACTTTCCACCATGTATTGTTCTTACAAAAGCACTTTAAGAATCTTCATTTTGAATATTATCATTTAAGAAAAGAAGCTTTGAATGAAAATGAAATAGAAGAATTAATCAACCAAATGGCAGTGAATGATTTGGTATTATTTGCATATCCTGTTTATACAATGTCTGTGCCATATGGATTAATGCAGTTAATGGGGCAGCTTTTATCCCATACCAGCCGATATAAATTGATCCATGTGAATGTCAGTCAAATCTCAACCTCCAAGTTTCTCTTTGACAATTTGGCCCATGAATATATGGCAGCTTGTTTTAGAGATATGGATATGACCCTTTTAAATACGCATTCTGCAGAGCGGGAAGATTTGCTGAGTAATCAAGGGAAAAAGCATTTGATTGCATACATGGATGAAGTGGTTTATCAGATTAAGACACAGTATAAAAAGACCCATGATCCTTATATACGAGAGGTGAATCAAAATCCATTTGCCTATGAGATTTTACCAGAAAAGCATAAGGAACCTGAAGACATTTTGGTGATTTACAATGCTGAAGATTACTCGGAATCTTTAAAAAACATGATTGCCGCATTTGAAAATATCTGTAGGTATAGAGTGCATTTGCTGGATTTGTCCAATCATTCTTTTAAAAGCGGTTGTTCTGGGTGTATGGTTTGTCAGTTAACCCATAAATGTACTTTAAATGATGGGTTTGAAGCTATGTATCAAGAAAAAATTGCAAATTCAAAGGTTGTACTTATAGCATCGGATATTAGATATCATCATTTAGATAAGGTTTTTAAGCTCTTGGATGAGAGATTGTTCTTAAAATCTCACTACATTGAAACCAAAAGAAAAGCAATGGGATACTTGTTAACAGGTTCTCTCGACCAAAATCAACACCTGCTAATGGCTCTGAAAGCACATACGTCATTTAGAAATATCTATAATCTGGGTTATGTTTTGCATAATGAACATACCTTGAATGCAATTGAAAATTTATGTGACCAAGTCACATATTTTATAAAAAAAACCCCTGAAGCACCTCAAGATTTTTATGGTGTGGCAGGTATGAAACTTTATGAAGATATTGTTTATAGAAATAGAGGCTTCCTAAGAACTGAACATCGTTTTCTAAAGAAAAATAAATTCTATGATTTTCCAAAGAAGTCTTTCTTTAAGCAGCAAGCTATGAAAATTATGATGAAATCCATTTTACATAAACCGGAAGCCGAACAAGGTAGAATGTTGAATGAATTTTTATTACAACCTTATAAGAAAGAAATTGATTATTAGGAGCGTAAATGAAAAATAAAAGAAGTGTGATCTGGATATTTGCAATTAGCTATGGTTTAATCATGCTTTTGTTTTTCAGCACAGAGAAAATTGAGAACAATACATTGCCAAATCTAAAATTAAATTATACAAAATCCAGTCGTGGGGTAGATGTAAATACTTTCTTTGATAAGACTGCAGTGATGGAATACGCCTCAGGATTAATAAAAAATCCTCATATGCGATTGGCTGAGGATCAGAATGATGTCATCTATCGGTTTAGCATGCTTGAATTAGAGCAGGAGGAACTTAAGGATTTGGCAGAGACGGATTTGCATATCACTTATTTTTATGATGGCTATCTGGGTTATAACATGCTAATGAACTATTTTTCTAAAAAAAGTGCTTTATTATGGGAACCCAATCAACTAAGGGAATTTAGTGAAATAGTAACCTTGGATACTTTAAGTAAAATTGAAGATTTGGCAATCGATGACCAGTTCCTTGGAGCTTATGATGTTTATACAATTGTGGAGGACAACAGCTATAATCCTATGAGTGTCATTAGAGGTTTTTATGACGAATCAGGTCGATATGGTGTAATGTACCACAAAGCAACTATTTTTATTGATTTGGATTATGATGGCTCTTTAGATTATAGTTATCATTATGAGAACAAGATGATGGTACAAACCATTTTATTAAATCAAAATAGTTTGTATCAAAACTTCTATAAAGTGATTTATGAAAACAACCTAGAAAAAAAACGGTGGGATATTACATTTGATGACACCGAGTATATGATTTTAAAACAGGAGGAACAATGAAGTTTGTATCGTGGAATGTTAATGGTTTAAGAGCAGTTATGACAAAGGGATTTATGGATTATTTTAATTCAGTTGATGCAGATATATTTTGTTTGCAAGAAATAAAACTTCAAGAAGGTCAAATTGAAATGGAACTTGAAGGTTATCATCAATATTATAATTATGCTGTTAAAAAAGGGTATTCTGGTACTGCGATATTTACAAAAGAGAAGCCTCTGTCAGTAACATATGGCATTCAGATGGAAGAACATGATCAAGAGGGCCGTGTGATTACTGCTGAATATGAAGATTACTATTTTGTCACATGTTATACACCGAATGCGAAAAGAGATCTTGAAAGACTTGATTATAGACAAGTTTGGGAAGATGATTTCAGAAACTATTTGAATACTTTAAAGGCGACGAAACCAGTCGTGCTTTGTGGAGACTTAAATGTAGCGCATAAGGAAATTGACTTAAGAAACCCAAAAACCAACAGAAAAAATGCAGGCTTTACAGATGAAGAAAGAGCTAAAATGACAGAACTTCTTGAAGATGGTTATATTGACACCTTTAGATATTTTTATCCGGAACTTGAAGGTGCATACTCTTGGTGGTCCTATATGGGGAAGGCAAGAGCCAACAATACAGGTTGGAGAATCGATTATTTTATTGTTTCTGAAGGGTTGAAGGATCGTATAGAGGATGCTGAGATTCATGCTGATGTTATGGGGAGTGATCACTGCCCAGTGGTGTTGTATATGAAATAGGGAGGAACCATGGATTTGAATATTACCACTTATAATCATTATCGAACTGAAATGAAATTTAAAATCACTCTGGTTTATTCCATTGTGTCTTTACTGGCATGTGTCATGTATGCTATTTCGTTCATTGCTATTGGTGCAAATATTGCAGCTTTTGTCATGATGGTTGGTGGCTTTATTTTTACGACGGTTGTAGGATTGTTAAGACGTGGTATTACCTTGTTCACAAGATATATTGCAATACTAACATCCATGTCTTTGGTATTCATTCAATCCGTTTTTTTCTTTGGTAAGGATTTTGGTTTTCATTTTCAGCTGTTTCCACTTTTAGTGGTGATATTCCTCTTAATGGACTTTACACTCATATTTGAAAGATACAGTATCTATATCTTAACGTTAATGTCATTACTGTTGTTTTTCTTCTGTGATACAGTCTTCTTTGATTCCTTGTCAATTTCTTACGCAAAGTATGCAGGTTTTCATTATGCCATGGTCATTATCATTTCTTTTGGAGGTATGTTGGTTCTATTGTATTATTTGTCCTCTGAAATGTTTTCTACAAAAGATATGCTTTACAATATGGCGACAGTAGATATGTTGACGGAGCTTTACAACAGAAGAACTTTTATAAAAAGAGGTGAGGAGTTTTTCAAAATAGCGTCAAGAGGTGGCAATGGCTTTTCCGTGATTATTTTCGATGTGGACTCTTTTAAATCTGTCAATGATGAATATGGTCATATTGTTGGTGATAAAGTATTAAAAGAACTTTCTGCTTTAGCGAGAAGCCTTGTAAGAGAAACGGATGTCATTGGGCGATATGGTGGTGAGGAATTCGCAATTCTATTGCCTAATACAAATGCAGAACAAGCTGCAATTGTTGCAGAAAAACTTCGCTTTGAAATAGAAAAATATGAGGTTCATGTTCAACCCTATAAAATAAATCGCACCATTAGCTTAGGTATAATGGCATTTGATTTAAAAATAAGTTCATTTAGTGATATGATGGACAAAGCTGACAAAGCCATGTATAAGTCCAAATCCAGTGGTAAAAATATGATTACAATATTTGATGGCTCTGATATGTTTTATAAAGAGAAAAGAGTGGTTTATGAATTGGATCGTTAAACACTTTGAAACCTTAACATTAAAGGAATTATATGATTTTCTTACTTTGAGATCAGCGGTATTTGTCTTAGAGCAGGAATGTCCTTACCAGGATGTTGATGGCAAAGATGAGGATGCCTATCATGTGATGGGATATGAGGGTGATAATCTAGTCGCTTATTGTCGGTTGTTAAAACCAGGAATTTCATATGAGGAGGCATCTATTGGCAGAGTGATTGTAAAAGCATCTGCTAGAAAATCAGGATTGGGAAAGACACTCATGAATCATGCCTTGAATTTTTTAAAGGACGAACATCATATTAGAATCTCAGCACAAGCCTATCTAAAAGAATTTTACTCTGATCTGGGCTTTGAGCAAGTTTCTGAGATATATTTGGAAGATAATATTCCTCATATAGAGATGTTATATAAAACTTGATTTAATAAATAATGTGTGGTATATTAATACAGATAAAAGTCTTTAATGAAATGCGAGTCGTTTCAAAGACAGGTGATGTCAATTGGACTTTTGTTACGCGCAAAAGTCTTTTTTTATGATTTGCGTGCATTTTGATGAAAATCAAAAAGATAGAATAAGTACTTTAAAATGATCCTGTGAGATCAAAAGGAGGCAAAATGAACGAAAAGTTTTCTGCAAAAAACCTTGTATTAGGTTTACAACATTTAGTAGCTATGTTTGGTGCTACAGTATTAGTTCCTATTTTAACAGGTTTTAATCCAGCAGTAGCATTGCTGGCAGCAGGTATCGGTACATTAATATTCCACGCGGTAACGAAAGGTAAAGTTCCAGTATTTTTAGGATCTTCATTTTCTTTTCTAGGCGTGATTTTTATTGTCCGTGATATGGAAGGTGGCGGATTAGCATACGCGCAAGGTGGTATTTTAGTAGCAGGTTTAGTTTATGTTCTTATTTCATTATTTATCGGAAAAGTGTCTATTGAAACCATCAGAAGAATCTTACCAGCACATGTTATTGGTCCAATGATCATGATTATTGGTTTAACCTTATTACCAGTAGCGATAGACAATGCAAAAGCAAATCTTCTTATCGCAGGCTTGACTTTACTATATGTTGTATTAATCAATGTATTTGGTAAAGGCTTAATTAAACAAATGTCAATTTTATTGGCAGTCATCTTAGGTTATGTCACTGCAATGATTTATGGTATGGTATCGGGTACGTCTTTAATTGCATTTGATGCAATTAAGGAAGCGAGCTGGTTAGCAATGCCAGAAATGACTTTGCCAAAGTTTAGTTTACCAGCAATCTTAACGATTGTACCAGTAGTTCTTGCAGTATTTATGGAGCACATTGGTGATGTAACAACGAATGGTGCTGTTGTTGGTCAAGATTTCATGAAAGATCCTGGATTAAAAAGAACTTTGTTAGGCGATGGTTTGGCAACTATGTTTGCAGCATTCATCGGTGGTCCTGCAAATACAACTTACGGTGAAAACACAAGTGTACTTGCTATTACGAAGAACTACAATCCTTTGAACTTAAGAATTGCAGCCGTGTTTGCCATTATCTTAGCCTTGGTAGGCAAAATTGGTGGCATTCTCCAAACGATTCCATTAGCCGTAATGGGCGGTATCTCAATGGTACTTTTCGGAATGATTGCATGGATTGGTGTACGTCTAATCAAAAATGAAAATGTGAAGTTTAACTTTAAAAATGTTACGGTAATGGTTGTGATGTTGGCAATTGGTTTAGGCACAAGTTACTTGGCTAAATATGCTGGAATCAACTTAGGCATTACGATCACAGAGAGTGTTCAATTAACAGGTTTAAGTTTAGCAGCGATCGTTGGTGTTGTACTAAACTTTGTCTTAGGCTTATTCTTCAAGTCTACTGATGCAGTAGTTGAATCAGTCGTAACTGAAAAAGCAAACTAGTTATTCAAAACATAAACTTCCAAGTTTTGACTTGGAAGTTTTTTTAATTACAATGAAAAAAGTGGTCTTCTGACCACTTTCTCTATATACATTATAGCATAAAAAAAGAGGGAATTGTAGTCTGTTAATTTCATAGAGCATGTAATACAATTAAATTCCCTAGGTTGAAGGAGGTGGCATGGATATTTTAAAATTCGAACAAAAAAGGTACGCTTATACGAAGGAAAAAATAGCAGATGCTTTAGAGGAAGCCAAAAATCTGTTGGATTATTATGGCCGTGATGCCATGATGATGAACCGCCAAATGATGAAGGAAACATCAAATGATTTCAGTGATGAAGATGTAAGAGCTGAAATCAGTCAAAATTTACAGACTTATGCAAACAATGAAAATCGTTTAAAGCAAAGTACAGAATTAAAAAATAAACTGGAACGACTCATTCAGAAACCTTACTTTGGTCGTTTTGATTTCCAAGAAGATGGTTATAATAAAGAAACTTGTTATATTGGTATTGGAAATTTTTTGACGAAAGACCCTTTTGAAATTTTAGTTTATGATTGGCGTGCGCCCATATGCAGTTTATTTTATGAAGGTCATTATGGAAGACTAAGCTATATTGCGCCAGAGAAAATTGTTTCTGGGGAGATTTCCTTGAAAAGACACTTCCATATCACCGACACAATAGATGCTTTTTATGATTTGGAAGAACATCCTTCTGATCCTGTTTTATTAGAGGTACTGAGTCAAAAACGGGGAGAAAAAATGTATCCCATTGTACAATCCATTCAAAAGAAGCAAAATGAAATCATCCGTTTAAAAGATATTGACATGCTTCTTGTTCAAGGGGTACCTGGAAGTGGGAAATCAATTATAGCTTTACATCGTATGGCTTATTTGTTATATCATGGAAAGCAGTATACCCATAACAACATGATGATATTGTCACCAAATGATTTCTTTAAACAATACATTGATGGGGTTTTACCAGAACTCGGTGAATCAACAGTTACCCAATTTACATTTCATGAAATGATATCAAATCATATTAGAGGTGAGCAGTTTGATTATGAGCACTATATGGACCAGTTAATAATGGGGTATCATAAGCAAAGTGATTATAAAAATTCATTAGACTATGTGCAACACCTTAGAAAATGGTTTATATATTATTTGAAAGAAATACACAATTATGAGGATATTTCTTTTAGAGGAAAAGTGATCATCACTAAAGCGCAAATAAAAAATAGCTTTTTAGCACAAATAGATAAACCTATGGAAGTTGTTATGAATCAACTGAGAGACAAAGCTGAATCTGCCATTGCTCATGATTTGAAAGTACTAGAAGAAAAAGTGCATGATATAGTTCTATCATTGAAAAATTATCGTCTTAAACCTCGACAAGGTACAAAGAAATTCATGGCACATTTGTATCGACAATTCAGATTACAGTTGGATCAAACTTTAAAATTAGATGCCAATCAAATTTTTTCAGCATTTAAGAAATCGGATTTTTTAAATCTGAAACATCATAGTGGTCCTGAAGATCTTTATGGTCGGTTGCTCATAAAATTATGGATTACACCAGAATATCAATATAAGCACTTTAAATATGTGCTGATTGATGAATGCCAAGATTACAATGCCATACAATATACCATCTTAAAAATGCTTTTTAAGGCTGCACATATCACATTGCTAGGGGATGTAAATCAAACCATTCAAAGCAAAAAAGAGCATAACTTTTCACAGATGATTCAAAGGGTTTTTAAGCCTGAAAATCAAATGGAATTATCACTCAATACCTGTTATCGTTCAACCAAATCCATTGTGGCTTTAGCGAACCGTTACATGGTTTCAGAAATGGAAGCGATAGGTCGTGATGGAGAACTGCCAAAAGTTCTTAAAGTGAATAAAAATGCTTTGAAAAATGAATTAAGAAGACATTTGAAAGGACAAACGGCAATCATCACTGCGACACAAAAACAAGCAGAATACCTTCATGAATTGTTGGATTCAGAATATAAATTAATTAACAAGGATTCTCTGAATATGAATGCACCCATATTGATTATGCCTATATATTATGCGAAGGGTATGGAGTTTGATCATGTGATCTATGTAAGGGATGAAGTGCATCACAGTTTGCAGGAGCAAATAGATTATACTGCAATAACAAGAGCTAAACATGAAATTGTTTTGATACATTTAATGCATTCGTGATAAAATAAGTTAGAAAAGAATGAAAAATACGAGCACAAAAAAAATGAACCTTGGATGGGTTTAGACGAGATTTTTTAGTCTTTTTCA
>JAFGVN010000130.1 GCA_016937975.1 Clostridia bacterium
AGAAGAAGAAGTCAGGGCCATTGCAGAAGTGTATGCAGCAGATTCTGAACTTATCAAAGCATTAACAGCAAGTAATAGAAATGAGCTGGGAGAGATTTGCGATATCGCTTATAAAACCTTTGCCAGTGAGCTTGGCATGTCTGTATTTGAAATTGGTGATAACAATGGCATTGTTGTATATCGCGCTCATAACCCAGAGAAATTTGGTGATGATAAAAGTACTAATCCATCCATTGCAAAAGCCCTTTTAGGAGAAACTCTTGTGGGCACTGAAACTGGGTCAAGTGGGATTGCAATTAGAGCTTTCGCTCCTGTTTTGAACAGTGGAAAAGTAATTGGCACAATGCAAATAGGCGTTTCAGATAGTTTTATTAATACCTTTGCAATGATTTCTGATGATCAATTGGATTTATTTGATTCAGAAAAAAGATTATACTCAACTGTCGATGATACAGAACTTTTAATAAATGGTGCTCGAGATGAATCTGATTTGAAAAAAGCACTTAAAGGTGAAAATTTTATTGTGGAAGATACGAAACATATCATTGAGTATATTCCAATTACAAGTCCAGGTGGCGATGAAGTCATTGGTGTTTTTAGATTGGATTTTGATAAAGCTGAAATCAATCAAGGTGTTTTAAAAACACTGATTATCACAGTAGGTTTAATTCTTTTCATTATAGTTCTAATATTACTACTGCTTCAAAACATCAAGAAAACAATTACAGATCCCATCAATGAATTTACAGGGATTATTGAGGCCATGGGAGATAATGATTTCTCGAGAAAAGATCTTGCTAATGTCAAAAGCTTAAAATCCAAAGACGAAACAGGCAAATTAGCACGTGCCATATCAAAGCTTACTGAAAGTATGCATCAAATGATCTCCTTGTTAAAAGAATCTTCTCAATCCGTTGAAGTGAATGCAGATGGTGTAAAAATCGCATCGGATCGCAATTTGGAAAGTATTTCTCAGATTAATGAAGGTTTTGAGCAATTTGCTAGGGGCATCCAAGAACAAGCTGAAGATGTTTCTGAGAGTGTTCATCATATGTCCAAATTAGCAGATTATATTAATAAGAGTATCACTATTTCAAAAAATATTTATGAGGGCACAGGAGCGATTCAAAAGAATTATCAAGCTTCAGAAAAAGAAGTAGGCATGATGACTGAAAGTTTTATAGTCAGCTTGAACAATACAAAATCTTTAGGCGTTACAGTCAATGCACTTTTAGAAAGTTCTCATAAAATAGAAGACATTCTTGGGGTTATACAAAGTATTGCTGAACAAACCAATTTACTTGCCTTAAACGCTTCTATAGAGGCTGCTAGAGCAGGGGAACATGGTAGAGGTTTTGCAGTAGTTGCTGATGAAATAAGAAAGTTAGCAGAACAAACATCTGCTTCTACAACAACCATTAGTGATATAACCCATGGTATTGTAAAAGAAATTGACACCATGAAAAGAGGTATGGATAACTCTACAGTAGCATTGGAATTAGCAGATGAAAAATTGAAAACTGTTAACATGGCTTTGGATGCCATTGCTGTGGAAGTGGATCATACTTTTGTCATGGTGAATAATTTACAAGACAATATGAATCAAATTCAAGAAAGCAAAGATGTAACCATTGAAGCTTTGGAATCTGTTTCAGCAGTCATTGAAGAAAGTGCTTCTACCTCTGAAGAAATTTCCAGTAGCTTGGAAAATCAAGAAGAAATGATTAGGAAAATTCAAGAACAAGTCAAAGTTCTTAATGATGTCGCTAATGCATTGGCAGAAAGTACAGAGTCTTTTAAAATTTAACTTTACAAATAGGAAAACCTTTGCTAGGATAAAAGTGATAGTAATACTATCACTTTTGTGTTTGTATATTGAAAGGGGATTTCTGTGAAAACAAGTCGCATGTATACCTATGGGTTAGGTAGTTTAGGCAACAACATGATTTATGCATTTATTAGCACTTATCTTTTAAAATTCTATACAGATTCATTTGGCATTGCTGCCGCGTCTGTAGGGGTATTATTTCTTATTGCTCGAATTTGGGATGCCATAAATGATCCTATAATGGGCATAATCGTTGATAATACCCATACAAAAATGGGGAAATTCAGACCTTATTTGTTGTTTGTACCATTACTAATGACCGTGACAACAGTTTTGTGTTTTAGTAAACCAGATTTAGCACCAACGTGGAAGTTGGTTTATGCTTATGTGACTTATATTGCTTGGGGTATGAGTTTCACAGCAATGGACATACCTTATTGGTCCATGTCTGCAGTTTTAACACAGGATGTACAACAGAGAAATCGTCTGGTTATGATATCAAGAACCTTTGCCAGTGTAGGTTTTCTTATTGTAAATGTACTGACTCTGCCTTTAGTTGATCTAATGGGTTCATGGGCTGCTGTAGCCGTTTTATATGGTGTTTCATGTATTGTCTTTACTTTAATAACTTTTAAATTTTCTGAAGAAAAGGTGCATGTTAGTCGTACAGAGAAACAAACTTTGTCTAAGGTCGTTACATTATTTAAAGCAAATGAACCTTTAAGAAGATTAATTTATTCAATGCTTATTATTGAAACCATTAATGCCATAAGATTTTCATTTACCTTGTATTATTTGGAGTACAATCTCAATGCCGAGGAACTTATTCCGGTCATGTTGGGTCTTTATTTATTGTTTACCGTTCTTGGCTCAGTCGTATCTCCTTTTATTTCACATAGAATCGGCAAAAAAAATACTGCAATTTATGCCTCAATTTTAATGTCAATCACAGCATCAGGCATGTATTTCACAGGCTATGGAAATATTATTCCTATTTTCATTTGGAATTCCTTCAATGCTTTTGCCATGGGTGCAATGATGATTGCCCAACAATCCATGGTAGTGGATTGTGTAGAATATGGAGAATATAAAACTGGCAATCGTGCAGAAGGTATGGTTTTCTCCACGAATATCTTTAAAACAAAACTAGCAACAGCTTTTGGAGGTGCCATTGGTGCATTTGGTTTAAGCTATATTGGCTATGTACCTAATGTACAGCAGGCAGTCAGTACTTTAGATGCCATGCACAAGATTTTTACAATTATCCCAGGGGTTTTGTCGCTATTGGCAATTCTTCCATTGATTCGTTATACTTTGACGGAAGAAAATTATAAGAAGATGCTTGAAGCAATGAAAGGAATCAGCTAATGGAAATTTGGGAAAATCCAAATATTATAGAAGTGAATAAAGAGCCAGGTCATTTTGTGGCAATGCCCTATGATGATTTTGATCCAACAACTGAAAATCACAACAAAATGCTTTTAAATGGTGATTGGCTTTTTAAGTATAAAAAAGGAAGTGACGTCTATCCAGATGAATGGCATCTCTTGGAAGTTCCAAGCTTATGGCAGTTAAAGGGCTATGGAAAACCCTATTATTTAGCTTTTGATTATCCTCCTGGATTATCAAAGAAGAAAAGAGAGATTCCTAAAATCGATCATAAATACCAAGAGTTTGGTTTGTATAAAAGGACTTTTACACTGGAAAGTGAATGGCAGAATAGACCTGTTTATTTGCACTTTGAAGGTGTGAAGTCTGCATTCCAGGTTTATATTAATGAACACTATGTCGGTTATTCTCAAGGTTCAATGACACCTGCCGAATTTAGAGTAGACAACTATTTGAAAGAAGGCGAAAACATCATTCAAGTAGAGGTTTATAGATATTGTGACGGTACATATCTTGAAGATCAAGACATGTGGTTTTTAAGTGGGATTTTTAGAGATGTGTATCTTTACAGAGAGAAGCATATTGCTATAAGAGATTTTTTTGTTACAACTACCTTGGATGAAAAATACGAAAATGCTTTGTTGGAAGTAGAAGTCTCCTTATTGAATGAACCCAAGGAAGCGTATAGTTTAGAAGTTCTATTAAAAGAAACGAATGATCGCTTGTATGTTGAAAGTACATCCAATCAAGTTAAACTGGAAAAATGGATTACTTCACCTAAAAAATGGACTGCTGAAACACCTCACTTATATGAGCTGCTGTTAATCTTGAGAAATAATGAACAGATTATGAGTGTTAAAACCTTGAAGTTTGGTTTTAGAACCATAGAATTAAAAGATGAAGAAATTCTTGTAAATGGCCAACCCATTTTATTAAAAGGTGTGAATCGTCATGATTTTGATTCATCCAAAGGATGGATTGTTTCGGATGAAATTTATCATAAAGATTTCACCCTCATGAAGAAGCATAATATCAATGCCATTAGAACAAGCCATTATCCAAATGACACAAGATTTTATGAATTATGTAATTTATATGGTTTCTATGTCATGGATGAAGCAGATGTTGAGACCCATGGTGTCAGAAGAAAAAACGTACCTGGAGATCATCCGATATGGAAAAATGCTGTTGTCGATCGATTGGAACGTATGATTTTAAGAGATAGAAATTATACATGTGTTTTCATGTGGTCTTTAGGCAATGAGGCAGGTTATGGCCAAAATTTCAATCACATGAAAGCTGCAGGTTTAAGTTTAGATAAAACAAGAGCTTATCATTATGAAGGCGATTATGATATCTCAGTCTCTGATGTTTTATCGAGAATGTATCCCACGCCTGATCTACTTAAGAGGATTGGTCGGTATGAAACCATAAAAATCAATCCAATGAGTAACATTTTAAACCAATTGTTTGCAGATGATAAACCTTTAAAACCGGAGTGGTACAAAGGTAAGCCGGTCATCGTCTGTGAATTTGCCCATGCCATGGAAAACAGCCTAGGAAATTTCGATGAATATATGGATGTTTTTCATAGTTATAAGAATATGGCAGGTGGATTTATTTGGGATTTTGTCGATCAAGCCCTTCAGATAAAAAAAGGAGATGAAATACAATATCTTTATGGAGGTGATTTTGGTGAGGAAAAATCACATCGCTATTTCTGCGCTAATGGCATTGTAGATGCCAATAGAAATCCTCATCCCTCTATGATTCAAGTAAAAAAAGGTTATCAAAATGTTTTAATAAAAGCGGGTAAGGATCATAAATATCTTATCTTTAATGATTTTAGATTTAGAAATCTAAATGAGTTTCAGATACGAACAAAGGTTTTAAAAGATGGCATTATCTTTGCTCAAAATGAGCATACTATAGATTGTTTACCTTATGGATCAACTGAATTGTCTTATCCAGTAGAAATCCATGACGAAGGCGAATATATTCTTGAAATTACAGTACATCTAAAGCATGATACGTTGTGGGAAAAAGCCGGTTATGAGATTGCCTTTGAGCAATTTATTTTACAGAAGAGAAAACCTGAAAAGCCTCAATATGCACCTATAGAATATAGTTTAGAAGAAGATCGTATATCCATTCCAGGTTTTGGCTTTATCCATTTAAAAACTGGAGATTATCATCATCCTTCATTTCTTGAACCTTTGAAGATGAATTTCTGGCGCGCGAAAACAGACAATGATCGAGGTTATAGTAATTTTTCAAAAAAATATGGTCATCTTATTTTAGATCATACCTGTGAAAAGGCTTCAAAAAACTATTCAGTGAAATCCTATGAAATCCAGAACCAAAATCATTTGAGCATCATTATAACCCAAAAAGTACCGGGGTTTGTTGAATTAACGAGACATTATGTCTTTACAAGAAAAGGTGTAGAAGTTACAATGACTGGCACCCCTAAAAAAGCATTGGATCGCTTTGGTACAACCTTCATATTGCAAGAGGACATGCCACAACTAAAATGGTATGGTAGAGGTCCTTGTGAGAATTATGAAGATCGAAAGACTGGTTCAAAAATTGGAATTCATGAAATGAATCTAGAAAATTATATACATCATTACATGCGTCCTCAAGAGAATAGCAATCGATGTGATATTCGCTGGATGAATATTTCTAACTTAAGCATAAAGGATTTATCTAGAGAAGGTTTATCCATTAGTTGTTATCCTTATACCCAAGAGGCTTTAGAAAAAGCAGAGCATATCCATGAGTTGAAAATACAAAAGTATGTTACAATCAATGTAGACCATAAACAAAAGGGGGTTGGTGGTGATGCACCAGGTGTGGCGATGTTACACGAACCTTACCAACTCAAAGGTCAGAAAACCTATCACTTTAGTTATTTAATGGAAATGGAAAATGAATAAGAGAGAAAAACAAAAACAAGAACGACAACAAGTCATGATTGAGGCTGCAAGAAGTGTTTTCCAAGCCCAAGGCATAGAAACGACAAAAATGACGGATATAGCAGAATGTGCCGGTATTGGCGTTGCATCACTTTATCGTTATTTTAAAACTAAAATAGAGTTGGCTTTGGCAGTAGGAGAAATGTATTGGTCTAATATCAAGACTTACTTGGATGACGTATCAAATGAGAATTTAAGTGGTCTGGAAGCGCTTGAAGCTTTAATGATTATTTACAAGACTGATGATGTCTACATCCAAGGATTCTTTACTTTTTTAGAGCAACTTGATGCTTTTATTATGAAAACTGAGATTGATAAAGAAGCTCTAAAAAGTTATGAGGCTTCCGTTGAATCTTTAGAACCCTTGTTTGAAACCTTGTTAACTAAAGGTCAAAAAGATGGTAGTATTCGAAAAGATATTGATGTTCACAAATATTACCTCATGATCAGTCACAGTTTAGCAGCATTGAAACAAAAGCATTGTTCTAGGGGAATTGTACTGTCAACTGACAATGAAACCTTCATGGCAATGGAAATGGATTTTATCATTAACATATTCATTAGTTATTTGAAAGGATAAGATTGCTTTTTTCCATTATCTTCATTACAATTAAAAAGAATATAAAATTGTAATAATTACAAGAAGGAGGAAAAATGACTTACAGTTTTCAAACGATTATCATTGCATTTGGTTTAACATTATTTGCTGGTTTATCTACTGGTGTAGGTAGTGCATTAGCTTTTTATACAAAACAGACCAATAAGAAGTTTCTGTCAGCATCCTTAGGTTTTTCTGCTGGTGTTATGATTTATGTCTCAATGATTGAGATTTTTGCAAAGGCAAAAGATGCTTTAGAAGTTGTTTTAGGACCTTCAAAAGGATATTTAGTGACTACTTTAGCATTCTTTGGAGGAATCGCTTTAATAGGTATTATTGACAAGTTTGTACCAAGCTTTGAAAACCCACATGAATTAAGAGATGTAGGTGATTTAGAAGATGCACATGAAAAAAGCGATCTTTTAAGAATGGGTATGTTTTCGGCATTAGCCATTGCAATACATAACTTTCCAGAAGGTTTGGCCACATTTACTGCCGCTATACAAGATCCAACTTTAGGTGTAAGTATTGCCATTGCCATTGCCATACACAATATTCCTGAAGGCATTGCTGTTTCAGTGCCCCTGTATTATGCAACAGGAGATAAGAGAAAAGCTTTTAGATTATCTTTTTTATCAGGTCTATCAGAACCTATAGGTGCAATTATTGGATTCTTTATTTTAAAATCCTTTATGACAGAAACAACTTTTGGAGTTATTTTTGCTGGTGTAGCAGGAATCATGGTTTATATTTCTCTCGATGAACTATTACCAACTGCAGAAAAATATGGTGAGCATCATATTGCTATATGGGGTTTGATTAGTGGGATGATGGTAATGGCAGGAAGTTTGGTGATGTTTTCATAAAGACAGCAAATGCTGTCTTTTGTTTTCGGAAGGTAATCTAATTTTGTAATGAAGCTTTTCTTTTAAAGTTTATATTTTCAGAAAATTCTTGTAATAAATTGCGTGATGAATAAAACTCCTATATAATAATTATAGGTTTAAATGTTTAAACGAAAGAACGGAGATCTTATGAGAAAAGAAAGTGCAAAGGATGGAGAAGTACAAGAAGCCATTCAACTGTTTTCAAAATTAACACCAATTTTCCAAAATTTATCGGATATAAATCGCCAGAAAATTATCCTAACCCTAGGTACTTATGATCAACTCAATGTTAATCAGCTTGAAGGGCATATTCCCTTATCAAGACCAGCAATTTCTCATCATTTGAAGAATCTCAAACAAGCAGGTTTAGTGGACAGCGAAAAAAGGGGAACTGAGAATTATTACTTCCTAACATTGAAAACTCCAGTTCATCATATGAGAACACTAATGGATTTAATTGAGCATACATGTGAATTGAGATAGGAGGAAAACATGATGGATTTACTCAATCAACATAGACGTTTTTATCAAACTTTGAAAACAAAGTCATTAGATTTTAGATTAAAGCAACTCTTAACTTTAAGAACAGCCATTAAAAAATATGAGAAGGATATCATAGTCGCCTTAGAGCAAGATCTTGGTAAACATGAATTTGAAGCTTATACCAATGAGGTGGGTTTTACCTTGGATTCCATAGGTTATACCATGAAACATTTGAAGAAGTGGGCTAAAGATCAAAGGGTAAAAACACCGATCCACCAATTCGGATCAAAGTCATTTATTCAATTTGAGCCCTATGGCACGGTCTTAATTATCGCACCTTTTAACTATCCATTTCAGTTGCTGATAGAACCCTTAATAGGCGCTATTGCTGCTGGCAACACCGTGGTTCTTAAACCATCAGAATATACGGTTCATACCGAAGCTGTTATTTTAAAGATGATGGACGAGTTTTTTGAGAAAGATTATATTACTGTTATTACTGGAGGTCGTGAGATGACGACAGAATTGATTAACAGTAAATTCGATTATATATTTTTTACAGGCAGTGTCAATGTAGGAAAAGTTGTTATGAAGGCTGCTGCTGAAAATCTCATTCCAGTAACTTTAGAATTAGGTGGTAAAAGTCCTACCATTGTTGATAAAAGTGCAAAAGTGGATTTGGCAGCAAAAAGAATTGCCTGGGGTAAATTTTTAAATGCTGGACAAACCTGTATTGCACCAGATTATGTGTATGTACATCAATCCATTGAGCCTTTGTTTAAGGAAAAATTGAAAACATATATTCATGAATTTTATGGTCATGACCCAAAAGAAAGTGTTGATTATGGTCATATTGTGACAAAACGTCATCATAATCGTTTGATTGATTTAATACATCCTGAAAAAATTTATTCAGGTGGCAGTCACGATCATGAAAAGCTATACATTGAACCGACTATTTTAGAAAATGTGACTTGGTCAGATCCTGTTATGGGTGAAGAAATATTTGGACCGATATTACCAATCCTTAAATTCGAGAACCTGGATGAGGTCATTGACATGATTACAAGTAGAGACAAGCCTTTGGCTTTGTACCTATTTGCTGAAGACAAGTCTGTACAGGATAAGATTTTGAAAAGTACATCTTTTGGTGGTGGAGCAATTAATGATACAATTTCTCATGTGGCATCTCCATATTTACCCTTTGGTGGTGTAGGTCCATCAGGAATGGGTGGCTATCATGGCAAGTATAGTTTTGAAGTTTTTTCTCATCGAAGAAGTTTAATCAAAAAAAGTACAAAAATAGACATGAAGTTAATTTATCCGCCTTACAAAGATAAGGTAAAACTTGCAAAGTTGTTTATGAAATAGGAGGCATATGTCTTTCATCGACCGAATTATAGAAGCACCTGTCATTGGTGCCATTCAAACCAATACCTTAAAAAATGTTGAGACATCACCTTGTGAAGTCTATTTTGTACTGGGAGGAGAAATTTCTGAATTGAAGGAAACCCTTGAAAATCTTAAAAATAAAATCGTGTTTGTAGACATAGACTTAATCAATGGCTTGAAAGCAGATGGTGCAGGCATACGTTTTATCAAAAGTCTTGGTCCCTTAGAAGGCATCATCACAACAAAAAGTCATTTGATAAAAGAAGCTCAAAGAGAAGGTTTAAAAGGTATTCAAAGATTATTCTTATTGGATTCGAAAAATTTGGAGTCAGGAATCGCCTCTGTTCTTAAGACTAAACCTGATGCCGTAGAAGTACTCCCAGGGGTTATGCCAAAAATTTTAAAGAAAATAATCAAAGAAATCCAAATGCCTGTGATTGCAGGTGGTTTAATTACAGATAAAGAAGATATTGTTCAGTGTTTACAAGTTGGAGTATTGGGGGTCTCAACGAGTAATCCAACACTTTGGAATTTATAGGGGGATATCATGAAAAAATATATTTTATCATTTGATCAAGGTACGACCAGTTCTAGAGCGATTATTTTTGATCATTCAGGACAAGTGATTGCCATGGCACAAAAGGAATTTACTCAAATCTATCCAAAGGCTGGTTGGGTAGAGCACGACCCTATGGCTATTTGGGGTACACAGTCAGGTGTTGCCAGAGAAGTTTTAGAAACAGCGGGTATTCGTCCGGATGAAATTGCAGCCATTGGTATTACAAATCAAAGAGAAACTACGATTGTATGGGATAAACATACGGGGAAGCCTATTTACAATGCAATTGTATGGCAATGTAGAAGAACCGCTGAAATCTGTGATCAACTTAAAGAAGAAATCGATTATATCAAAGACAATACAGGTTTAGTCCTAGATGCTTATTTCTCTGGGACAAAAATCAAGTGGATTCTTGACAATGTAGAAGGTGCGAGAGAAAAAGCTGAAAATGGAGACTTACTTTTTGGTACTGTGGATACTTGGTTGGTGTGGAATTTAACAAGAGGTAAAGCGCATGTCACAGATTATTCCAATGCTTCACGAACGATGATTTTCAACATACATACTTTGGATTGGGATGATCATTTACTCCAGAAATTAGGTATTCCAAGAGCCATGCTTCCAGCAGTAAAACCTTCCAGTGGCATCTATGGGTATACTGACGAGAATACTTTTGGTGGTGCTAATATTCCTATCTCAGGGATTGCAGGTGATCAACAGGCTGCTTTGTTTGGACAAGGTTGCTTTGAACCAGGAGATGTTAAGAATACCTATGGTACAGGGTGCTTCATTTTAATGAATACAGGTAAAAGTCCGATTAAAAGTGAAAATGGCTTGCTTACCACCATTGCTTGGGGCTTAGATAATCAGATTACCTATGCCTTGGAAGGATCCATCTTCATTGGTGGGGCCAGTGTACAATGGTTAAGAGACGAAATGCGTTTGATTAATGAAGCAGAAGACAGTGAGTACTTTGCCACAAAAGTCAAAGACACCAATGGGGTATATGTGGTTCCAGCTTTTGCAGGGCTAGGTGCACCTTACTGGGATATGTATGCCAGAGGCACGATTGTCGGATTAACAAGAGGCGCGAATAAAAATCATTTAATTAGAGCAACTTTGGAAGCGATTGGTTATCAATCAAGAGATGTTATCGATGCCATGAGTAGCGATGCTAAAGTACCTTTAAAGAAAATCAAAGTGGATGGTGGTGCTGTAAAGAATAATTTTATCATGCAATTCCAATCGGATATTTTAGGCAGTGATGTTATGCGACCTAAAATTACGGAAACCACCGCACAAGGTGCTGCCTATTTAGCAGGTTTAGCCGTTGGCTTTTGGAAAGATAAAAATGAAATTCTTTCGAACATTCAAATTGAAAAGATCTTTAAGCCTGAAATGAGCTATGAAGAAAAAGAGTTGAAATATGCCAAATGGAAAAAAGCCGTCAAACGAGCAATGGTTTGGGAAACCGAGTAGCCAAGATATTTAAATTGTGGTATAATAAAGTCAATTAAAAAAGGCAAGAGATTGAGAGCCGTACAACATACCCAAATGGGTTTGTTTGTGCGGCTTTTTGTATTATTTTCTATTGAATTACCAATATTGGGATATAAATAGAGTAAGATGAGAAAGGAAGATTTCATGTACGATGTAGCGGTTATTGGTGGAGGCGTGATTGGTACAAGCATTGCCCGAGAACTTTCCAAATATAGGTTAAAATGCGTTCTAATTGAAAAAACAAATGATGTGGCTAATGGCACATCAAAGGCTAATTCTGCCATAGTTCATGCAGGTTATGATGCACCTTATAATACTTTAAAAGGGCAATATAACAAGCTTGGCAGTGACCTTTATGAACAACTTTGTTTAGATTTGGATGTTCACTATAAAAGAGTAGGATCCTTTGTTCTAGCCTTTGAAGATGAAGATTATAAGGTTTTGAATCTTCTTAAAGATAATGGTGAAAAGCTAGGCATCAAAGGTCTTTCAATTGTTGATAGAACTTTCATTCTTTCAAAGGAACCCAATATTACTCCTGAAGTCATCGGTGGTTTATATGCACCTTCTGCTGCAATTACAGATCCATTCGGTTTAACCGTAGCCATGATGGAAAATGCTATGGACAATGGAGTGGATCTAATGATGAATTTTCCAGTTAATGAAATTAATAGAGAAAAAGAGTATTATAATATTTTAAGCGGTGACAATAGAATACAGGCAAAATATATTGTCAATGCTGCAGGTGTTTATGCAGATGAAATCTTAAAGATGGTAGATTCTGAATCAACCTTTAAAATTAGACCAAGAAGAGGCCAATACTATTTGCTCGATAAAAGTGCTGATGGGCTGGTAAATAGTGTCATCTTTCAATGTCCCGGTAAAAAAGGAAAAGGTGTTGTTGTTGCACCTACAGTCGATGGTAATGTACTTATTGGACCAACCAGTGAAGATTTGGAAGATAAAAATGGTATTGAAACCACAAAAGTGGGATTGGATGATGTGAAAGTCAGTGCATCAAAGGCCATAGAAAACATCCCTTTTTATGAAAATATCACCACTTTTGCAGGGCTTAGAGCAGAATCCAATCTGGATGATTTTTTAATCGGTCCATATCATGAAACTTTCTACAATGTAGCGGGTATTAAATCCCCAGGTCTTTCTGCAGCTCCAGCCATTGCAGAAAAAGTCTCTAAGGATATTGCAGAATATTTCAAAGCAGAAAGAAATCTTCATTACAATCCAAAGAGAAGTTATGTCAAAGCTTTTATGTCCATGACTTTAGAAGAAAAGAACAACATGATTGAGGAAAATCCAATGTACGGTAATGTAATTTGCAGATGTGAGCAGATTACAGAAGGTGAGATCGTAGAAAGTATCCATCGGAATTGTGGTGGACGAACGGTCAATGGCATCAAAAGAAGAATTCGTCCTGGAGCAGGTCGCTGTCAAGGCGGTTTCTGTATGCCAAAAGTTATTGAAATATTGTCTAGAGAGTTAAACATACCTCAAGAAGAAATTGTTAAGGAAAATCAAGGTTCTTATATTCTAACAGGACGTACGAAAGCAGGTGCAACATGTACGACATTATAGTCATAGGCGGAGGCCCAGCAGGATTGGCAGCAGCCATTGAAGCAAAAAAACAAGGCATAGAAAAGATTCTTCTTTTAGAGCGGGATGAGGAATTAGGTGGTATTTTGCAACAGTGTATTCATAACGGTTTTGGCCTGCATGTATTCAAGGAAGAACTTACAGGACCAGAATATGCACAACGTTTTATGAATACTTTTCATGATTTAAATATTGCATATGCACTAAACACTATGGTTATGGAGATTACACCAGAGAAAGAGGTCCACATTGTTAATGATCAAGGATACCAAATATTAAAGGCAAAGGCCATTATTTTAGCGATGGGATGCCGAGAAAGAACGAGAGGAGCTATTGCAATACCTGGCAAGAGACCATCAGGGATTTTAACTGCAGGCACTGCGCAACGTTATTTAAATATAGAAGGTTACATGGTCGGCAAGGAAGTTATGATCTTGGGGTCAGGTGATATTGGTTTGATTATGGCAAGAAGAATGACCCTGGAAGGTGCTCATGTGAAAGGTGTATGTGAATTGATGCCACATTCTAACGGTTTAACACGTAATATTGTACAGTGTTTGGATGATTTTGATATTCCCCTTCAACTGAGTACAACCATAGTAGATATTTTAGGAGAAGAACGATTGACGGGTGTTGTTACTGCACAGGTAGATGAACATTACAATATTATTAAGGGAACAGAAAAAGAAATTAGTTGTGATACCTTGTTGCTTTCTATTGGCTTAATTCCTGAAAATGAACTTTCGAAAAAGGCTGAGATTTTGCTGGATTCAAAAACAAAAGGTCCTATAGTAAATGAACAGTTACAAACCAGTCAGGAGGGGATCTTTGCCTGTGGCAATGTGGTTCATGTTCACGATTTGGTGGATTATGTAACAGAAGAAGCTGAAAATGCAGGAAGAGCAGCAGCTCACTACTTAAAAGACATTAAAAAGTCTAAAAAGCCTATTGAAATTAAACCAGAAACGGGTGTGGTCTACACCGTGCCACAGCATCTGGATTATATTTCTGATCAAGTAAAGATTTTATTCAGAGTGAATTCCGTATTTAAACATCATCAGATTGTCATTAAGTCTGATGATCAAATCTTAAAAACCATAAAAAAGAATCATATGGCACCAGGTGAAATGATGCATATATACTTGAAAAGAGAAGAACTTGAAGCCTGTGAGTCCAAACTTTCTATCAGTATAGGAGAGCTATAAAATGGAAAAACAAATGATTTGTATTGTATGTCCCATCGGATGTCACATAGAAGTAAAAAAAGTTGAGGATCAAGTTGTGGTCACTGGTAATCAATGCAACAGAGGTGCCGTTTATGGAAAAGAGGAACTTATTGCTCCAAAACGTGTACTGCCAACTACTGTAAAATTTGAAGGTGGTCTTCATGAAAGACTTCCTGTTAAAACAAGTGCTCCAGTTTTGAAAAGTCTTTTATTTGAGTTGATGGCTTATTTAAATAAGATTACCGTAAAAGGTCCAGTAAAAATGGGCGATGTGGTTGTTAAGAACATACTAGATACTGGTGTAGATATGATTGCTACTAGAGATATGTAAAAAGGAGTCTGAAATATTCAGACTCCTTTTTAAAGGATTGTAATATATTAAGGATTGTAACTTCTAACGATTAAAGTAATGCTTCACCTTCATCCCAATCTAGTGGACATAAACCACCAGTTTGTAAGGCTTTTAAGACTCTTAATGTCTCATCGACGCTTCTGCCTACGTTTAAGTCATGTACGACAGAGTATTGTAAAACACCTTCAGGGTTAATAATAAATAAACCTCTTAAGGCAATGCCTTCTTCTTCAATTAATACACCATAGTCATCTGATACTTTTTTAGTCATATCTGATGCTAATGGGAAGTTCAATTGACCTAAATCACCATTGATCCAAGCTTTATGGGAATGTTCACTATCAACACTTACACCAAGTAACTCAGTATTGAGTGCTTTGAACTCATCTGCTCTCTTTGAGTAACCAGTGATTTCAGTTGGGCAAACAAATGTAAAATCCAACGGATAGAAGAATAAAACCAACCATTTACCTTTATATTGATCTAAGTTTATTTTGACGAATTCTTGTGCATTTCCAGTTACAGCATTCATTTCGAAATTAGGCGCGTTTTTTCCTACTAATCTTGACATCTATATACCTCCTAAAGTTATTATTTATTTCACTACTATTATAGTATAGCATTCAATTTAAATCAAGGACAATTTTGAAATCATTACAATTAATTTTTAACTCTTTTTGTGATGTATTTGATATAATGGGTATAAATGGTTATAGGAGGCTTTATGAGTGAATTTAATAATGATAGTTACATAAAAGATCAAATTAGAAAACAATACGGTGCACCAAAAACATCAACAGTCAAAGTTACTTTAAAAGAAAAGTTATATGATATCGACATGGAGAAGTTGAACAATTTACTATTTGAAAAAGATATTGAAGCAATACAGCTCGCTGTGAAAAACAAAGAAGTGACTTATGGTGAAATTATGCGCTATTATTGGAATCGTTGTGTTCAATTTAAAAGTTATAACAGTATTTTAACGCTAAATCCTAAATGTGTTGAAAAAGCAGACGACATGACTTATTCGGACTCACATCATATGATCTATGGTTTGCCTGTGGTTCTAAAGGATAATATTGGTACAAAGGATTTGCCTACTACAGCTGGTGCAGCTATTTTAAAATCATACGCTTGTGATGAAGATAGTGAAATTGTCAAAAAAATAGAATCAAAAGGTGGCATTATATTAGGCAAATCTAATTTGTCTGAATGGGCTAATTTTATGTCGACTGAAAGCTCAAATGGCTATTCTGCCGTAGGAGGACAAACCAAAAATCCTTATGGGGAATTTGATGTGGGAGGTTCAAGTGCTGGTTCTGCAGTCGTTGCAGCTTTAAACTTATGTCCCTTGACCGTTGGATCAGAAACAGCGGGATCTATTATTTATCCTTCAAGTCAAAACTGCGTTGTTGGATTAAAGCCAACGTTGGGATTAGTCTCTCAAGACAGGATTATTCCAATTTCAAAAACCCATGATACTGCAGGACCAATGACTAAGCATGTAAAAGATGCCTACTATTTATTGTCTGCTATGACAAGTGAAATACTTGAACCCTTGAAAAATCAATTAAAAGGCAAAAAAATGGGTATTATAAATAATGAAGGTATAAAACCTCTTTATCGAGAGGAAGATGAAGTACTATTGGGTAAAGTCTTGGAAGATATTTCTCAAGTGGCAGAGATATCATATTGTGAAATTGAGGAAAAAGCATTTGAAACCCAGGTGTATGATATCTTGAAATATGAATTTAAGTTTGGTATAAAAGATTACTTTGAATCTTTTGGTAAAGAAGGATTAACATTAAATGAAATAATCGCTTTTAATGAAACCAACATGTCGGACTTTGCACCATACAATCATGAGATTATCCTTCAAGCAGCGACAGAGGATTTTGATGAAATGCTATTAGAAGATCAAATCATCAAAAATAGGACTGTGACTCAAGAAGCATTAGATGAATTGTTTGAAACCTACGATTGTCTGGTTACTTTAAGTAATTATTTGACATCGGTTTATGCACCTGCAGGTTATCCTGCAGTGACAGTACCATCAGGTTTTCGAAATAATGGCGAACCAATAGGAGTAACTTTTATTGGTAAGAGAGGAGAGGATGTGAAGTTAATGAATATTGCACTAGGCTATGAGACATTGACAAAGCATCGACAACCACCGGAGGTGAGATTGTGAAAAAAATTAAAGTAGAAGATTATAATCCAAAGTGGGCACATGGATTTAATGAAATCAGAGATGCACTGTGGCATCATGTTTCTCCTGAATTAAGAATTGAACATGTTGGCAGTACATCAATACCTGGACTTTCAGCTAAACCAATTATTGATATTGATATTGTTGTGAAGCATAAAGCTGATGTGTTGGACTTAATAACAAAATTAGAGGATTTAGGTTATATTCATCAAGGAGACTTAGGTGTACCTGGTCGTGAAGCCTTTAAAAGAAGTATTAACGAAGTGCCTTTACTAAAAGAACACCATTCCAAATGGATGCCTCATCATCTCTATGTTGTTTTAGAAGATTCATTGGCATTCAAAAATCATATGCATTTAAAAGAGTATTTAATGGCTAATGATGATGCCGTAGAAGAATATGGGGAATTAAAAAAAGCATTATCTCACAAATATCCTCATGACATGGATATGTATATTCAAGAAAAGACACCTTTTATCATTCGAGTTTTAAAAGCATCTGGTTTAAGCGAAGAGGAACTAAAGGAAATCACAAAAGTTAATGAAGCTTAACTTGACATTTTAATCATAATTAGATACTCTAAATGGTGTGTTTGGAGGTGTTATGTTAATCAAATGGTCAGAGAAATTTTCAACAGGCAACGAATTAATTGATGTTCAGCATAAGGCGTTAATCGGAATTGTCAACAATTTTAGTATTGCAATCACTGATGAAAAAGGAATAGAGGCATTAGAGAAAGTTTTAAACGATATGTCTTCTTATGCATGGTTGCATTTTAGAACTGAAGAAGATTTAATGGCAAAATATTCGTTTGAATATCAGGAAGACCACAAACAACGTCATGATCAATTTAAAAAACAACTTTTGCAGTTTATTAAGGATTTTAATCAGTCAAAGGATTTGAAACTAGTTGAAAGGTTGCATCATTATCTGTATCGTTGGTTAATTGATCATATCCAAAAGGAAGATATGAAGTATAAATACTTATTGAAATAACTTGAGTTTCTCAAGTTGTTTCTTTTTGAGGAGGTTTTTATGACCTTAAAGCATGGGGTATTTCTTTATATATATTATGCCACAATTTTTTAAATTTAAGTGACAAGCCAAGAAATTAGGGTATATAGAACATGGAGGTTCGTTTATGAGATTAGTGTCCGTTAGCGAGAAAATTGTTAATTTGATATTAGGAAAAGATGTTTATAATGAAAGTGGCAAGTTGCTTTTAGGTAAAAATATTAAATTGACGGAAACTCTAATAGATAAATTGTTAGAAAGTGAAATTTACACGGTTGTTGTACAGGATGAAATGTCAGATGGTATAGCAGTGGATTCATTTATTGATGACGTGAAAATGATTGCTGCTGTATCTAAAGTTAAAGGTATTTTAACACGAATAGCGAGACGTAAGGAAAACGGTATATCCGTTATGATTCCAGATGAGGAAGTAGAAGCTGTTGGCAATATTATTAAGGCTTTGATTGAACATCTAGAAGAATGTAATGATACACTATATACCGTAGTCGAACTTATGGGTGCTGACATGTATACCTATCAACATAGTGTCAATGTTGCTGTACTGACTATTTTGACATGCCGTTCTTTAGGTTATGACTACCAGTTAACAAAGCATATTGCCATGGGGGCATTGTTGCATGACATTGGGAAGTCTGCTGTAAAGGATAATTTAATTCAAAAAAACGAGCCTTTAATAGAGGATGAATTACAAGAAGTATTTAATCATGTAATCTATGGTTATGACATGGTTAGAGATGTCATCAGTTTATCAGGGTATACCAAACAAATCATACGCTTGCATCATGAGAAAAGAGATGGTAGTGGTTATCCCTTACATCTCAAAGAAACTGATATTCCTGATTTTGTACGTATTGTAACGATTTGTGACATGTTTGACGCCATGACTTCAAATAGAGTTTATCGTAGAGGGATGCCAGCATATAAAGCTATAGAAATTCTTATGGCCGATTCGATTTATAAGTTAGATCCTGTGATTTTAACTCTGTTCTTAAAAAATATTTGTGTTTACCCACCAGGAAGTGGTGTAATCTTGTCAGACGGTCGTGCAGGTCTAGTTGTGTCATATAACAAATACAATCCAACAAGACCCGTATTAAGAGTTTTTGAAGATGAAAAAGGTAAACTTCAAGTAAGTCATTTGGATCTTGAAAGCCATCGAACACTTTTTATTGAAGAAGCCATTG
>JAFGVN010000131.1 GCA_016937975.1 Clostridia bacterium
ATTTATTAATTATGGAGATCTAGAATAACCTTTTGGTTATTTTTTTACAAATGCATAAGGAATGAATTGTAAGTCTTGTATCAATATTGCAATCGATGTAAAATGAGTTATGATAAGGAGGCATGTATGGATTTTATTAAAGAAGGCTTTGATGCGATTAAAGGTAGTATCGTAGAATCAGGCTTGAAAGTTATTGTAGCGATTATTATCCTTTTTGTAGGTTTAAAAATCATCAATTTTATTGTTAAGAGAATACATAAGGCACTTGAAAAGAAAAAAGTGGATACAACAATTATCCAATTTAGTGAATCACTATCAAGTATTGCTTTGAAGATAGGGTTGATTCTTGCAATTTTAACAACTGTTGGTTTTGAAGTCACGTCATTCGTAGCCGTGTTAGGTGCAGCCAGTTTTGCTGTAGGTCTTGCTTTACAAGGCAGTTTGTCTAACTTTGCTGCAGGTGTGATTATTTTAATCTTAAGACCAATTAGAATTGGTGATTATGTTGAAATGGCAGGAACTGCTGGTATTGTATCAAGTATTAAAGTATTTTCAACAATACTAAATACGCCTGATAACAAGACCATTATTATTCCGAATTCAAGTATTATTGCATCGAATATTGTCAACTATTCATTGGAACCTCAAAGAAGAGTAGACTTCGTCTTTGGTGTAGAATACAATTCTGATATCAAACAAGTTAAGGAATTGCTAGTTGAAGTTGCATCTGCACATGAAAAAGTATTAAAAGATAAAGATATCTTTGTAGGGTTGTCAGAACTTGCAGACAGTTCGATTAACTTCGTATTAAGAGTATGGGTGAATTCACCGGATTATTGGACAGTACATTTTGATTTGATGGAGCAAATAAAAAATGCTTTGGATCAAGCAAATATTGGTATCCCATATCCACATATTCAAGTGGTAAAATAATGATGAAGAAAGCTTTCAAAAGCTTTCTTTTTTTCTTAGGAAGAAAAACGATTTCCTCAACATCGGTTTTAAAGCACTGGAAAAAGAGCAAAAAATCTAAAAGCATTTAAGATTCTGACTATTGGAATGTTTATTGACATGAAGTAGAGAATTCTGTATTATACCCCATGAGGAGGGGCTAAACGAACAAACATTCGCATATGAAATGGTCTTGGATTTTAATGATTTTATTTTTGATTCTATCTATTTTAGATTTTAGATTTGGTATTTTCGGATTTATTTGTATGGGTGCTCCAATGTATCATGCACTTAGAGGTAGGGGGAAAATTCACTGCTCAAAGTATTGTCCAAGGGGCTCGTTGCTAGGACTATTTCTTAAAAAAATTAGTTTAAATAACGCGCTGCCAAGATTTATGCTGACAAAAAAGTTTAAGAATGGTTTATTAATTTTCATGTTGTCTGTCTTTAGTTTTGCAATGTATCATACTGACGGTGTACCCATTAGAATTGCCTTTGCAATGTTTAGATTTATGTCCACATCCTTAATCGTTGGCATCCTCATGGGTGTTACTTTTAAACCAAGAAGTTGGTGCGCGGTATGTCCAATGGGTCATGGCACAGTTTTAATTGATCAACAGATGAATAAAAGACCAAAAGTTGTTTTTAATACGAAATAAAAAGGACTTTTTCCTTTTACATATGAAAAAACCAGAGTAAATTATACTCTGGTTTTATATTATTTAGCACCATATAGTGCATAGTAATCATCAATTCTCGATTTCATTTCATCGTCAATGAAAATCTTACCTTCTACAGGAGTGTTGTATAGATACTCAACAACCTCAGCCATAGTAACAATAGCACAGGTTTTCATATGGAACTTGTCTTTTAATTCAACTAGAGCAGATTGTTCACCTTGACCTCTTTCCATACGGTCAACAGAAATGATTAATCCGATTACCTCTACATCAGCTTGGGTTCTTAGAATTGGCATTGTTTCATAAATTGATGTACCTGCAGTGGTAACATCTTCAATAATTAAAACTTTTTGTTTGTCAGCCAATTTGCTGCCTAAAAGGATGCCTTTGTCGCCGTGGTCTTTCATTTCCTTACGATTTGAACAATAGCTAACATTTTTATTGTACAAAGTACTTAAAGCGATTGATGTAGTGACTGCAAGTGGGATACCTTTATATGCAGGACCGAATAAAATATCAAAGTCATCATACTCATTTTGTATTGCTTGAGCATAAAATTCGCCTAATCGCTTCAATTGCTCACCCGTTTTGTAGTTCCCGGCATTGATAAAAAATGGTGTTTTTCTGCCACTCTTTGTTGTAAAATCACCAAAAGTTAAAACCCCAGAATCAATCATGAATTTAATAAAGTCAATTTTATATTGTTCCATATCGACACTCCTTTTCTCTAATTATCTTGAAAAGTATACACCACTTCTTTCATGAATACTAGGGTATCCTAAGAAAAAAAATTACAAAAGTAAATTCTGTATCTATGAAAGTTATACAACTTCAAAAGGAGAGAGAATATAGTTTTTTGTTGCATTTTATCATTAATTTTGCTTGAATGTAGGTGGAGGGAAATATGAAAACGGATAACGCTTCAATGAATCTTTTTGAAATGGATTTAGCGATTCAAACAGAACACCTGATGGTAGATGTTATTTGGTGCAGAGTCATGGAAAAAAACAAAGACTGGACTATTTTGAAACACAAACATCACAGCTTTGAATTTCATATTTGCAAATCAGGTAGCAGTTATGTGACTTTAGATCATGAAAAAATTCTCTTAAAAGAAAATCAAATGATGATCACAGGTCCAGGAGTTTATCACACACAAGAACAAGGTGTTGATCATAATTATGTGGAATATGCCTTAAATTGTAATATTACTTTACTTGGAGACGAGTCCTCAGAAGGGATGGCGCTCTTTTTAGCGTTGCAACAAGACGATGGACATGTTTATTCTGCAGAGACACTAATACCATTGTTTGAGGAAATCCTACATGAAGCAACGGATAAAAAAATTGGCTATTATAATAAAATTAAATGTCTTTTGAATTTGATGTTGATTGAGAGCTCACGACTGATTTTGAAAGAAAAGGTATCCTATGAAGAACCTAAAAAGATGTCGGTTCATGATAAAAGGTATCATAAGATTTACAGATTGATTCTTGATCATGTTTTAAATCCTTTGCCACTCCATGAAATTGCCGAAAAGCTGCATTTAAGCGAAAGACAGATCAACAGAATCGTTGGTGCCAATGCTAAAATGTCTACAAAACAATTGATGAATGAAATGAGATTTAATGTATTAAAGGAGTATTTGCTAAATACAGATTGGAGTATTCAAGAGATTTCTGATCACATGAATTTTTCAAGTGTTTATTACTTAAATGAGTTTTTTAAGCGCTACGAGGAAATGCCACCCTCTCAGTTCAGAAAAATGTCCAAAAACCTTAAATAAATGTTTTATAGAAGTATTCGAATTCACTTCCAAAAGGTATAAGTTTATCTTAGGAGGTGATTTTTTGTTTGAATTAGAAAGAATACAAAAAATTATAAGAGATTTAGAAGGAATACGTGTAACAAAGTGGCTTTCAATAGATGAAATATTTTATAAAAAGGGAGATTTTAAAACGCCTCAATTGGCTGAAGAAAGTGATAGCCCTTATTTGACCTTTGATGTAGAAGGTAGATGGGGGAATAAAGAAGATCGCTATTTTTTCAAGTCTGAATTTCAAGTAGAAGAGAGTCATGCTGACACTTGCTTAGTCTTAAAAGTCATTACAGGAAAAGAAAAAGAGTGGGACGCTCTTAATCCACAATTCTTGCTTTTCGTGGATGGTGAAATGAAACAAGGATTAGATGTGAATCACAATGAAATCTTGTTAAGAAAGAGAAGTGTTTTAAATGAGAAAATAACTTTTCATTTACATGGCTTTGCAGGTATGCAAGGGCAACCTGTAGGTTTAATAATGTCTGTAGGTATTTTAAATGAAAGTTTAGAACAATTAATCTATGATTTAAAAGTGCCATATGATGGCGCTTGCTTGTTAGATCCAAATGCACCAGAATATGTTTACCTTGTAAAGCATCTGACAAAAGCAATAAACTTGATTTACACCTTTGATATGGAGGGTGCATTATTTAATGCAAGTGTAGAAAATGCTAGGAACTACTTGAAAACAACTATTTATAGTCATGAGGCATTGAAGAAAACATTGTTGCACGAGGAACTTTTGCCTCAGGTTTCCTTAATTGGTCATACCCACATCGATGTGGCATGGTTATGGACTTTAAAGCAAACAAGAGAAAAAGTGGTCAGATCCTTTTCAACGGTACTGGATTTAATGACTCAATATCCTGAGTATCAGTTTATGGCAAGCCAACCGGTTTTACTATCCTTCATTGAAGAAGACTATCCTGATTTGTTTGAACGAATCCAAGAACAGGTAAAAAACAATAGATTTGAAATAGAAGGTGGTATGTGGCTAGAAGCTGACTGTAATTTATCATCAGGGGAATCACTAATAAGACATATTCTATATGGCAAAGCTTACATGGATGAGAAATTTAATGTTAAAAGTGAAATCTTATGGTTACCAGATGTTTTTGGCTATTCTGCTGCATTGCCTCAAATCCTAAAGCAATGTGGGATTCATACCTTTGTTACCACTAAAATCTCTTGGAATGAGTTTAACAAGATGCCCTATGATACTTTTATGTGGGAAGGGCTTGATAAAACTGAAATTCTAACTTATTTCATTACGATGATGGATTATAAAAACGTAGAAAAAGGGTCTTTTAAAACGGTATATGAAGGTTCAGTAGATGCCAATCACATAAAAGGTGCTTGGGCTAGATATCAGCAAAAACATTTAAATACAGACATTATGGTGAGTTATGGTTATGGAGATGGTGGCGGTGGTCCGACAAAGCAGATGATTGAACAAGGTAAGCGGCTAAGTCATTATATTCCTGGATTGCCTACAGTGAAGTTCGATCAATTAAAAAGCTATTTCAAAAAACTACATGAAAAAGGCATTAACTGGCCAAAGTGGACTGGTGAACTTTATTTGGAATATCATCGAGGCACTCTAACCACAATGGCACTAAATAAATGGTACAATAGGAAATCAGAGTTTTTATATTTAAACCTTGAATTTTTAAGTGTATTGGGATTCCATTATGGACTACATGATTATGGGGATATCATTCAAAAAGGTTGGAAAACCATTTTATTAAATCAATTTCATGATATTATTCCAGGTACTTCTATTGAAGAGGTCTATAAGGAATCTCATAGACAATATGAAACTATTCTTATGAAGGGTAAAGCACTTAAGGAAAAATTGATTTCTGGGATTTCTTCAAAGCAAATTCCTTCCGGAAAGGATTTGCTATTGTATGTTGTGAACTATTCCCATGTGACAAAAGAGCAGATTATCTGTTTTGATTCAGCCATAGCATATGACATAGAAGGTATGGATATTCAAAGAGATGGAGAAAAACACTATTTTGTAGATACCTTACCTTCAAAGGGATATAAGACATACCCGTTAAAACCAGCTCGTGATCATCATCAAGAACCTGTTAAGACTTATGACTTTAAAAATGATTTGTATGAAATTACCTTCAATGAAAAAGGTCACATTGAAAGCTTTTTAGATTTAAAACAAAATCGTCAGTTGGCTGACAAACCGATGAATGTTTTAAAGGTATATGAGGATAGACCACACAATTGGGATGCCTGGGATATTAATCACTATTATACTGAGAAAAGCATAACAGTCGATTCTCTTAAGAGTTTTGAAGTTATTCAAGAGGGTTTGATTTTCACAAAAATACGGTTGACTTATAGTTTTCAAAAATCGACTTTCAAACAGGAAATAAAATTGTATAAACATAAGTGTCTTATAGAGTTTAACTTGGAAATAGATTGGTATGAAGATCATCTGCTTCTGAAAGTAGATTTTCCAACAAGTCTTTCAGCAAATACCGCCCAATATGATACACAGTTCGGTTATGTGGAACGTCCAACAACGAGAAATCATAGTTGGGAATCTGCTAAATTTGAAGTATGTGGACATAAATGGGCTACCCTTAGAGAAGACAATTATGGTGTCGCTCTATTAAATGATTCGAAATATGGATATGATATCTTGGATAAGAAAATTTCGCTAAGTCTGTTGAGAAGTTCGACTTTCCCTAATCCTAATGCAGATAGAGGCAAGCACCAGTTCAAATATGCTTTCATGGTTTATGATGGCAATCTCAATCGAGTCAGTGACGAAGGCTATAGTTTAAACAACCCACCTGAGAGTATTCTTAAAAAAGGTGAGTGCCATGAATCCTATAGTTACTGTGAATGTGCATCAGAGAGTGTTGTTATTGAAACCATTAAACCCTCAGAAAATAGGGATGGCGTGATTATTCGGGTATATCAAAATGCACAGAAAATTGATGAAACATACCTCAAGTTAAATTTTTCTTTTGTCTCAGTTTATGAAGTTACAGTTGACGAAAAAATCATAAAAGAAATTACACCTTCTGATCAAAAAATAAATTTTGTTATTGGTGGTTTTGAAATTAAAACCTTTAAAGTCATAAGAGAACATGAATAGTAGATATGGCAAATTCGCCATATTTACTTTTTTTTTCAAAGTGATATAATAAAATAAAGAACATACGTTCGAGGTGGTGGTCAAATGGATTTGAGAGAAAAATTAGGTGTACTTGCAGATGCTGCTAAGTATGATGTTTCATGTTCTTCCAGTGGTAGTGAAAGAAATGTGAAAGAGGGAATGATTGGCAATACGGCTTTGCCAGGCATATGCCATAGTTGGGCAGCAGACGGGCGATGCATCTCCTTATTAAAAGTATTGTTAACCAATGATTGTATATATGATTGTGCATACTGTGTAAACAGAAGCTCTTCAGATGTAAAAAGAGCTGAGTTTACACCGCGTGAATTAGTTAAGATCACCATGAACTTTTATCGGAGGAATTACATCGAGGGACTTTTTATTTCCTCAGCAGTTAAGTACAGTCCAGACTATACCATGGAACGAATGATTGAAGTTGTAAAAATTCTTAGATTAGAAGAAAAGTACAACGGCTACATTCATTTGAAAGCAATTCCAGGTGTTGATCAGAGACTTTTAGATGAGGCGGGATTATATGTGGATCGTATGAGTGTGAATTTAGAATTACCAACACAGAAGAGTTTAAAACTCCTTGCCCCACAAAAAGATCAGAAAGAAATCATGTTGCCAATGCACTATTTAAGAGATAAATTGGCAGAGAATAAGAAGGATCTAATCCAATTCAAATCCGCTCAATCTTTTATGCCAGCTGGCCAGACAACACAGATGATGATTGGTGCAACAAAAGATTCAGACTTTAGTATTATCTCGATCTCTGAGCAGATGTATGACAAAATGCGCATGAAAAGAGTTTATTATTCCGGTTATGTCCCTATCGTTCAAGACAATGCACTGCTACCAACAACGGTAAAATCTCCATTGCTTAGAGAACATCGATTGTATCAGGCGGATTGGCTTTTGCGATTTTATGGCTTTCAAGCAGGTGAAATTTTATCCCCTGAACAACCTGATTTGGACCTGGAAGTAGATCCAAAATGTAACTGGGCATTAAAGCATATTGAATATTTTCCAGTTGAAGTAAACAATGCACCTATTGAAATGCTTCTAAGAGTACCTGGTATAGGGAACATCACCGCAAGAAGAATTCTGCAAGCAAGAAGATTTGGTCCAGTAACCTATGAAGAGCTTAAAAAAATGGGTGTTGTCTTAAAACGCGCACAGTATTTTATTTTATGTAGTGGCAAATACTATGGTGCCATAGATATTGATTCTGACAAAATCAGAAATAGATTATTGTTTTTAGATCCTAAGGCAAAATCAATTAATGTGAATCAAATTGGCTTAAATGAGTATTTCCCAACCATATTCAATTAGGTGAGCAGATGAAAGTATATGTTTATGATGGATCCTTTGAAGGTTTGATGACTTGTATCTATGAAAGTTACTATGTTGAAAAACCAGAAAAGATTTACAGCACAATTTCATATGAGGGCAATCTCCTTCATGAAAGCAGATTTATTGTTACAGATCCAGAAAAAGCTTTCAAAGTGACAAAGGCCATTGCATTAAAGTTATCTGAAACTTTTTTCCATAAAATTGTGAACGCATTTTTCTCAGAGGATTATGAAATAGGAAATTATATTCATGAACTTTTGAGGATGGGTTTCAAAGAGGGTCCCGAGATTATTGTGGACATGACCAATCCAGTGGTTTATCCTGTTCTAAAGTTAGCCAATGCAGTTTCAAGAGAAACACATTTACTTGTGGGCTTGGTTCGATTTGTAGAACTGAAAGGTGGCGTATTCTATTGTCAATTTAGTCCTACCTATAATCAAGTGCCTCTCTTGGGAGAACATTTTTCCAAAAGATTGAACCATCAAACCTGGGTGATCCATGATGTAGAAAGAAATCTGGCTGTGTTTTATGATACCCATGATTGGTACGTCAATGAATTTCATGGCTTGGAAGAATATATGCTAAGCAGTGATGAAATACTATATCAAACCCTTTGGAAGACCTTCCATGAGCATATTGCCATAGAGGAAAGAAAGAATCCGACTCTTCAAAGAAGTTTTATGCCTAAGAAATATTGGAAGTATCTCATAGAAATGCAGTAAAATTTCAGTAAAGTGTTTCATGGAACACTTTATTTTTTTAAATTAAATTGTGTATAATGAACATGAGAAGAGATAAGCAATCTTATAAATAATCAAGAGCTTATTCAGAAACATTATTATTATATTTTGCTTATTTTTTGCATCACAAAAAAACCTA
>JAFGVN010000132.1 GCA_016937975.1 Clostridia bacterium
GAAAAAGACTAAAAAATCTCGTCTAAACCCATCCAAGGTTCATTTTTTTTGTGCTCGTATTTTTCATTCTTTTCTAATTTATTATAGGATCAATTTTAAGCGCCTTAAAAGATGAAATCCAATAAAGCTAAACTTTACATATTATGTATGCTTGATGCAATAAAGAATTGTATATTTATAGTACTGTACATCAGCAAGGGAATTACATATACTAAAGTTGAAGAGAAAGGAATCTTATGAAGACATATAAGGCTTTATATATAGAAGAAACTGAGGATGGCATTAAACAATCCATTGCCACCTTAAATTTAAATCATTTGAAAAAACATGAGACTCTTATAAAGGTCTATTATTCCTCCTTAAACTATAAAGATGCATTGTCAGCAACTGGCAACAAGGGTGTAACAAGAAAATATCCTCATACGCCAGGCATAGATGCTGTTGGTATTGTAATGCATTCAAATTGTCCAGACCTTGTAAATAGAAAAGTAATCGTGACAGGCTATGATTTAGGGATGAATACCTTTGGTGGCTTTGGTGAATATATTTCTGTTCCAACGGAATGGGTTGTGCCCTTGCCAGAATCTCTCACCATGGCAGAGAGTATGATGTATGGTACTGCAGGCTTTACTGCAGCATTATCCGTTTACAAATTGAAACAGGAGATTAAACCTAACGATGGCCCCATTCTAGTAACTGGTGGGACTGGCGGTGTAGGCAGCATGGCAATTCGATTGTTGAGTCGCCTGGGTTATGAAGTCCATACCATCAGCGGCAAAGAAAAGATGTATCCACAATTGGAAAACTGGGGTGCAAAGCAAATCATAGGTCATGAAAGCTTATTACAAGAACCCTATAAGCCTCTTATGAAAGGTTTGTATGCTGGAGTGATTGATACTATAGGTGGCGATTTCTTGGCTGCTGCCTTAAGATTCGTGAAAATGAATGGTATTGTGACCACTTGTGGTAATATTAGAGGACAAAGCTTTAATGCTTCCATCTTTCCATTTATTTTACGAGGTATAAGATTACAAGGTATCACTTCTGCTTCTTGTGATTATGAAACACGAACCACTTTATGGACCCTTCTGGCTTCGGATTGGAAATTTGACACCCTTCATGAAGCAGTGAAAGAAATCCAATTGGAAGAATTGCCTGAATCTATTGATTTGATGTTACAGGGAAAATCAATGGGTAGAATCCTTGTTAAACTCAATAGACCAAAGGATTAAAGTAGCCATAATCGACCTCAATATAACAATTGAGTTTTCAACAAGTCTTGAGCAGCTAAATAAAATCCACGTTAAAATATCGAATCAAAATCAATTAAGACAGTTGAAATTTATAGATATAATGCTCTGAAAATTCATCACTTCTTAAGTTCGATTATATCATTTAAAATTGGGTATATGATTGCACTAATTATGATGTATTTCATAGGCAGTATCAGTTGGTTAACATAGGGTAAGGATTTTTAAAGGAGATCTCAAATGAATAAATTTAAAAGTATGCACTTAATGGTTATTCTTATAACGATCACTTTAATGAGTTGCAATAACTCAGAATTGTCTTCAAATAATGAGCCAATCGCTTTAAACAATGAGTCTGGCGTATCAACGAGTGAGCTGGATGTTTCAGAAGTCGAACAACCAGATGATTTCAGCTTCATTGGAATTAACCCTCCAGAATCGGAACCTAAACCTTTTGGTCTTGGTTGGTTCGAAGGTGGCTTTCATTCAGCGCCGGTATTTTCACCAGATGGCATGACCTTTTGGTGGTCAGGACGTTGGGCTTCTCAAATCATATACAAAAGTGAAATGAAAAATGGAGAATGGACACCTCAGGAGCAAGTGATATTATCGGAAAATATTAAGTCCTATAGAGACCCCTTCATTTCTCCAGATGGTGAATATTTATATTTTATTTCCACTGATCCAATTGATGGTCAATCAGCAAGTGGAAAGGAGAACCTCTGGATAACTCACCGAGAAAATGACCAATGGGGTGAACCAGAACCCTTACCAGCTCTCATCAACCAATATGATTTACACTGGACATTCTCTGTAGCATCTAACTATGACCTATACTTTTCTGCCCTTATTGAGGGGAATCCAGAAATCCTTAAGGCGTCATTTATCAACGGTGAATATCTTGAACCAATACGACTGGGACCACCAGTGAATACAAGTCAGCTCGAATTTTGTCCCAATATTGCGCCGGATCAAAGTTTCTTACTCTTCTCACGTATAGAGGATCATTCAAGTCCAGCCCATCTTTACATCAGTTATGCCACTGAAGACAGTTGGACAGAACCTGTAAGCATTGAAAATGTTGAGGAGTGTATTAGCCCAATCGTAACGCCTGATGGGAAATACGTCATCTATCTGAAAGGAGACGATGCACTTGAATGGCGAGATACTACCTTTATAGAGCTTCTACGTCCATAGCATTACAAATTAAAGGCATAAGGCATTTAAAACCTGCAATAGACTAAAACAGTAAATAACTGAATTGGTCTAAGTTTAAAAAACATACTTACAAGCAATTTAAAAGGAACTGAGTCACAAGGATTCAGTTCCTATTTACATTAGTAATTCATCATCATTGCTTCAAATGCAGCTTTAATTTCATTGTAAGCTGCTTCTGCAGAATCTGGTTTAATAGAACTCCATGATAAAACAGAAGTTTCCCAAGTGCCCCAAACAGAGTCCCACTCTTTAAACAATGGTCTGTTTGGTGCTGCATCATAAGATTTCAATACAGCTGCTACAATTTCTTTATCTACATCAGATAAATCTGAGTTTGCATAGGCTTCTGCAGATACATTTTCAAGAATTTTACCCGTTTGCTTAAATAAATCAATTGCAAAGTCAGGATTAACAATCTCTTCAATCATAGCAACTGATAATTCCATTTGATCTGGATTTTCTTCAATTCTTGCATTTACTGCCAATCCCCAGCCACTCTTCCAGTGAGCCAACGGACTACCATTTACAGTTACTTGAGTGATAGGAAGGATCCCTAAATCAGCACCATTTCCAGCTCTTTCTGAATGACCTGCTGTACCCCATGGTCCATCTAATCTTAAAGCATTTGTATTCCCAGTTGTGAAAGCAGAATCCATGTAACCCCATGTAGCACTAGAGTCCCATGCATCTGTACCCGCTTCATCATGTGCTTTCCAGTAGTTATAAAGTGCAGTGAAAACACCTTGCTTTTTAGCATCTAAATCTTGCCACTCTGTTGTTAAATCTGAGTAGAAACCACTGTCATTTTTTCCTAGCAATTCTATGTTTGCAGTATTTGTTAATGCAATACCAAACCATGCATTAAATGCTGGAATCAACATATCTTCTGGTCCTAATTCTGTAAATTCAATTGGTTTAGATAAATCCAAGTTAATTGCTTTTGCATTTGCAGTATTGGCAAAAATAATCAAAGTCTCAATGTTCATAGGAAAAGCCAAATAATCATCACCAACTTTTAAATTGCCACCTAAACCTGCATCATAATTATCATAACCACCTACAGCTTCAGCAATGCTATGGGCATCTATTGCAGCAAGAATTTCATCTTGAGCAAAACCTGCCAATCGATCTGCTGGAATTGCAAATAAATCTGCTACGTCTGGGTTTGATAAATCTGTATTGTCAAGTACTGACATATGATCAAAGGCACCTGTTTCGATTAAATTAATTGTTGCATTTGGATATTTTTCTAAGACTCTAGCTTTTGCAGCTTCATAATGAGCCATCCATCCCGTTTCAGCTTGAACTGAAATCGTCGCTTTTAAATCTGATGTTGTTGGTTCTTCTGAACCACTTGCACTCACACTGTTAACAACTTCATTTTTACTTACGTTGCCATTGTTATTCTCATTGTTACCACATGCAACCATTGAAAATACCATAGCTACTATGAGTAGTAAACTTAAGATTCTTTTCATTACGTTCCTCCTACAGTTAATAATCCTTCTTCCACCCTATGTTTATCTTCTGTAAAATATCAGAAGATGATTTATAAAAAATGTCTACTGCCTCTGTGAAAGAATTTGATACTCTTCTAAGGCAGTGACATCTTTTAGCTTTACCCCTAGAAACTCAATATTTCTCTGTTATTAAGCCTCACGTAATAACTAAATTCATCCAATTGAATTTCTTTACCTAAAACCTGATAATCATGTTTTTCATGACTATTATTAATAAGAACATATAAGTTCTCTTCTCCAAAAGTTTTTACAATAAAGATACTGTTTTTCTCTTGAAATATTTCTTCAATTCTATAAGCCTCAGTTCTAAATACTTCATGTTTTTTTCGATAATCAATGAGTTCTTTTAGGAAGACATATAATGGATGCTTTTCAGTGTTCTCATTGAAAATCATACAGCCTCTTGCAGACTCAAAGTTTCCTTTAAGTCCTATTTCACTGCCATACATAATACTTGGCGATCCAGGCAAGATAAACTGTAACAAATAAATTAACTTAGCTTTTCTTATATCTCCCTGTGAAACAGTCATCACTCTTGCAGTATCATGGGAATCTACCATGTTGAAGAGAAATGGCAAGATGTTCTTTGGATAATTAACAGTATAATTACCGAGTGCCTCTACAAACATTTTGACAGAATACTTTTCTCTTATATCTTCTACACCTATGAAATTCCAGATTACATTTAATAGTTCATAGTTCATCACACCGTCAAACTGATCACCTTGAACCCAAGGATAGGAATTGTCCCAGTTTTCTCCAATAATATATAGATCTTCTTTTAATGTTTTCATTTCTTTTCTAAATGCACGCCAAAAATCATGTGAAACTTCATTGGACACATCCAGTCGCCAGCCATCGATGTTATAGTTTTCAATCCAGTATCTTCCGACATGGATTAAATGCGCTCTGGCAATAGGATTTGAAGTATTCCATTTTGGCATATTCGGTGCAGTACCAAAGATTCTATAATTTAATTTGCTAATCGTTTCCATTGTTGGATATGAAAATATGATGTTTTCATCTTTTACATGAATTTCATCCCCATCAATGTAGAAGCAATCATAATACATTGACTTTTTACCTTTGATAATGACATCTTGCCAATAAGGATGATAATAACCACAGTGATTAAAAACACCATCCAGCATCACCTTGATTTCTCTTTTGTGCGCTTCCTCTATGAGAAGTTTTAAGGTTTCATTATCACCAAAGGCACTGTCTATTTTATAGTAATCAGTGGTGTCATATTTATGAGTCGAGGGAGATTCAAAAATAGGTGTAAAATAAATCCCTGTTATCCCCAATTGCTTTATATAATCCAGCTTATGGATAATCCCCATAAGATTACCGCCAAATACCATTTCATTGGTGACGATTTCTTCAGATCCCCATGGTAATAACCCCTGAATTTCTGGACCTTGATCACTTCTATGGAATCGCTCTGGAAAAATCTGATACCAGACTGAATTTTTTACCCAATCTGGACCTTTGTACAAATCTTCTTCGTTTATATAAGGGAAATTGAAATAATGATTCCCTTTTTCTGCAATGTTTTCATATGCTGACATTGAACATGTAAGATAAGGACCATAAAACATTGAATCTAAATGATCTTCTAAAACAAATGCATATCTTATTCTTAATGTGTCTATTTCATGGACTTCACAAAACCAATAATCAAATAATTCATCGCTATGTTCCTTTTTCATTTCAATGAAAAATCTTTTACTCAGATCAAAGATCCATTCACCATGTTCGTTAGGGATATAACTGTATGGATCAAAGGCTATGACTTTTACTTGTATTAAATCATCTTTCGCGGTTCTTATTCTCAGATGCAATGTTTTTTTATCATAAGGATAAGCGTATCTGCTTTTAGGTTCATGATATATACCTTGTCTATTCATTACTGTCTCCATTATCACATCAGCAAAAATCGTTTTCCTGAATTTCTAAAAATAAGCTCAAATGATCCTTGAGCCAATTTGTTTTTCTCTATGTATAAATTATAAAGGTTTAGGCACTATGAAATCCAGAGAGTAGTTTTGTGAAATAAAATAATAAAACGAGCCTTAAGACTCGCTTTTTTGATCATTTATGTGAAATGTTTTATTTATTTGTTCATTAAGAAGAAATATCAGTCGTTTAAAATTGTAGTTTTTCAAGTCTACAATCATCTATGAGTTTGTACTTCCTATTCATTCTGTATAACTGATTTCTTCGAAGTTCCAAATATTTTTCTTCTAATTTATGATATTTACCTGAAGACTTTTGTTCCTCTAGCCTTCCTTCTATCCATTCTAAATCATCAAACCAAGTCGGTAATTCACCTTTGGATAATGGAACAATCAAATCTTCTGAGATTTGCTTTAACAAGATAGAGGCTTCTGTACATTTATTTAGATATTTTTGTCCTTCTAAGAGGTTCCCATTTAAAATATGTGCCCAAGCCAAATGATTGTAGATATGTGTTTCAAAGGTTGGCTCTTTTATTCTTCTAAACAATTTGGAGCATTTAGTAAGATATTCAACGCCAGTTTCAAATTGATTTTCATAAATAAAAATTTGTCCTTTTATCATGTAAACTGCTGTTAAACCCATGATATTACCTTCTTCACCATAGAGTCTTTGAGCTTTATTGATATAATCAAGGGCAAGAATCATATTTCCCCATTCAAAATATAGAGATGCCATTTCATGATGCAATTTCCCAGTTTGTTTACGCTCCTCAGCTTTTTTAAAACATTGCTCTGACTCAAAAAACAAACGGTTAACATCACGTAAATCAATACCTTTATAAAGCATATAGATATGCATCTGCTCAGAATCCATGTAATTAATGATGGAAGCCAACAGACGATCTACTGAGGTTATTTCATCTCTGAACTCAGTACCGACTAGATGTATGTATTTCACCAATAAAAAATCAATGATAATTGGCGAACTCATATATCTAATTTCATCTTCATTAATATCATCATAAAGACTGATGGCTACACCTAATTCCCCATCAAAAAGGGCTTGTATGTATTCTTCAAAGCGATGCTTGCTTTCTGATATAAACTCCGCATCATCATAATATGTTAAACCTAAGGCTTTGAAAATCTCATTAACAACCTCCATACTCGGTACTATTTCTGCATTTTCAATCCGACTTAAATAAGAAGGCACACAAATTCCCTCAACAAGTGTCGTCTGACTCATGTTTTGCATTAATCGATTAACTTTGATAATTGAACCGAGTAACTTAGAATCATAAAATATATTTGTTTTAACGTGTTTTTCCATATATGCAACCTTTCAATATTATTATGATAACAAGCTTTTGTATTACAGGCAATAATCTATATAACGAAAAATGGTAATCCACTAATTATTATGGGTATATACTAATCGAAAGGAGATGAATCATGGAAAGCAAAGCATCTACAGTCCAAGAATACATTAATGAATTACCTGAAGCGCGTAAGATCATCATAGACAAGCTTAGAAAAGTTATTGAAAAAAACCTACCGAAAGGCTTTGAAGAAACGATGAGTTACAATATGATAGGTTATGTTGTACCTCACAAATTATTTCCAGATGGTTATCATTGTGATCCTAAACTACCATTACCATTTTTAAGCATTGCATCCCAGAAAAATTTCATTGCCATTTATCATTTGGGATTATATGCTGATGAAAACTTGATGAATTGGTTCAAAGAAGGTTTTAAAGCCGTATCAAAACATAAACTAGATATGGGAAAATCCTGCATTCGATTGAAATATTTTGATGAAATACCCTATGACTTAATTGGGGAATTAGTCAGTAAAGTTACACCACAGGAATGGATAAAAACCTATCAAGCCTTATACTTAAATAAAAAAAACAAACCTTGAAAATCAGGGTTTGTTTCTTTTTTATTGCATTTAAGTGAATTACTCAGCTAATTCAGTTGCTGACATAATCTCTTTTTCTGCCCAGTGACCTTGAATATCACTATATTTATCCGAACCTGAACCATTGGAATTTCTACCAAGTAACTTGTTCATAATCACTACAAACTCAGCACGTTTTGTAAAATCATCAGGACGGAATGTCCCGTCAGGATAACCTGAAACCAATTCAGCTCTATACAATCTATATATTGCTTCATGAGCCCAGTGATCCTTCACATCCTTTGTATCAGTTTCATTTGAATCTTTTGTTTGACCTAACAATTTCCAATAATTTGAAACAACAGCTGCAATTTCACCTCTAGTGATTGGTGCATCCGGTCTAAAAGTACCATCTTGATAACCTGAGAATAAACCATTTGAAACACTAGCCTGAATTGCACTATATGCCCAATGTTCTGTTGATACATCTTGTAAGAGGATTACATCATTAGTTCTACTTGGTAAAATTTTTGCAAATATTGCTGCAACTTCGGCTCTCGTAATTGCTTGATCTGGCATAAACTTACCATTTGGATAACCACTGATATAAGGAAGCTTTGTATTGATTGAACCTAAAGGCACTACTTCCTCTCCAACCAAGAATACTTCAACAGTTGCTTTTGCATATTGTGAACCAAACACTCTTTTAGCAGTTATTGTTGCCTTACCTGCGCCAACAGCTGTAACAACACCATTTTGGTCAACAGTCGCAACAGTTTCATCACTAGATGACCATACAACTATTTGATTTGATGCTCCAGATACTGTTACTTTCAATTGATAAGTTTTATCTTTTGCTTCTGTTCCAACTTCAAGTTCTAATGTTTTCTTATTGATTCTAACTTCTATCTCTTTTGCTTTTTTTGCTAATGTACAAGTGATATCATCACGATCTCTTACTCTTATTCTTGGACCTTCAGTACTGATTGATGATAAACCAACAACTTCAAGTACATTACCTACTGCCAAGTTTTCAATCGTTTTGGTACTTGTAATATATCCATCAACAAACACTCTTGTTTCTACATTGCTTTGATCTTTAATGAAGATACTTTCTACAATACCATTAGCCAATTCTATGTTTGTTACTGTACCACTTACTTTTACAAGACTTCCCAAATTCATTGCTTGTGAAGCTTCTTTTGTCGTTAATACAATTGGTTCTGGCAACATACTTACATTTTCATCAATGATTTCAATGGAAAGAACATTTATTTGTCTTTCACCATTGTATGAACTTGTTATACCTTTAATGCGAACCTTTTGACCGGCTCTTATATCACCTGCAACAGGGAATGCATTGATACCCGCAGTTTCATCTTGCAAGTAAATACTATCAAAGAATGCAGTATCTTTGTCGTAACCTGAAGCATTAGATGTCACAATACCTTCAGTGACAAAACGTTGACCTTCATTAGCAGCATGTAAATCTGCAATTTTAGTGATTTCTACAGCACTAATAGAGTTAACAATCTCTTGAAGGATTGTATAGTTACTGTAAGCAGGTGTAGAATAACTATCCATTGTTGCTTGGATTTCAAAATTACTCATAAATGCTGAACCCGCTACAATAATCGTACCTGTTTTTCCGTTGTCATAGGCCACTTTTTCTGATGCAGCGATCATATATTTATCATTGTATTTAGGAACTAAAACACCTGTAATTCCTGTAGTACCATCTTTATCATCATCTGATGAATAGCTTGTTGCAAAGGAGTAAACCATTGGACTAACTGTTGCAGGAATGATACTGCTTGGTTGACCATTTGAATCCACTGTATAAATTGTAGCACCACCATAATTTGAATAAACTTGCTCACTAGGACTTACTTTTATAGCAAACTGATTTAACAAGTTATATTCTGTGAAATATAATCTTTGTGGTGAACCACCGTTATTGGTATCATCTTTTACTTCATCGTCAGAAACTCTGATGTTCGATCCTAATGCTGCCAATAATGTATTTTGTTGTGCAGACATTTGTTGATCTGCCGGAAGCGTGTAAGCAGTACCATCAGAGTATTTATCATAACTCTCATAGTAATCACCCCAACCCGTTACAATTACTGTATTACCTTTTTCTGCAAAGGCTCTAATTGCTACTATCTCTTCTTCTGAATAACTCTTATAGCCTAACAAGAATGCGTTACCATTTCTTCTTGTTGGTGGCGTTAAAATAATCATTTTATATTGAGGATTTTGAGTTGCAGCTATTAAATCTTCAGACGTTTTTAATTCAACTACTCGAACATCTGATTCAACTGCCATATTGGCAAAGTTGCCCATACTGTCTTTATAGTTACCTGCTACATATTCGTTATAATGACTTGCATCTATACCAACATAAGTAAGCTTAGATGCATCTCTTACATAAAGTTCAACCTTCTGATCAAAGACTTTATCTTCACCTGCTACAGTAATAATTGCCTTAACTGAAATGACAATATTTTCTGATGTTGTAGGGGTATAAGAGAATTGATTTGTCAATGTGCCATTTGTAACGATTTGCTCATTTAATGTTTTTGTTTCCAATACAACATCACCTAATTTGTACTCAACAGATTTCACCGTTACAGGTTGAGACTCATTATTAAACATTGTAGTGGTAAAGGTTAAAGCTTCATCTGTTACAGGAAGTTTAGTTTCTGTTTCAAAAGAGCTGATACCCACTAATGGTGCTTGACCAATCCAAATTGGAGCAGTAACTGCAATATTCTTATCTGCTTGAGTAACTCTTACATAGTAGTAAGCTTGTTGTGATGGCAATTCAAAACTCCAATCTGCTGATTCAGAGCTGAATGTTTGGCTGTTTAATACACGACCGCCATTTGAAACAATCTCAATTTTAGAAATCATATCACCATTGTCAGGATCATTGACCTTAACAACAAATTGTAAAGGTTCTGTTGGTACTTCTGAAATTATAGAACCCATCATTTGATTGTTTACTGTATATTGAATATCTAAGTTTTTATCTTCTGTTGCATATACTGACATGTTTTTCATACCAGTTAATAAACCTTCATTTGTAAATTGGTCTGTAATAATGACTGTTCGTGCAGTATTTGCATTACCCCATTTACCTTTATGGTTGTCCTGGTTGTTTGTTGGAGCGACATGCCATCCCTTATCCAAAGCTTTTGTATATTCGGTGTAACTTGGGAAATAACCACCTGATCCAATTGCACCTTCACCATTACCAACTTCAACAGCTACCATTTTATTGTCAATAGCTGGTGACCAGTAAGCGAAATCTGCAAATGTACCAAATGTTTTGCCTGGATGGTTAAATTGCGAAAGGTTTGCAAGTGGTTCTGTATTTAAGATTAATGTATCATAATATGCTTTAAGACCTGCATCACCTGTTTTGTTATTTAATGTTTTATCATTTCTACTGACAAGACCAATAGAGTTGAATGTATTGATATGACCAGGACCACCTGACCATGTCATTTCATAACCAGCCATTGCTTGAACGACGCCGGCATTTTCATTGTTGAAATTAGCAACTGTTGATCTATAAGTGTTCCACTTAAGCAAACTTTCTGCTGTCATTAAGCCAGTATCATTCATTGCACCAGCAGGGTTTGCAGCAGATGTTGTGTCAAAATAGTTTGAGTGATCTGTAAAAGATACAAAGTTTACATTTTCACTTGATGGCAGATTCTTTAAATAGTCTAAACCATTTGCTAAAGTACCTGAACCATCAGAATACTCAGCAGTATGCGCATGTAATTGACCAAAGTAAGCTGTATATTTTTGAGTACCAACTGTAAAAGTCCATGTTATGACATTTGAAATGCCATCTGCTCTAGTTACAATTACAGTTGCAACATAAGTGCCATCTTCTAATGCACTTGTATTGTATTCATATACTTTATCTGCTTCTTTGATATGCATCACTGCATTGGAAACTATAACGTTATCACCTGTTGTCAGGCTCAGTTTCACTTCTGGATTAATGCCTGCATTTTCCAAAGTAACACTGATTAAAGGTGAGTTTTCAGTTCCCAGATTACTGCCTCTCGTTGGTAATACTTCTGTAATTTGTGGTTTGTTGTCCACTAAAACCGTTACATTCGCAGTTGAACTCAAACCAGTTATATCTGTTGCCTTAAACGTAAATTCAATGTTTTCAAGCTCTGAAACAATAGATGTACCAGGAACTACAAATTTGTACTTTTTAAGGGTATCATCATAAGCCATTGCTTGATCAGAGATTGTTGCTTCTCCTAGTTTGTAATTTACCAATACAGTATCAATGCCTTTATTGTCTGCAGCATCAATTGTTATAGTATAATCTGTATTGACTTTTGCATCTAAATATTGATCTTCTAAAGTAATTAACGGTGCTTTTGTATCATTTACAATATCATAAATGTTGAATCCGTTATCTTCTTTTGTACCGACATACAACTGTACTGATGTGTTGTAACATGCAACCATCCCATATAAGTCTACCACATCACCTTTTTCAACTAATGTTGGATATGGTGTTGCCTTATAGATTGATAATGAGCCCGTAGCATCTGTAATCGGAGTAGATTTATCTGCAAACTCACCTAGAGTTACATCTTTGATTTTTACAAATCTTCCAAGCATGTTTAGACCATTCTTGCTTAAGTAATCTAAAGTAACTTCTTCTGGAATCACCGCAGGTTCACTTGTACTTACGATTGATGCACTTAAAATATTTGACAATTCAGGTAATCCGCCATAAATGACATATTTACCATTCATCTTAACTGTATCACCGATTTTAGCACCATCTGGAGCACCACCAAAGACATAAAGTGAATAGTTTTGTCCATCGATGTTTGCTTGAAGTACTGGATTGCCATAACTTGTTGCAAAATAAGCGATTTGACCTGTTACGGTTACATTTTCTGTATCTTTACCTAATGCCAATGCTTCTTTGATATTTAAGTTCAGTTCTGGTGGTTTTACAGTCCCCCAAATCGAAGCAACATATTCAGGATGGTCAATATATGGGTTTCTATTGCCTTGAATACCGTAAATAGTTTCGTTTCTTGCCATTTCTAGAGCATCTACAGGATCTTGAATATGCCATTGTAATAAGACATCTAAGATACCATGTTCACCATAAACACCTGATTGCGTTTGAGCAACAGATAATGCTGAATTTGATAACTCTAAATCAATGGCAAAGCCATCATCTGCTTCTCCTTCATATCTTGTTGCCATGTAGAATAAAATACGTGCTACATCGCCTTTTACTTCTTCTCTCGGTTCAAAAAGACCTTCTCTCGCATCACCATAATTTATGACATAACAATCTGTTGTTTCATTAACAAGTGTTACACCAGCAGCAGTTTCATCTAATTCTGCAAAATCAAAGTGATTTCTTACTGTATTTACATCTACATCTGTAGCTCTCAATTGATGTAAATCCGTTCCTGGTCCATTTGCAGTACCAAAGTCACCATGAGATTTAGCCCATACATGTTCTCTGTTCCAACCAGCACCATTAGCATATTGTGCAGCTCCATTTACTGATAAACCATTATAGAATTGAATAATATTGCCTGGTTGCTTTGGATCTGCATCTGTAATGATTAAATCATCATAAGCTTGACTGTAAGATCTTACAGTATGACCATCAATAATATCATTAAGTGCTGCTTTTAATGCTTCGCCAGTCAAACCTACAGCATCTTTATAATAATCCAATAAAGGATCCACTTTCGGACCATAATAACCTAAGTAATCTACTGTATCCTTATCATACATCTCCCACTCAAGAGATGGATCAAAGGCATCATCAATCACTGTGTCACCACGAGTAACTGTTAATTTTCTGACTAAGGTTTTATCCTGTGTTTTAACACCATTAATATCATAGTAATCACCTGGATCGGTACCTACTTTACCAAATGAATCGATTACGACATCACCTTTATATAAAACAATGTCATCATCACCATTAAAATATGTTACAGTTGAACTTACATCGCCTACAGTTTTAATTGCATCGTTTGCACTTGCATTATAAATAACATAGCAATCATTATCTGCTAATGTACCTGTAAGATTCAATTCATACTTAGCAGTACTTTCGCCATTTACAAATAATTTTACAGTATAGGCAGTTAAATCAACTTCTCTGCCTGTACCATTGTAAATTTCTATAGCTTTATTATTGCTACTCCCTTCAATGTACTCAGAGATAATTAAATCAATAAATGCTGGTACCGTATATTCAAAAGTTGAAATGCCAGAATTTAAAGCTCCCTCTTTCGTAGCAATTGCCTTAATGGTTACATTTTCAGTAATTGAAATTGGAGCAGCATATAAATTCGTGCCTGCCACTGGTTCAGTACCATCAGTTGTGTAGTAAATTGATGCACCTTCAGTGGTTGTTGTCAATTCCACTTCAGTACCTACTGGATATTTACCATTAGGAAGTGAAGCTAAGACATTTGCAACAACTTCTTGACCTGCACCATATGAACCCAAGTATTCTACTGTATCTTGAGGATATGCATCCCATTCAACAGAAGGATCAAATTCATCATTAATGTTTGTATCCCCTTGTTTAACAGAAAGTTTTCTAACCAAGGTCATATTTGCAGTGCTGACACCATTATTTTTAAACTCAGAGCCTGGATCAAAACCAAACTTACCAATTGAATCGATAATCGTTTCGCCTTTATATAAAACGATGGTATCATCACCGTTAAAATAGCAAACAGTACTGTCTTGATTGCCAACATTTTTTATGGCTTGAATTGAGCTTGCATGGTAAATTACATAACAAGCACCACTTGCCAATGTACCTTCTAGATTCATTGTATTCCCTGGTTTATCACTTCCATTTGAAAATAAAACCAATTTGTAACCAGTCATGTCTATTGGACTGCTTGTACCATTGTATAATTCAAGTGCTTTGTTGTTGCTACCGCCCTCAAGGTATTCTGAGATAATTAAATCTGTAAAATCTGTCGCAACAACTTTTATAGTATAGTTAAAAGTTGAAACATTAGAATTATCTAAACCTTCTTTTGTAGCAACAGCCATAATTGTTGTTGCTTCCGTAATTGTAATTGGAGCTACATATTCATTTGTACCTACAATTGGTTCAGTACCATCTGTTGTATAATAAATATGTGCATCTGCAGTTTCTGTTACCAATTCAACTCTAGTACCAGAATAAACTTCACCTGATAAAACTGATGCTGTTACATCAGCAACTGACGTTACAATCACAGGAATTGTATATTCAAAAGTAGATATTCCGGAATTCGTTGCTCCTTCTTTTGAAGCGATTGCCTTAATTGTTACATTTTCTGTAATTTCAATTGGTGCTGAATATCCATTTGTACCAACAACAGGATCATTACCATCTGTTGTGAAATAAATATGTGCACCAACGGTTTCTGTGCTTAATGTAACCATTGTTCCTACCGCTACTTCACCAGAAGCAACTGTTGCTTCTACATTTGCAACTACAACTGGAATCACAACATTACCCATGATGTGAGATCCTAAATAAGATGCTGTATCCTTTGGATATACATCCCATTCATTGGCAATTTCATCCACAGATGTATAACTTGTTGTTCTTCCATCATAGATATTTGCTTTTCTCACATAAGTTTGATCCTTAGCAAAATTTATACCGCCAGGTACTCCGAAAACATCAATTACGACGCCATCTTTAAGCAGTCTGACTTGATCATCTCCATTCCAATTGACAGTCTGTTTGCTACCGTCAAACAAATCAACCGCATCAGCAGAAATACCTGTAGCATCTGTTCTTGATACAACAAAGGTATCTCCTGCTATTAAATCTGATGTTCCAAGCGTCAGACTCTCATTAAACACACCATTACCATTGCTATCTTTCTCAATGGTATAGCCTGTCAAGTTTACAGTTTGACCTGTTCCGTTGTAGATTTCCAATGCCTTGTTAAAACCTCCACCTTCCACATATTCAGAAATAATTAAATCTGAACTGAAGGTTTCTGCAAATGAAATACTACCAAATGGTATTGATGTTAAAACCAACACCATTACCAAGAATAAAGAAACTATTCTTTTCATTATGCCTCCCCTTAATCATTACTTGTTTCTACACTACTTCCCACTACGTCCTATGAATCTAAGCCAATATTATAATATTCAGAATATTACTTCCATTTAATAACCCTAATTACATTTTAGTTTTGTTAAAGCTTTACAAAAAGTAATGAATAGTTAAGAATTAGTTAAGAATTGTTAAGGAAAACGTTCTTCCAATTACCTTTTGTATGTATTTTTGGCTTATAGGGACAATATTATAGTATATCGAAATGGTTATAGAAATGATATTAACTATTTCTTAACTTTACAACTACTACAATTTTTTTGTTCTAAAACCCATTATTTTACAAACAAAATCATTTTATATACTTTTTAAATTAACTAAAAATGGAATTAAATTTCTTTTTTTTCAGTCCAACATTAAGTTTGATTACAATAATTATTTATATTTAACAAAGGCGTCCCACCCCCCCTTTCAAAAAAGTAAAAAAAATCCCACTAGGGGATTTTTATAAATTTATTTTGTCATGCTTTTTTCTTTACAAACATCGAAGCACTTAATAGAGCAACAAATGGAACCGTTAAAACAATACCAATCGAACCGGATATACCTTGAATAATTTCTAATAACATCAAATCACTGTTCATAATCTGTAAAACTGGATAATCAAAAATTCTAAACAGCAACAACATATTAAGTGATGCGCCTGCGAAGGCTAGTATCAAAGTATTGGCCATGGTGCCCATGGCATCCTGTCCTATGTTTAATCCAGATTTAAACAATTGGGACCTTTTGGCTTTTGGATTCATTATTTTTAATTCCGATATCGAAGAAGCAATCATCATTGCTACGTCCATCACAGCACCTAAAGCTGAAATCAAAACCCCACTGACCAGCAATCCACTAATTTTTACTTGATCACCAGATCTTAAAATTAGTTCTTCAGCCTCTGACATATTGAAACCATTTATTGGTGAGATCTTACCTGCCAGATAAGCAATTAATCCTGCTATTGTAACACCTCCAATACATCCAAGTACTGCTATCATAGTCTTTTTAGAAAATCCATTTAAAAACACAAGTGATACAAAAGTAGTCACAGAAACCAATAATATTGCTGAAGGAATGACGGGAAATCCTCTTTTGATTAAAGGAATTAAGAAGAACCAGATACTATACATGGTAAATCCAAGTCCTAGTAATGCTGTAAATCCTTTCTTTCCACCAAAAACAATCATTAAGAGAATGAATAGTCCTACTAAAAACAGAATTAAAAAGCTTCGGTCATAATTCGAAACACTGGTTATATAGGGATTATTAGATTCATCTGTATCCATTCTTACTATGACTTTAGTATTTTCTTTCAAGTCAATATTGCCATAGGCACTTAAATAATTGTATGCTAATAAATCCATACCCTTAAATTCTCCACTGTCTATGGTCATGATGACTTCCTGTAGCCCCAGTCTCAGACCTTCTGTCCAGTCATCTGGTGATGCCTCTTCTGACAATATTGTTTTTACATGAGCCTTTTCAAAGATGACTTTACTTGCAGCAGTAGGCACTTCTCCCTCCATAGGTTGATTTAACCAGTATGTTAAACCAAAGAAAAGAATTAAACCCACAATGAGTATTACATATTGTATTTTGTTTTTAACCTTTAATTTCATTTTTATCCCCTTTAACATTTCTATAGCAATATTCATTAGTATATAAGACAATTTCATTTCTTTCAACAAAATCTAGAAGACATTTTCAGAGGTTTTGAACCTCTCACGACTAAAGTCATAAGATTCTTAGGTAGAAAAGCCTAACAGCTTTTAATTGACTAAGCTAACCCGCCAGTTCC
>JAFGVN010000133.1 GCA_016937975.1 Clostridia bacterium
ACGTTGGGTTCTGTGAGGGGCAACTAGACTATTTCCCTCACTATGAAAATAGAGAGGGGGAATGTCGAGCGTTGTCTACTCGACGAAGAGAGAGATGGCATGGATAAAAGTAATTGAACCTAATGAAGCAACAGGGGAATTAAAAAGATTATACAATCATGTGACCAAAGGTGAAGAGGATGTAATTGTAGATAATATCTTAACAATACACAGTCTTCATCCCAAAACATTGGAAGCTCATTTAATGATTTATGAAGAATTGATGCATGGAGAAAATAATTTATCCAAGCAGCAAAGAGAAATGATTGGTGTAGTAGTATCTAGTTTAAATCAGTGTGTATACTGAGAGACCCATCATGGCGAAGGTCTTCGTCAGGCTTCTACAGATGATTTGATGCATCAGGTGAAAATGGATTTTGAAACTGCGGATATTTCAGAAAAAGATAAGGTTATGTTAAGATATTCAGAAAAACTTACTGTTGAACCTTGGAATATGGTTGAGAAAGATATTCAGGATTTAAGAGAAGTAGGCTTTTCAGATGTAGATATTCTTGACATCAATCAAATAGCAGCTTATTATGCCTATGTCAATAGAACCGCAGATGGCTTAGGTGTTAAATTGGAATCGTTTTGGCACAAATAAATTGTGCCATCTATATTGGAGGAAAATTCTTTTTATTATGAAAAAATGGTTACAGTATTTAAAAGCCCCTTTTACAGAAACAGATGGCATCAAATGGGGATTTCGGTTATTGTTTTCAGTAATCTTTCTAACTTTAATCTCTTATGAAGTATATTTGTTTCAACATCGTGGTATAAAGGCTATGCTATTGGTTATTTCACTGACGGCTGTTGTTATACCTGGAGGGTTCTTTTTATTAACCCATATCTATGATCAAATAAAAAAACTACCTTCAACTGTCGTGTTTTATGTAGGTGGCTCTTTTGTCATGTTAAGTTTTATCTTTACTTCATATAAAAGTGAAATTGGCAACTATATAGCAATAGGATCCACTCTTGTATTTTTATTTTTAACGGGTCTCTTCATTTACTCAATCATACATTTATTTAAAAATAAAAATCGATATTTTAAGACCATATGGGTACGTTCTTTGTTTCATTTGTTTTATCTGATTTCAATTGTTTTAATGGGTTATATCTATGTTTATGACGGTTTACCCGCTGAACCAATTACAAATGCCATGGATACCTTTGTCGTAGATCATCCCATATATGAAATTCCAAAAGGTTATGATATTACACAAGGCATCTATGGCAATATAGATTACTTAAATCGCTTTGATTTTGATGAAGAGTTTCAGAGTGAAACCACAAGTGTTTCATATTTTCTAGGTGCTTGGGGAAAATCTCGTGCTCAATTTTTAGGTTATAATGTTTTTGATATTCCATTAAATGGACAGTTTTATATGCCTGAAGGTAAGGGTGCATTTCCAGTAGTTTTAGTTGTCCACGGCAATCATGAAATGACTTTGTCTTCGGAAACTGGTTATGATTACTTAGGCAAATATTTAGCACAAAGAGGTTTTTTTGTTGTATCAGTAGATGAAAATTGTTTTAATTATTCAACTTATGATTCGGAATTTTTGGATGATTCCTTGGGCAATGAAAATGATGCAAGGGCATATGTTTTATTGAGTCACTTAAGATATTTAGAGAAATTGAATCAGAATCAAGATTCGTACTTTTACCAGAAACTTGATTTTGAAAACATAGCATTAATGGGTCACTCCAGAGGTGGTGAGGCTGTTGCCATTTCTGAATATTTTAATAGCATCCAAACCCTTCCAAATGATTCGAGAAAACATTTGGGAATGAATTACAATATAAAGTCTATTGTTGCCATCGCACCAACAGACGGACAATTTCAGCCTGCCAATCGGTATATTGACTTGGAAAATGTGAATTATCTTTTACTTCATGGTTCCAATGATATGGATGTGAGTTATATGACAGGGAATAATCAATATGAAAGATTATCTCTTACAGAACCTGGTTATTTTAAATCGGCAGTATGGATTTATGGTGCAAATCATGGTTATTTCAATGAAACCTGGTATCCATACGACACCTCTCCAATTGGAGGCAAAACCCATAATATTGCATCTTTGCTGGAAAGGGATACGCAGGAAGAGATTGCTTCTCAATTAATTTCGTACTTTTTAACTTCAACTTTAAAAGATGTAGATTATGAAGTTGGCTTTAAAAACATTGCTAATTTTGTTGATCTACCAGAAACCCTATATCTCACACAATATAATAATGGCATGGAAGAAGTTATTGCAAATTTCTCAGAAGATGATGTACTCGAATCGGCAACAATGGATAGTGTGTACATTTCTTCCAGTGGTTTAACCAAATGGTATGAAGGTACAAGTAAATTAAAAGGTAGAAAATCCTTGATTTATGGCGCTTATTTAGATACGGAAGGCTATTATGAAGGGATTTTGAAATTTACTAAAGATGATTTTTACACTTTAACAAATCAAGATGCCATCTATTTGACCCTTGGTGACATGACAGAAGGTAATAAGGAGTTAACTGAACTATTTGTTCGATTGACTGATATCTATGGAAAAACCAGTGAATTAAACATTGGATCAATTGGTTTACTACAGCATTATTTTGAAGTGATTTTAACTAAATTTCCATGGTTTGAAGATACCAATCGTTCTGAAACACATTTTCAATCTTATGAGTTGCCATTACAGTTTTTTTCAAATCAAGACATTGAATGGACTCAAATAAAGTCTATTGCCATTGTAGTACCTAAGGATTATAAAAGGAAACTTTTTATTAAAGAAATTGGCATTCGTCATAGCAGATAAATGAATTTTTCTTAAATCTCACATTTTATTTGTGGGATTTTTTTGGATTGTTTTACTTTTTTGAAAAAAGAGCAAGTCTTAAAAAAAGATAAATTGCCTATATATTTCATATGAGTATGATATAATAATTTATCGAAAGTAATAGAAGTGGAGATTGATTATGAAATTATGCACAGAGTGTAATGAAAATATAGCAGTGATTTTTTTATCCAAAATGGAACATGGTAAGCCTGTTTCAGAAGCGTTGTGTATTGAATGTGCTTATAAAAAGAAAATCCCAGGCATCGAAAAGATGATTGAGGAAACTGGAATGAGCATTGAGCAACTTAAAAGTATGACAAGCGGTATGAATGAAATCCTTGAAGACATGGACATGGATATGGATGATTTGGATTCTCCTGAAGCAATGATGGAGATGTTCTCGGAACATGAAATGGATGATGAAATGCCTATACTAGAAGAGGATGAACCTTCAGATAAATCCTCTAAGAAGAAAAAGAAGAAATCAAAGAAAAAAAATCTAGAACTATATGGTGAAAATTTAACAGAAAAAGCAAGAAACAACGAAGTAGATCGTATTATCGGAAGAAATAGAGAAATAGATCGTGTTGTTCAAATTTTAAATCGTAGAAGTAAAAATAATCCTGTACTCATTGGAGAAGCCGGTGTTGGTAAAACTGCCATTGCAGAAGGATTAGCCGTAAGAATTGCAACCAAACAAGTACCTGCGAAACTCTACAATATGGAAATTTTCTTGTTGGATATGACTGCAATTGTTGCTGGTACCCATTTTAGAGGTCAGTTTGAATCTCGAATGAAAGGCATTATTGAAGAGGCAAAAGCCTTAGGTAATGTGATTTTAGTCATTGATGAACTGCATAATATTGTAGGTGCTGGCGAGGTACAGGGTGGTGTCATGAATGCTGCCAATATTTTAAAACCTGCCCTTGCGAGAGGTGAAATACAGATTTTAGGTGCTACAACATTAGATGAATACAGAAAGCACATTGAGAAGGATGCAGCCTTAGAAAGAAGATTTCAAGCTGTTGTTGTTGAAGAACCATCAATAGATGAAAGCATTGAAATAATGAAGGGTATCAAAGATTATTATGAAGAATATCATAAAGTAATCATTGATCATGATGTTATAGAAGCTTGTGTTCACTTGTCTGCTCGTTATATCAAGGATCGCTATTTGCCTGATAAGGCTATAGATGTATTGGATGAAGCGGGGTCAAGAGCAAATCTTAAAAATCAAGGTTTAGTTGAAGTTCTTGCGCTTAAAGATCAACTCAATCAGTTGCATGAAGAAAAAGATAAATATGACAATTTGGCAAACTTTGAAAAATCTGCTGAAATTGGCTCTGACATTATCAAATTGGAACAAAAAATCTTTAGCCTTGAGCAACAATCCAATATGGTTCATTTAACAAAGGAAGATATTGCATATGTCATTGAAGCTTGGACTAAAATTCCTGTTCAGCGTATAACAGAAGAAGAAGTAGATAAACTCCTTGATCTGGAAAATCGATTAGAACATAAGGTAAAGGGACAAGATGATGCCATTAAATCCATTGCAAAAACCATTAGAAGAAATCGTGTAGCTTTTAAGAAGATTAAACGTCCTTCATCCTTTATCTTTGTTGGACCTACTGGTGTAGGTAAAACTGAATTGGTAAAGCAATTAGCCTTAGAGCTCTTTGGCAGTGAAGATTTAATGGTTCGTTTGGACATGTCAGAATACATGGAGAAACATTCAGTATCAAAAATTATTGGTGCCCCTCCAGGTTATGTCGGATATGATCAAGGTGGTAAATTAACAGATATTGTACGTCGTAAACCTTATACAGTCATCTTATTAGATGAAATAGAAAAGGCACATCCCGATGTTTTTAACATTTTACTTCAAATTCTAGAAGATGGTCGATTAACGGACAATCAAGGTAGAACCGTTCATTTTGAAAACACCGTTATCATTATGACCTCAAATGCTGGCACTCAAAACAAGGCATTAACGATGGGATTCTCAAGAGGTGAGAAAGTTGAAAATTCAGTTGCGATTAAAGATGCTTTGAAAGAATTTTTCAGACCTGAGTTTTTAAATCGTGTAGATGAAGTAATTGTTTTTAACAAGTTAAGCAAACCTGTTTTAAGAGCAATTGTTGACTTAATGCTACAGGAAGTTGAACTAGAGCTTAATGACAAACAAATGGCACTGATTGTTGAACCAGATGTGAAAGACTTTATCCTTGAAAAGGGGTATTCTGATGCTTATGGTGCACGACCTTTAAGACGAGCTATTCAAACCTATATTGAAGATGAAATAGCTGAGCAATATTTAAGAAATACCATTCATGAAGAATGTACTGTAGTTGTTAGTTTGGTAAATGGAATTATCAATGTAAAAAAAAGTGAAATCAAACATTAAAAAAGGCGAAAGCCTTTTTTGCATAGCTTTTAAATTTAAGATACTTTTTTTCCCTTTTCTATGACTTTTTACAAATAATTGGTATAATACTAGTATACGTATATGAGGTAATTGTCATGAAGCAATATAAAATGAATAGATTTTTATTGAGTATGTTAGTTTTGGCATTAACTGCTGTTAGTTTTACAGTGACTTTTTTTTATCTACAATCAGAATGGATCATTGACTTGATGATAGGGCTAGTTGGAATAGTTGGCCTATTTGGTGTATCCAGTGGCTTGATTACAGCATTGATGATGGCTTTCATAATTACACTGGGTTATGGTGTTCTTGTTTTGATATCTGGTACAACTGACATGATGGAAGCCATATTGTTGTCATATGTGCTGTTGCTTCTGCCAACAGTTGTTGCATTAGTAACAGGGTTAATTGGATTTATGAATCGAAAATATCTTCGTTTATCTAAGAGCTTTGAAGAAGATTTTAAAGAGCTGGTAAGAATTGATGAGTTGACAGGGTTTAAAAATGAAGTAGATTATCGAGAAACTTTAGAACATGAAATAAATCGTCAGAAAAGATATGGCAGTGATTTGTCTGTGATGCTTTTTCACATTGAATCCTTTGAGACTTTAAACCACTTGTATGGACAGTCTCAAGGTGAAAAATTTATTAAGTATCTTTCTGAGTTTGTCATTGATTTGACCAGAAATGTGGATATGCATTTTAGAATTGATGAGAATTTATTTGCTATGATTTTACCCAATACAAATAAAGATGGCGTTAAGATTTTAAAAGCAAGATTTTTAGAAGAAATTGAACATATGAATATTGTTGTTAAAAATGATAATCAAATCATAGATCTTGAAGTGGATTTGGTATATGAGTCTTATGTGAATCATCATTTAACACCAATGGCATTTCATCAATTAATGTTGGATCAACTTGGAATTAAACCTCGAGGTATTTATGATTAAAAAGAGTATCGTTGCTGTTGTAATAATAACCATGTTCTTGCAGATTGGCATAGTGTTTGCAAATGAAAGTTATTTTGTACAACTTGGTGCATTTGAGTATTTGAAAAATGCTGAGAAATATTCAGATTATATTCAATCCATAGGCTATGATTGTGTCATTAAAGAAGTTTATGGTTGGCATAAAGTGTTTGCTGGACCATTTTCTACAAAATCACAGGCAGAACAGGCCAAAGAATTTTTATTCATGGCTGGTGAGAAAGGGTTTGTTGTTTCAGAAGGTGGAATTTATGAGAATACAACACCATTAAAGAAAAAGAGCAACAATAATACAGATCCCGTTAATGAAACTGTCAACCATGAAGAAGGTGAAAATAAATCTGATGAATCAACTGGTGATGCTTCCGAAACATCAGAAGAAACAGTGACTTCAACTGAAAGTGAAAATGTTACAACTGAAGATACCTCTACTTCATCAGATGAAGCTAATTCTACAGAAGATCTTGCTATAGAGGAAGAGACGGAAATCAAAGATGATATTAATTTAGATGATATTGATGTAAGTTTACCGATAGATTCCATACATGATCATTCTGAAAATAACAAATATGAAAAATACAAAGAATTTACAATAATTTTAATTACTGTATTATGGTTGATTTTCATTTTGGTTGTATTGGCATATCGTTTGAATCAAAATAGAAGCAGAACTAAATGAGAAATGTAAAATAGACCGTCTAACGGTCTATTTTAGCGAAAGGCTCTTTTTTAGATTATCAATAATATTTTGATTAATGGTGTAATTAAGTCGATCGAATGCAAATAACACAGCGCCAGTAACTGGCTCAAGTTCACTAATTTTAAATTTAGCTTTTGGATAGCTTTGTAAAATGACTTCCTGGAATGCATCCATGAATTCTGAGGATTCTCCTTTATATACAGATCCACCTAGAATAATTGGGAACTCATCTTTTGAAAAGTTGCCTTGTAATAAAATGCCTTTTAACATTTCGCCTTGGTTTCTACCATGGTTTCTTAGAATCTCCTTTGAAACGAGATCCCCATTCTTAGCCAGTTTAAAAACCAAAGGGGGGATGCGGTTTAATTGAGTTTGACTAAGTTGCATAATAGGGTACATTTTATTAAGTAGACTATTAATATTATCAGCATCTAAAGCTTTGGGAACTTCAATTTCTAAAGCTGTTTTTTTATAGGTTAATTCGTTTGATCTAAAGGCATAATGTAAAGCGTCCTGTGTGATTTCACCACCACCGCCACCGCCGCCTAATAAATAATCTAAAGCTCTCAAAATAAACATTTGGCCGTCTTTGTTTATTGCTCCTGCATTTGCACCAGTGCCATAAATTGAAACAGCACCAAAAGGATCTTTTGTACCACTTCGCATTATTAGCCAAGTATCATTAACTACTTCATAGGGGATGCTTTCGAAAATTCGATGGCAAACCTCGTTTAAAATAGCAAAATCACTTTCCATGTCTGCACCAGCCAAACCTAAAAAGACGTAAGCAATTTGGTTCTTTGATATTTCTTTTTCTTTAATTAATTCTAAAAAGAGTTTTTTTAGTGTTTTTTCTGTTTCGTAAATGCCAATGGTTTGATAATTAGTTGGGCCACTAATTTTATCTGCTATTACATTTCCTTCTAGATCCGTTATAACACCGCGGGTTTTAGAACCGCCTCCATCAAAGCCGATGATGTACTTCAAATTGATCCTCCTTTATAATGATCGATTCGTGGCATACAATCATTATAAAAGCAGAATAACACATAAAAAACCAATCTGTCAATATAAGCGGTTAAACTTTAGTGTAATTTTATGGTACACGACACTACATTGTATCAACTGTGTAATCTTGAGAGTGATTTAAAAATCGCAAATCGAAAATATTTTTTAATAGCCTTTTTCAATGCTTTAAGCTATATTCAACCGTTTGCATTATCGTTTAACTTTTAAAAAACCTTTGACAAAAAACAAATTTAAATCTATGATGAGAATAACAAAAGTTAAAGCGGTTTCATTTATTGAAATCCGTAGGGAAATTCTATGAAGAATGTTATAATGATTTTAGGGTGAAAAAGTATTTGTAGAATTTTGTTTAAAGGAGTTTAAATAGATGAAAGCTAGTATTTATGACGTTGCTGAGAGAGCAGGCGTTTCTGTTGTGACGGTATCACGCGTTATTAACAAGGCAACAACAGTAAGGGCATCGAGTAAAGAAAAAGTAATGAAAGCGATTAAAGAGTTGAATTATCAACCGAATTCAGCAGCACAAAGTTTAGCAAGAGGCAAATCCAATGTGATTGGCTTGTTGATTCCAAACTTAACAGATCCATTTATTATGGAAGTTGTAGATTCTGTTGATCGTGCACTTGAAACCAAAGGATATTTCCTTGCGCTATCAGTTATTGGTGGAAATGATAACGACTCTGATGTTCGAAGTAACTTCTTGTTCCAACAAGAGAGAGTAGACGGTGTTCTGATTCTAACTCCCATCTTTGAGGAAAATTATGTTACTTCATTGAAAGATAAGAATATTCCCTTTGTCATTATGGATAATCAGATCTTTCCTTATACTGTTTCTTCAATTGTTGTTGATAACATCAAGGGTGGATATGATGTGACCCGTCACCTTTTGGAACTGGGCCATACCAAAATTGGATGCATAGGTGGACCATACCATCTATTATCTGCAGAACATCGTGTGACTGGATTTAAAAATGCAATGCAAGAAGTAGGGCTTGAACCTTTTGTTATTAAAAGAGGGGACTTTGATGTCGAAACAGGATATGACATTGTAGCACAGTGGATTCAAGATAAAGCATTACCGACAGCTATAATCTGTGGTGATGACCATATTGCTTTTGGTGCAATGGATGCTTTGAGAGAGCATGCTATTCGAGTACCAGAAGATATTTCCATTATTGGCTATGACGATCATCCTTTTGCATCAAAGCTACATCCCCATCTGTCAACAGTAAAACAACCTGCTGTTGAAGTAGGCATTAAAGGTGTAGAGGCTCTATTTGATCAGATGCGTGGCAAAAAAGTAAACAACATTGTAATAAAACTTGAGCCGGAAATAATTCCAAGATCTACAACTTCAATGCCTCCAGAGTTAGGAATATTTGAGGAGGATTAGAATGAAGTTAAAAAAATTTTTATCTTTAGTACTTGTAGTTGCAATGATTTTTGCATTAACTGCTTGTAAAGATGAAGCGTCAAATGCAGGTTCTGGTGAATCTACAGATTTAAGACATGAAACTTTATATGTAACAGGTTTATGGTGGGGACCACCGAATAACTTCAACCACTTAACGGGTTGGTCAGCATTTCCATGTAATATGAATAGTAATCATTTACTTTATGAAACTTTATTCATGTATAATAACATCACTGAGGCGTTAGAACCTTTGTTAGGTACTGAATATGCTTGGGTTGATGATTATACAGTAGAAGTTAAATTGAATGAAAAAGCAAAATTCAGTGATGGCGAAAAAGTTATGGCTGATGACGTGGTTTATACTTTTGAACTCGGCGACAAATATCCTACAGCGGTATGGTCTGGTATTTGGGAAGAAATTGAATCCATTGAAGCAGTTGATGATTATACTGTAAGAATTGTTGCAAACAAAGAAAGAAATATTCACATCGCAATTGAAGAAGCATTAGCTAAAACACCAATTCATCCTAAACATGTTTGGGAAGTGATTGAAAAAGACAATGATTATGATTTAGGTAAAATTACAGAGTTCTTCAACGAAGATCCAATTGGTTCTGGACCATATAAAGTATATTCATATGATGATACAAAAATCACTGTAATTAGAGATGACAATTACTGGGGTCAAGAATTGTTTGGTGGATTACCAGCACCAAAATACATAACACATTTAGATTTTGCATCGAATGATGTTGCTACAGTTGAATTTGAAAAAGGTGTATTGGATTACTCTGAAAATTATATGCCTAATGTTTGGGAAATGAAGGGTTTTGGTGATACAATCAAAACTTATTTGCCAGATGCACCATATTATACAAATGATACAGCGCCTACGATCTATTTAAATGTACAAAAAGATGGTTTAAACAATGCAGAAGTTAGACGTGCATTAGCTTATTCCATTGATTATGGTAAAATTGCTGAGACTGCCATGAGTGGTTATTCAATTCCTGTAGAAGCTGGTTTATATGTGAATACAGAAGCTTCAAGAGCAACTGTAGATATGGATCAATTGAAAGATCTACAATGGACTTATGATGTAGACAAGGCAAACGCTATCCTAGACAGTATCGGTGCTGTAAGAGGTGAAGACGGTGTTCGTGTATTAGATGGTACCCGTTTAGGTCCTTGGAAAGTAACCTGTCCTGGTGGTTGGACAGAGTGGAATATTGCATTGGAAGTAGTTGCACAATCTGCAAAGGCTGTTGGTATTGAATTGGTTACAGATTTTCCAGATTGGTCTCCGTACTTCAATGATATGACAACAGGTGAGTTTGATATTATCATGAATACACCAGCTGCGTTTATTACACCAGCAAACCCATGGAAAGCATACTCTGAAGTTATGAGTTCTGTTGGTGTACCACCTGTAGGAGAAGCTGCATACTGGAACTATGGTCGTTACCATAATGATCGAGCAAATGAGTTAGTTGAGTTGGTACCACATGCTAGTTCAGAAGCTGAATTAAAAGCTTATTATACAGAATTAAATCAAATTTACTTACAAGATGTTCCAGCTATACCTTTAATGTATAGACCAGTCTACTACTATACAGTAAATGAATCTGTATGGACTGGGTTCCCACAAGAACAAGATCATTTACCACCATTCTTCTTTGATGGTGCAGGTATTAGAGGTTTATATAACTTAAAACATAAATAAGCTAATGTAGATTTCAAACCTGGTTTGAAATCTACATTTTTAAAAGCAAAATAGAGCTGGAGATTAAAATGAGTAATTACTTCAAATATTTTCTACGAAAATTTGTTTGGTATTTGTTTACTTTAGTTATTGCTATTGGCCTTAACTTCATACTGCCACGTTTAATTGAAGGTAATCCGGTGGATTATATTATGGCAAAAGTAACAAAAGGGATGACAGATGCCAATTCCATAAAGTCCATGTATGAAAATTACATGGCAGAATTTAAATTGAATTTACCGCTTTGGAAACAATTCATGCATTATGTTGCAGGTGTTTTTCAAGGGGACCTGGGTACATCCTTTGGACAATATCCAAGAAAGGTTACTGAAATCATAGGACATGCATTACCATGGACCATAGCTTTGCAGTTGCCAGCCATAGTTACAGGTTGGGTAATTGGTAATGTTTTAGGCGCAATCGCTGCTTATAAAAAAGGTATCTACGATAAGCTTATCTTTCCATTAACTTTGTTTATCAGTTCAATTCCGTTTTTTGTATTCTCTATTTTACTGCTTTATGGCTTTTCAATTGTCTTTGAAATTTTCCCAAGCAGTGGGTCTTACGGTTATGGTATGGACATTGAGTTTAGTTTACCTTTTATTGTCTCTGCCATTAAGCATCATACACTGCCATTTTTATCGATTGTATTGGTTATGATTGGTGGACAAGGCATTGGTATGAGAGAAATGAGTATTTATGAATTAAATGCAGACTATGTCAAATATAGTAAACTCATGGGTATTAGAGACAGTAAAATTATAAAATATGTTTTTAGAAATGCAATGCTACCACAAATTACAGGCTTAATTCTATCCTTGGGGACAGTTATAGCAGGTGGTTTAATTACTGAAATTGTTTTCAGTTACCAAGGCTTGGGTACCGTTATGTTTAATGCTATTAAAGGCAGAGATTATCCTTTGATATCGGGCTGTACCTTGATTGTATCTGTGACCATTTTAATTTCTAGTTTCTTGCTAGATGTTATTTATGGCTTGGTGGATCCTAGAATCAAAGCTGCACAAACGGAGGAATTATCATGATGAATACATTGTTTAAATCGCCGAAATTCATGTTAGGTGCGGTCATTCTTATTGTTCTAATGGTATTTACATTATGTTATCCAATTGTGGATAAAGATGATCCTTTGATAATGAGCGGAAGACCCTATTAAGAACCTGATGAAACCTATCGTCTAGGGACAGATAACTTTGGTCGTGATGTTTTACTTGAATTAGCACATGCTACACGAACCTCCTTATATGTTGGTGCGCTGGCAGGCGTTATCGCCATAACTATTGGTTTGATTGTAGGGCTGTTTGCAGGTTATGTTGGTGGTATTGCAGATGAAATTTTGAGTTTTATAACCAATATCTTTACTATTGTGCCACCTTTTGTCATTCTGATACTGATTTCTGTGAGTATAGAAAGTGGCGCAGCCAGTGTCACAGGCGTTGTTATTGGATTAACCTCATGGCCCTGGACTGCTAGATCTGTAAGAGCACAAGCTACCTCATTAAGAAATAGAGATCACATTTACATTGCAAAAATTTCAGGCTTTAGTGCTATGAAAATCATTGTATTTGAAATTCTCCCATATGTCGCTTCATATGTTGTAATGGCCTTTATTATTCAGTTGGCATCAGGCATTTTGCAAGAATCTGCCATTTCAATGTTAGGTCTTGGACCGACCGATACTGTGACTTTAGGTAGAATGCTAAATTGGGCGATTATGGCCGAAGCGCCACGTATTGGTGCATGGTGGACCTTTATCCCTGCTGCAGGCATTGTTGGCTTTGTAACATTTTCACTTTACCTCATCAATATCGGTATGGATGAAGTCTTTAATCCAAAATTAAGGAGTTAATTATGAAATTACTATCTGTTCAAGAATTAAAAACTTATTATAAAACACGATTTAAAGAAAAAATCGTGGCTGTAGATGGTGTTTCATTTGATTTGGAAGAAGGTGAAGTTCTAGGCATTGCAGGTGAGTCTGGATGTGGTAAATCTACTTTGGCATTAAGTTTAATCGGTTTGTTTGCAATGCCGCTATGTTATGATTCTGGGAGTATCATCATCAACGGGCAGGATATTACACAGCTGGATAAAGAGACACGTCGTGTCAATGTATTAGGTAAGAAAATTGCCTATATTCCCCAAGCTGCGATGAATGCTTTAAATCCGACTTGTCGCATAAAGAATTTCATTTTTGATATTATGAAAGAACATCATCCCCAGATGTCAAAGGAAGAAGTTTATCACCTTGCAAAAGAGAGATTCAAGGATTTAAATCTAGATGAACGTGTCTTAGAAGCTTACCCCAATGAATTATCAGGTGGTATGAAGCAAAGAACGGTTATAGCCATTTCTACGATTATGAATCCTGATATTTTAGTGGCAGATGAACCTACTTCAGCCTTAGATGTTTCAACGCAAAAAGTAGTTATGCGTATGCTCAAATCCTTAATGAAGAAAAAAATCGTAAAATCCATGATATTCATAACACATGAATTACCGCTTTTATATCATATTGCAGATAAGATTATGGTGATGTATGCAGGTCAAGGTGTTGAATTTGGAACCAGCGAAGAAGTTATTTTTAAACCTTTGCATCCTTATGCTGTTGAATTGATGACATCGATTGTTGTTCCAGAAGTCGGTCAGAAAGCACAAAAATTATCTTCTATTCCTGGTGCTCCGCCAAATCTAAAATACAAAATTGATGGCTGTCGTTTTGCACCACGCTGTAAATACGTAGAGGAAAGGTGTAAAACAGGATTTATCGATATTAAATACAATGAAGAACGGATGTATCGTTGTTTACTTAATCGAAAGGTGGTGGATGAAGTTGGTGCCTAAGATATTATTGGAAGGTAAGAATATCAACAAAGTCTACGGCCATGGCAAGAAAGGTGTTCATGCTGTAAAGGATGTGGATTTTAAATTTGCTGAAGGTGAAATTGTTTCAATCGTTGGAGAAAGTGGTAGTGGAAAAACTACTTTGGCGAAAATGATTATGGGACTTTTAAAAGAAACTGATGGAGAACTATATTTTAAGAATCAAGCAAGATCTTTGAAAAAATTCTCAGAACGAAGACAATACTGGTCTGAAGTACAAGCTATCTTTCAAGATCCGTTTTCAAGTTTCAATGAGTTTTATAAAGTGGAGTCATTACTTAAGAATTGCTTTAAACTTAGAGGTTTAAAATTGAGCAAACAGGAAATGGAAGATCGCATGAGAGAAGCTTGCATCTTTGTGAATTTGGACTTCGATGAGCTAAGAAAGAAGCATCCTTTTGAACTATCTGGTGGACAAATGCAAAGAGTGATGATTGCAAGAATCTTTCTGATTCATCCAAGGATTCTTGTAGCTGATGAACCGACTTCCATGATTGATGCTTGTTCTAGAGCAACAATTTTAGACATGCTTATGAAGTTGAGAAAAGAAAATAATATGACCATTATTTTCATTACACATGACTTAGGTCTTGCTTATTATGTTAGTGATCGTGTTTTCATTATGGAGCATGGGAATATTGTTGAGAGAGGTACTGCAGAAACGGTTATTGCTCATCCAACACATCCATATACAAAACAGTTGATTTCTGATGTGCCTAAACTACATGAAGCTTGGGATATTGGATAATGTATGACTACTCAATTGAGTAGTCATTTTATCGTAAATCTTTTGTTATAAAATTTATAGCCATGGGTATATTAGAAAAAAGGGGAGGTACCTATGCTAAGACACATTTGTTCATGTGGTTATATTTATAATCCTGAGTATGGTGATATCACTGCTGATATCGAACCAGGCACAACCTTTGAGGAGCTGCCTGATGATTGGGTCTGTCCAATATGTGGTTTGAGTAAGCGTGCTTTTGCACATGTAATGAAAAGAAAACATGTAGAATATGATACTTTGTCATAACATTGTTGACAAAATTGGTGTAGTTTGATATATTATACATAATTCCGGTAGGAAATATGTATAAAGGAGTATGGAAATGAATATATCAAAAAGTTTAACTGAATTAATTGGTAATACACCATTACTAGAATTAAAACGATATAATGAACACAATCAATTATTAGGTAAGGTTATTGCAAAATTAGAATATTTTAACCCTATGGGTAGTGTAAAGGACAGAGTAGCCAATGCTATGATTATAGATGCTGAAGCTAAGCATTTAATCAACAGTGAAACTGTAATTATTGAGCCAACCAGTGGTAACACAGGAGTAGGTCTTGCATTTGTCGCGGCTTCAAAGGGCTACAAACTTATATTGACGATGCCTGATACCATGAGTATTGAAAGAAGAAATCTTTTAAAGGCTCTTGGTGCAGAATTGGTTTTAACACCAGGTACTGAAGGAATGAAAGGTGCCATTGAGAAAGCCATGGAACTTTCAAAGACTTACCCAAACAGTTACATTCCCCAACAATTTGAAAATCCATCAAATCCTAATGTTCATAAACTGACTACAGCAGTAGAAATTTTAAGAGATACAAATGAGAACGTAGATATCTTTGTAGCAGGTGTTGGTACAGGTGGAACAATTTCAGGTACAGGAGAAGTCTTGAAATCGAAACTTCCAAATGTTAAAATAGTAGCTGTTGAGCCAGAAGGTTCTGCTGTAATATCAGGTGGAAAGCCAGGTCCTCATAAAATACAAGGTATAGGTGCGGGTTTCATTCCTAAGAATTTAAATGTATCTATTTTAGATGAAGTGATTCAAGTCACTAATGATCAAGCTTTTGAAACCAGTCGGATATTGGCTGAAAAGGAAGGCTTGTTAGTAGGAATTTCATCTGGTGCTGCATTATATGCTGCAACACAACTTGCATTGAGACCTGAGAACGAAGGAAAGCATATTGTGGTGATTTTGCCAGATACTGGAGAAAGATATTTATCAACACCATTATTTGAAAAGTAAGGTGATAAAATGTATAGGTCAGCGCTTGAGACAGCAAAAAAAGCTGCAGTTCTAGCAGGAAAAAAAGATTATAGAAATCTATAATTCAGATTTTGAAATTACCTATAAGGAGGACGACTCACCATTAACTTGTGCTGATCGTGCTGCTGATGAAATTATAGTGAATCTCATAAAAGAAGCTTTTCCAGAACACGCCATATTGTCTGAAGAATCCGCTGATGATCTCTCGAGATTGGAAAATCCTTACTGTTGGATTATTGATCCTTTAGATGGTACGAAGGAATTCATTCATAGAACCGATGAGTTTACTGTTAACATAGCTTTAGTATATAACCATAAACCCGTTGTTGGCGTGGTTTATGTACCTGTTACAGATGAACTTTACTATAGTATATTAAATGAAGGCAGTTACTATGAATATAAGGGTGAAATAGCTAAAATTCAAGTGTCTGGCCGAACAGAGGCGTTAAGAATTTTATCAAGTAAATATCATCGCTCAAATGCCTTTTTAGATATGGTTGAACATAATGCCAGTAGAATCAAAGTCGTTGAAGGTGTAGGTAGCTCTTTAAAAGGTTGCTTAATAGCTAAAGGTGATGCGGAAGGATATTATCGTTATGGCTTAACCAGTGAATGGGATACAGCAGCCGTTCAACTGATTGTGGAGGAAGCTGGTGGTATTTTCATGCAGATGGATGATACAGAAATGGTTTATAATAGAGAAGATACCTTAAATCGTAAAGGTTTTTATATTGTTAATGACCATGTGAATATTTTAAAATAGTCATGAAAGTTCAAATTTGTTTTTGAGCTTTTTCTTTTTTTGAGACATTTTTAATCAGTGAGATGCGAAAACGTTGTTTAGTTTATTAAAAGTATAGAGTGATATCATGAAAAAACTATAATAATTTACTAAATTTCATAGTAAAACTTGAAGTAATATTCTGTTGTTGTTATGCTAGTTTTATAGAGAATTAGGAGGAAAAATGGCTACAATAAAAGATATTGCAAAAAAAGCAGGTGTCTCTTCTGCAACGGTTTCAAGGGTATTAAATCATGATAATACATTATCTGTAAGCAGTGAAAAAAGAAAGTTAATTTTTGAAGTTGCTGAAGAACTTTCATATGTTACACCAAAGGGAAGAAAGAAGGCAACAACAGCCAGTAAATATAAAATAGGTTTAATTCATTGGTATTCCATTGATCAAGAATTAGAAGACCCATATTATTTGTCTATTCGAGTCGGGCTGGAAAAGAGAGCCATTGAGAGCCAAATAGAAATTTTAAAACTCTATGCACCTGAGAAAAAAGATCTATCATATTTAAAAGGTGTAGAAGGTATTATTTGTATTGGTAAGTTTTCAGAAAAGGAAATTGAAACCTTTAGTAAAATTAGTGAACAGTTGGTTTTTGTTGATTATTCGCCATCAGAAGAACGTTATGATAGCGTTGTAATAGATTTTGAGCAAGCAGTGATTAAGGTGTTGGATTACTTGTTGTCCTTTAAACCGAATAAAATTGGATACATCGGTGGCAGAGAGTATGCTGGCAAAGATCAAATGCCAATTGGTGAGAGAAGAGAATCAGTCTTTAAACACTATTTAATGGACAAAGGCGTATATGATGCAAATAATATTTATGTAGGTTCTTTTTTAGCAGAAAGTGGTTACAATCTAATGAAAAAAGCATTGGAGAAAAAAGAATTACCAGATGCCTTTTTTATTGCGAGTGATTCCATGGCAGTAGGTGCTTTAAGAGCTTTGCATGAAGGTGGTATTTCAGTGCCTGATGAAATGAGAATTGTAGGTTTTAATGATATACCAACATCAAGTTATACGATACCACCACTGAGTACTTTAAGGGTGCATAAGGAATTTATGGGTCAAACCGCTTTGGATTTGCTTTTGGAGCGTACTGAAGGATTAAGAACAATTCCTAAGAAAGTTATTATTCCTACAGAATTAGTTCTTCGTAAAAGTTCGTAAACTTTTAGTAAAATTATTGACATTCTTTACTAGGTTTACTAAAATGAGTTTAGAAAAGAGGTCATTATGTTTAAAAATATTGAAAAAATCTTTAAAGAGACTTATCAAAAGGATTATAAGAAGTTTTTTTCGCCAGGAAGAGTTAATTTAATTGGTGAACATACAGATTACAATGGTGGTCATGTTTTTCCATGTACCATTTCATTGGGTACTTATGGAGTTGCAAATTTAAATGAAGGGAATTACATTCGATGTTATTCTATGAATTTTAAAGAGTTTGGTTTCATTCAAGTTGATTTGGAGGATCTATCCTTTCAAGAATCTCATAATTGGGTAAACTTCGTAAAAGGTGTAATTCTACAATTTGAGAAAAGAGGGTACAAGCTCCATACAGGTTTTGATCTTGTCATTGAAGGCAACATTCCTGGTGGTGGTCTATCTTCAAGTTCCTCTTTGGAACTCTTGACATCAGTGATGTTGAAATCCCTATATAATTTTGACATTGATCGACTGGAAATGGTAAAACTTTCTCAAGCTGTTGAGAACGAATATATGGGTGTTAATAGTGGGATTATGGATCAGTTCATTATTGGTATGGGTAAAGAAGACCACGGTATTTTATTGGATACCAATACATTAAAGTATGAGTATGTCCCCTTAATCTTAAAGGATTATGTGATATTAATAGGCAACACAAATAAGAAAAGAACCTTGGCAGATTCCAAGTACAATGAAAGATACAATGAGTGTCAAAGTGCTTTGAAGGAATTAAAGAAACACTTAGATATAAAAAGTTTAGGTGATTTGTCCATAGAAGCTTTTGAAACGCATAAGGTTTATATCGAGAATGAAATTTTGAAAAAAAGGGCCAAACATGCAGTCTATGAAAATCAAAGAACCATACAATCACTAGTAGCTCTTAAAAATGGTGATTTGACAAAGTTCGGCGAGCTGATGTATGCATCACACGCTTCTTTGAAAGAGGATTATGAGGTTTCCTGTTTTGAATTGGATGTTATGGTTGATTTAATGTCGAAGTCTCAAGGCGTAATAGGATCAAGGATGACAGGAGCTGGTTTTGGTGGCTGCACCGTTTCTATCGTTGAAAAAAATAGAGTCGATGAAATTATTCGGTCTGTATATAAAGATTATTTGAAAATTGTAGGCTATTCAGGTGATTTTCATGTTGTTGAAATAGGTCCTGGAGCACTAGAAATCGTGAAGTAGAAGGAGGCATTATGGCTATTTTAGTCACTGGTGGTGCAGGTTATATCGGTTCTCATGGTGTCTATCAACTTATAGGTTTAGGTTATGAAGTGATTGTAGTTGATAATTTGGAAACCGGTTATAAAAACGCAATACATCCTGAAGCAAAGTTTTATCAAGGTGATATTAGAAATCGAGATTTCTTAAGAGAGGTGTTCGAACAGGAGAACATAGAAGGGGTTATGCATTTTGCTGCAAATTCACTGGTTGGTGAAAGTATGAAAAACCCTTTAAAATACTTTGATAATAACGTACATGGTACGCAGGTTCTTTTAGAAATAATGATTGAGTATCATGTTAAGCATATTGTGTTTTCTTCAACTGCAGCCACTTATGGTGAACCTCAATACGTTCCAATAGACGAATTTCATCCAACACAACCAATCAATCCTTATGGAGAAGCAAAGTTAATGATGGAAAGGATTATAGATTGGACAGCAAAAGCCTTTGATATCACTTATGTTTCACTTCGTTATTTCAATGTTGCCGGAGCGCATTCAAGTGGAAAAATAGGTGAAAGTCATTTACCAGAAACTCATTTGATACCAATTATTCTACAAGTTCCAAATCATAAACGAGAAAAGCTAAGTATTTATGGTGAAGATTATGAAACAAAAGATGGTACCTGTGTACGAGATTATATTCACATTGAAGATTTAATAGACGCACATATAAAGGCTTTAAAATATCTTTTATCCGGTCATAAAAGTGATATATTCAATTTAGGATCAGGAGAAGGTTATAGTATATATGAAATGTTAAAAGCTGCAGAAAACGTGACTAAACAAACAATTCCTTACGAGGTTGTTCAAAGACGACCTGGTGATCCTGCTGTATTAGTTGCTAGCTCGACAAAAGCAAAAGAGATTTTGAAATGGGCACCAAAGTACAATAATGTTTCCCAAATTATCGAAAGTGCATGGCATTTTCATCAAAATCATCCTGAAGGATTTGAGGTATAAAATGACAATATTTGAGGCAATAAAAAGTTTATGTCAGTATGGTTTGAATCAGCATTTTTATGAGCAATCAGATGAAATATATATTAGAAACCAGTTGATGACTCATTTGAATTTATTACACTTTGAATCCTGTGAAGTTGTTTCGCTCAATTACTTGGAGCTCTTAAAAGTTATGGTAGATTACGCCTATGAAGAGAACATCATAGAATCAAATCTTCCGCCATATTCTGATCTTTTTGAATCAAAGATTATGAATGTGCTTTTACCAAAACCCTCTGAAGTCATTGGTAATTTCCAGGCTTATTATAGTGTTAGTCCCATGCAAGGCACCGGGTATTTTTATGATTTTTCAAAGAAATCCCATTATATTCGCTTAGACAGAACTTCCAAAAACATACAATGGGAAGTTGAATCTTCTTATGGCATGATTGATATGACCATAAACTTGTCAAAACCTGAAAAAGATCCAAAAGCCATAGAAGCAGCTTCGAAAATGGCTCAGAATAATTATCCTAAATGTTTATTATGTTGCGAAAATGAAGGTTATAGTGGACATTTAAATCATCCTGGTAGAGAAAATCATAGAATTATTCCTCTAAGATTAACGGATGAAGACTGGTTTTTTCAATATTCACCTTATGCCTATTTCAATGAACACGCCATAGTGCTGAAGAAAGAACATGAGCCCATGACAATCAACTCTAAGACCTTTGAAAGATTGGTGGATTTTGTCAATCAAATGCCACATTATTTCATTGGATCCAATGCTGATTTGCCAATTGTTGGAGGCTCAATGCTTTCCCATGATCATTATCAAGCAGGGCAATATGTATTTCCTATGGAAAAAGCAACAGTTGATAAGACCTTCGAGGTGGATGGTGTTAAAGTGCACTACTTAAATTGGCCTTTGACGGTATTAAGAGTAGAAACTAAGGACCAATTGGAATTGTTGAAGGTCACCAACAAAATATTTAACAAATGGCTTAATTATTCTGATGAAGAACAGGCGATTTTAGCTTATTCCGGAGATGTTAGACATAACACCATTACACCGATTCTACGTAAGCGAGATTATGTATATCAAATGGATTTAGTTCTTAGAAACAATAGAACGAATGAAAAGTATCCAGATGGTATTTTTCATCCTCATCCTTATGTTCATCCTGTAAAGAAGGAAAATATTGGTTTGATTGAAGTTATGGGATTAGCAGTATTACCAGCAAGGTTAAAAGAGGAAATGGAAGAAATTTCAGAACTTGTTTATGAAGGCAAAGTTATTCCTGAGCATTTGAAAGCTTTCGAAAGTCTTGTGTCTCATATAGAAAAGAAAAGTACAAAGGAACAAACCCTTGAGGCTACAAAAGAAGCCATAGGGCAACTTTTCCTTGAGGGTTTGAATCATTGTGGTGTATTTAAACGCGATGAAATAGGCTTAAAGGGGATCAATAAATTCATGAATTTTTAAAGGAAAATGAAGGCTAATTGCCTTCATTTGTTTTTTTTAGTAATCTTTGAATGAGTTTCGTAGAATCCAATAGTGGAGAAATTGAATTGTCATGATTTAGAGTATCGATCACATTTGCAGCAAAACCTGCCATATCTACGATTCTAAACCACTCTGAAGATCTGATGTTATCAGGAACATAGGTTAAGTTTGTCGCATAAACACGATCCAGTAATCCCTTTTGATAGTATTCTTCAAATTTCTCTGGACCTGAAGTGAATAATGCGAAAGTAACAGCTACAAAAATTTTATTTGCACCTCTTTTTTTCAATTCTTCACAAATGTCAAATACAGATTGACCTGAAGCAATCATGTCATCAACGATTAATACATTACATCCATTCACATCTCTACCAAGATAGTCGTGCTGAACAATTGGATTTTTACCATCCACTACTTTTGAATGGTCACGTCTTTTGTAAAATAAACCAGTGTCTACACCTAAATTGCTTGAGTAGTATAATGCACGATCCATAGCACCTGTATCAGGACTGATAACAACCATATTGTCAACAGTGATGTCTAAATCCGGCTCTTCTGTGATCAATGCTTTGATTATTTTATAACTCGGATGTAGGTTTTCAAATGAAATTAATGGCACGGCGTTTTGAATCGTTGGATCATGGGCATCAAAAGTAATGATATCACGAACCCCAAGTCGTTCGAACTCCTGTAATGCCAATGCAGAATCCAAAGATTCTCTTCCTTTTCGTCTATGCTGTCTAGAGGCATAAAGTAGGGGTAGGATCAAAGTGATTCTTCTTGCTTTGCCAGCAATGGCCGAAAGAACTCTTTTTATATCCTGTAAATGATCATCAGGACTCATATGATTTTCAAAGCCAAACATTTTGTATGTACAGCCATAATTGCCAACATCGCATAAAATATAAACATCTTTTCCGCGAATGGATTCATTGATAACGATTTTTCCTTCGCCATTGGAAAATCTAATTTGATCAATGTTAATCAAATGAGTATCCTTAGCTCTCGATCTGGAAAGTTTTTCGTCGATTGGACCGGATAATTCTTTGCAGCTTTTTAAAGCGATTATGGCTAAATCCCCATAAGGTAAATTATTATTGTCAGACACAGCAGACCTCCTTGTTTTTTTATCTGATACCCTTAGTGTACAAGACTAAGCACGATTGTTAAAGGGAACATTCGAAAATTTTTTTCGTCTAATTAGGTGAGGAGGTGATTGTATGGGGACATGGTTTATTATTGGTTTAATCTTTATAATGAATGGCATTAATGGTTATCAGTTTGTTAATTATGGTATGATGGAAATGGAAAATGAAATTGTTGAGATGGAAAGAGTGGATGAAAGATTAGGTGTTGATTTGGAAAAGAACATGATTTCATTAGATGAGCGTGAATGGGTTAGTGGTCTTATAGGCCAATGGCCGGATTATGTGGTTAACAATGATCAGATTATGTATGAAAATGATATCTTTGCTGTGAGATTGGATTATGTATTACAAGAAGGTGATTTGATAAGTTATGGTTATCGAGAAAGTTTTGATAAAATTGGGTATGGTCAAAAAAGCAATCGATTATTTATTGGCTTTCAAGCTTTAAATTGTGGGTGTTATGATTTTAAAGTAATTATTTTAAATAATGGTGAAAAAAAGTATGAAAAAACTTATACAATTGAAGTTTATGAGCATCTAAGTATTCCAGTAAAGAACAGAATAATGAAGAAATAATAGTATCACCTTTGAAACTTCAAGGGATTGGATGTCAAATGCTAAATATAAATGGTACTGACTCAACATCTGTTTTTGGTCCATGAGCCGTCCTTAAGAAACAGTCACAATTCAGTGATCAGCAACATGAGCTTCCAACGATGGTATATAATCAGTGTTATTGTGCATGGAAAAAGGGATAAACAGATTGTTGGAATAGATACTATACTAATTAAGTATTAATTTTACCAATACTATAGATTTTTGTAAGAATATAGGATATATTAGAGTAAGGGAATGATTCCTGTTTAAAAGTAAATAATTATGGATATAAATGTAAGCGAGTCAGAGTACAAAGGAGGTCTTATGACAAAAAGAAATGAAGTTTATAAATGTGAAATTTGTGGTAATATCGTTGAATTAAACCACGGTTCTGCAGGTACATTAGTGTGCTGCGGTCAGAATATGACATTATTAGAAGAACAAACAGCAGATTTTTCTACAGAAAAGCATGTGCCAGTTATTGAAAAAATTGATGGTGGTTACAAAGTAACAGTAGGATCAACGTTACACCCAATGACTGAAGAACATTACATTGAATGGATTGAGTTGATTGCAGGTGATACTGTTCAAAAGGTATTTTTAAAGCCAGGGGATAAACCTGAAGCGATTTTTAAAACAGATGCTACTGAAGTGACAGCAAGAGAATATTGCAATCTACATAAACTTTGGAAATCATAAGATGTTGCGGTGGGAAACCACCGCTTTTTCTTGTTTAGGGCTATATGTCTTGATATAATGGTGATGGATAAACATTACAGAATCAAAGGAGCAGAATATGAAGAAAATGATGTTATTGGTAACTGTACTGGTATTTTTACTAGTTGGTTGTGATAAGAAAGATCCAATTGCAATAGAAGTTTATGGGTTAAATGGTCCTACTTCTATGGGTATGATTAAGATGTTTGAAGAAAACACAACCTTAGATAAAGAGATTACAGTTACATATGAAAACGTAGCACAACCGGATGTTGTGTTGGGCATGCTATTAAATGAAGAAATCGACATTGCAGCAGTACCAACGAATGTTGCTTCAGTAATCTACAACAAAACTGGAGGCAAGTATAAAGTTGCAGCTGTTAATACTTTAGGTGTACTTTATATTGTTACCAATGGTGATGTTGAGATTAATTCTATTGAAGATTTAAAGGGCAAAACCATTGGTGCAAGTGGTAAAGGTTCTTCGCCAGAATACGTACTTAATTATGTTTTATCTGAAAATGGCATTGATCCAGAAAATGATGTGACAGTGGATTATTCCTTGGCACATGCAGATTTAGCAACAGCTGTCATTGCTGGAGAAGTTGAAATTGCATTGCTTCCAGAACCGTTTGTAACTATGGTGACGATGCAATCAGAAGCAAAAGTGGCGATTAGCATGCAAGATGAATGGGAAAAAATTACAGGTAATGGTTTAGCCATGGGTTGTATCGTTGTTAAAACTTCTTTAGCAGATGAGAGAAGTGATGTTGTAGATGCATTTTTAGATGCCTACGAAACATCAGTGAAATGGGTGAATGAAAATCCTGTAGATGCAAGTTTGTTAATTGAAAAATATGGTGTATTGCCAAAAGCAAAAATTGCAGAACTTGCAATTTCAAATTCGAACATTGTTTTCATGAAAAAAGATGAAATGAAAGCACAAATGAAAAGTGTGTTAGACGTTCTATATCAATTCAACCCACAATCCATTGGAGGTTCGATGCCAGATGAGGCATTCTATTATTAAAAAACATTTATCAAAAGTAGTTGGTGTAGTTGCCTGGTTGTTAATCTGGCAACTCGCCGCTTATTTTAAAGACAACCTATATATTTTTCCATCTCCAAAGGACACCCTACAGGCTTTTTTCAGATTATCGAAGGAAAGAGCTTTTTTTGAATCAATTGCATTGACCCTTTATCGCGTTTTTGCAGGGTTTTCAATTTCATTAGTTTTTGGAGTTGTTTTAGGTGTTTTCAGTGGCCTAAATCATTGGGTGCGAGATTTTTTAAAACCAATTATTACAGTGATCAGAGCAACACCGGTGATTTCAGTCATTATAATCATTATTTTATTGGCTAAAAGTAGCAATACACCAATTGTTGTAGGCGTTTTTATGTGTTTTCCAATCATTTGGACCAATACCTATGAGGGTATTTTGAATACAGACAAAAAACTTCTTGAAATGGCTCATTGTTTCCAGGTTTCTAGAAAGAATATTATTAAGGGCATATATTTACCCTCAGTTAGACCATATTTGATCTCTGGCGTTATGGCATCCATTGGTATTGCTTGGAAAGTTACTGTTGCTTCAGAGGTCATTGGTTTTACAAGGAATTCTATTGGTAGAAGTTTATATGAATCAAAGATGTATGCAGAGACGCCAGATGTATTTGCATGGACACTGGTCGTCGTGATCTTAAGTTTTATTTTTGAGTATTTCATAAAATATCTCCTTAAGAAATTTAACAAGGTAGGTGTTTCAAGTGATTAAAGTTGAGAATTTATCTATTCAGTATGGATCGCTAAAAGTCTTGGAAAAGTTTAATTATGTATTTCATCCCAATGATATTACTGTATTATATGGACCAAGTGGCTGTGGGAAAACCACGTTGCTTAATGCCATTGCAGGAACAATAAGTTATGAAGGCCTAATTAAAGCCAAAAAACCAGTATCTTATATTTTTCAAGAAGATCGATTATTACCGTGGATGTCTGTCTATGAAAACATAGCTTATGTTTTAGATAATTCAATCGATGAAGAAAGTAAATATGATAAAGTGATGCATAATCTAACGCTTGTTGGACTAGCAGACCAAAAAGATGCCTATCCAAGTCAATTAAGTGGTGGTATGAAAAGAAGAGTTTCTATAGCTAGAGCTTTTGCTTTTCCAGGTGAAATTCTTTTAATGGATGAACCTTTTAAAGGTTTGGATAAAGCTTTAAAGGAACAAATTATGTCTGATTTTCTTAAGATATGGGAGAACGACAAAAGATCAGTAATCTTTGTGACTCATGATGAAAATGAAGCAAATTTTATTGGACATAAGATTTTACACTTAAAAGGATTACCGATGGAGATTATACATGAGAAACAACTATAAAATACTTTATGTGCTAATCGCCATAGTCTTACTTTTATATTTGGTGGGTTTCACATTACTGAACAATATGGTTTATGGCAGTATCATGCAAGTTAATGTGCCAATTTTAATGATTATAATTATTATTCCTTTATACCTGGGATTCAAAGGGAAGAACTATAGAATACAAGCAGTCTTTGCCATGGCTATTTATATAACTTTGATTATGATTTTTACTTATTTTATCTTACCTGATATTACCTATGATGAGGCAGTAAAGCTCGTTGAGGATCAAGGGTATGTTTATGAAGCACAAACCAAAAAGAACATTGGCGAGATGAACTATTTTTATGCAGGAGATTACTGGGTTAAAACACAACGTAAAGATTTTACTGTAGATGTTAATTCAGGAAAAATCACTGAAATGGAGGAATAGATGTATAAGTTATTACATACATGTATTAGAGTAATGGATTTAGAAGCATCATTGAAGTTCTACGAAGAAGTATTGGGTTTTAAAGAAAAAAGAAGAAAAGATTTTCCTGAACATGCGTTTACACTTGTTTTCATTGGAAATGAACGATCTGATTTTGAAATAGAGTTAACTTATAATTACCATCCTGAGAAACCTTATGTAATTGGTAATGGCTTTAGTCACATTGCCGTTGAAGTTGAAGATTTGGAAGCTTCTCATGAAACTCATCAAGCCTTGGACTACAAGATAACCCATTTAATGGGCTTACCAGGTGCAAAGCCAGGATATTATTTCATAACAGATCCAGATGGTTATGATGTTGAAATTATAAGAAGTAAATAAGTTATGAAACTAGCAGAGATATCTGCTAGTTTCAGACTGTAGACAAAGAACAGAAAATTTCTGTTCTTTTTTTTTAACACAAAAAGGATTTTCCCAACTAATGTCGAATTATATAG
>JAFGVN010000134.1 GCA_016937975.1 Clostridia bacterium
TAGTGGATTGAAACATATTTCCTATTTTTATGTAAATATTTCAATAAACGTTTACGCATTTACTATCGCGCAGCGATTTTGTACAATTAAAAAAGGAGGAAACTTTGATGAAAGACATGATTTTTATTCTCATACTAACACTGATTACAGCTTACAATATTTCAATCATTTTCTTGGGTTATAAAAAATCTTGGACCAATGTGTTGAACTATAAATATTCTTATATGTTGGCTATTGTTTACAATGTTAATTTAATTCTCTCTGAACTTTCTCATAGTATTATAATGGAGAAATCAATTCCAATCATCAGTTTATTTTTTTTCAGACAGTTGATTATTGATTTTTACAGAAGTATGGAAATGAAAATAAGCAATACAATAAAAATCATATGGTTTCATGTAACGCCATTGGTATTTCTGTTTTTTGTTTCAGTTGATATTTTAAGGGGAATAGCAAACAAAGTAGGTGTTTCGGGAGATATTGGGGCTTATGATCTTCTAATGATTATTGGGGTTATATTATATCAATTATCTGTATTTGTGGATTTGTTTAAGATTAATTATCTAAGCAGAAAAGACTCCTTACCGAGGTATCAACAAGTTTATTTGGCACACATGCTTGTAAATTTCCTTTTTGTATTTATAACTTTAGGTGTATTTATTTCAAAACAAATTGAAGAAAATATTATTATCTCAGGTCTGTTGTTTACTTTGTATCTTATTTTTTTAACTGTTAATTACATAAGACCAGAATGGTTACCTCACGCCTATACTGTAAGATTAATGGTACATGATCATCAAATCAATAAAGAAAAAACCGTTCGTTCAAGGGATAGAAGATCTTTAGATGGTTTAACAGGTGTTTTTACCAGAGAATACTTTTTAAGATATATAGAGACTCTAGATACCAATGATGATGCGCTTTCTATTATTTTAATGCAAATGACAGGATTAAAATTAATTAATGAAAGCTTTGGTTTTGATGTTGGTGATGAAATCGTTCAGAAAAACTCCGTCATAATTTGTGACCTTTTTCCAAATGCCACTGTTGCTCGAATGACAGGTAGTTTATTTGCCATTATGACGAGTAAGGAAAGTGAAGAGGAAATCAGTCAGAAAATAAGAAAAATTAAGGAATTATCCAATAGCAATCAAGATTACATTATTCACTTGAATTTTGGATATTATATGAGGAAAAATGAAGATCTATTACCTCTTGATGTTTATTTAAGAAGTGTGGAAGAATTGTATTACAATCGTTTGATTATCAACCAAAAACATCAAAATCAAATTGCTGATATGTTAGTAAAGAATCAAAGTAAATCTTCAGTATTGCTAAATGAACATTTAGAAAGATGTGCTCATTTGGCTTCAATGTTTGGCGAATTTTTAAAGTTATCTGATGAGGAAATTTGTGATATTCGAAATGGTGCACTATTACATGATATTGCACTGGTTAAAATGCCAACCATAGAATCTTATCATGTTTCATTTAGTGACGATTTTGAAAAAAGGGTGTATGAAAGTCATGTTTCCAAAGGTTATGATATTGCCATTGAATCAGGCATTAATCCTTCAACGGCTCAAGGGATATTACATCATCATGAAAAGTATAATGGTTCCGGTTATCCCCATGGTTTAAAGGGTGAAGCTATTCCCTTTGTAGCACAGGTCATATGTTTGATCGATCACATCGATATAATTTTCAACACGGGAAAGAAAATCAAAAAAGTGAGAGATCATCTTATTTCAAAGATTGGAGTGGAATTTTCATCAGAGATGGTTTATAATATGATAGCGTTTTTAGAAGAAGAAGGAATGATTGAGGCGGATATATGAAATTAATTAGAATTGGTAAAATTGTTAATACTCAAGGTTTAAAAGGCGATGTAAGAATTTATCCTGATACAGATTATGTGGAGAGATTTGAAGAATTGGATTATCTTTATATTGAAAACGAATCTGAACCACTTAAAATTTCTTCTGTGCGATATAAAAAGAATCTAGCCATTGTGAAATTTAAAGGTTTGGATCATATCAATGATGTTGAAAAATATAAAAATAGAATCGTTTATACTGAAAAGTTGGATTATGATGATTTAGAAGAAGATCGTTATTATGTGGAAGATTTAATTGGTTTAAAAGTAGTAGATGCTGTTCAAGGTGAAATTGGCATTTTAATAGATATCCTTCAAAATCCTGCCCATGATTTATATGTTGTGAAAACAAAAGATAAAGAAGTGATGATTCCTGCTGTACAAGAATTTATTCAAGATGTTGACCTGGAAAACAAAATCTTGCATGTTACTTTAATTGAGGGGTTATTATAATGATTTTTCATGTGTTAACTTTATTTCCTGAAATGTTTGAGACTTTAAATCATAGTATTTTAAAAAAAGCTCAGGAAAAAGACTTAATACAAATTCATACGGTGAACATCAGGGACTTTTCAGAAAATAAACATAAGAAAGTTGATGATTATCCTTATGGTGGTGGTGCAGGTATGGTCATGCAGGCACAACCTATCTATAATGCTTATAAAAGTTTAGATACAAAGGCACGTGTGATTTTTATGACCCCTAAGGGTAGAACCTTTGATCAAGCCCTTGCCAATGAACTGTCAAATGAAGAAGAGCTTATTTTTTTGTGTGGTCATTATGAAGGTGTGGATCAAAGAATAATTGATTTGATTGTAACCGATGAAGTTTCTGTAGGTGACTTTGTCTTAACCGGTGGTGAATTACCTGCAATGATTATGATAGATGCCATTGCTAGATTACGTGAAGGGGTACTTGGTAAAAATGTTTCTTATGAAGATGAAAGTCATTATTCTGGACTTTTAGAATATAATCATTTTACGAGACCACCTGTTTTTGAAGATTTGAAAGTGCCTGAAATACTTTTTTCTGGTCATCATCAGAAGATCGATGCATATCGATTGATGGAAAGTTTGTATCTTACTGAACTTAGAAGACCAGATATGTTTAAAAAATGGTGTGAAGGACCAAGAACCAAGGAAGAAAAGAAAATTCTGAAAAAATATCTAGACAATAATACAAAATAATTGTATAATGTTTTAGGTGCGTCATAAAAGCACTGACGAACGTTCCGCTGGTGGAAAAGGTTCATTAAGAACGTTTAGGAAGTATATGGAGGAAGTCCTATGAACAACATTATTAAAAGTATTGAGCAAGCACAGCTTAATGAAAACAGACCACATTTCCAAGTTGGTGATACTGTAAAAGTTCACTTAAGAATTGTGGAAGGTAAGAGAGAAAGAATTCAGATTTTCGAAGGCTTGGTTATGAAAAGACAAGGCGGCGGCGTTAGAGAAACTTTCACAGTAAGAAAACTTTCTTCAGGCGTTGGCGTTGAAAAGACTTTACCACTTCACTCACCAAAAGTTGAAAAAATCGAAGTAGTTAGACTTGGTAAAGTTAGAAGAGCTAAGATCAACTACATTAGAGACAGAGTTGGTAAATCAGCTAAAGTTAAAGAAAGAAGAACTAGATAATCTTTCTAAAAGTGATGACTTAGTCGTCACTTTTTCATTTTTAGAAAAAAGTCAAGGTATGAGGTTCTAATGAGAATATTATAAAAAACATTATGACTTCAAATGAATTATGTTAAGATAGATATACGGAGGTGGATTATGCATATTAACTGGTATCCTGGGCATATGAAAAAAACAAAAGAGTTGATTCAAGGCCATTTGAAATTAGTCGATGTCGTTGTTGAATTACTTGATGCTAGAATTCCAATCAGTAGTAGAAATCCTCAAATTGATGAGATTTTAGGTCAAAAGCCTAGAATTGTATTAATGAATAAATTTGATCTATGTGATCAAAGAATTTTAAAGGATTGGATTGATTATTTTAAAGAACAGGGTATTGTTGCAATCCCTATTAATTCCATATCAGGTGACGGTGTTAAGGATTTGTTAAAGCAAGTTAAAATTGAAACAAAACCTTTACTAGATAAATTGAAGGCTCAAGGAAGAGCAACACGTGCGATCAGAATGATGATTGTAGGGATTCCAAATGTTGGGAAATCCTCTTTAATCAACAAACTTGTTGGTAAGAAGGCGACACGTACTGGAAACAAGCCAGGCGTTACAAAGGGTAAACAATGGATTAGAGTGCGTGATGATATTGAGTTGTTTGACACACCAGGTATTTTATGGCCCAAAATTGATGATAAAGAAGCAGGACTGAATTTGGCGTTTACAGGTGCTATTAATGACGATACACTCATTATCGAAGATATTGCTTTTGAATTGATTAAGCGTCTAATGAAGCGTTATCCTGATGTTTTGACAAAACGATATGATTTGGAAATGGATTTTGAGACAGTCGAACCCATTGAAGTATTAGATGCCATTGCAAAGAAAAGAAATTGTCTGGAACGGAATAAGGATGTCGATTATTTTAAACTTGGAAAGTTGATTATTACAGACTTTAGAAATGGTAGATTAGGACATTTAACTTTAGAAAAACCATCAGAAATGGATCAGAGAAATGGCTAAATCAATACAGATAATCAAAGAGGAATTAAGTGTATTAGATCTTAAGGAACAAATTGCTTATCTTGAATCTTTAAAGGATGATACCCGTGGGGGTGTAGTCAAACTAGTTGAGAAGGTAAAAAGGGATGTTGAAAAGCAAATTGTTGAATTAAAAAGACTCGAGACTTTAACCCTTTACGAAAAGAAATTAATCCATAAGGGATTTCAGAAAATCGCAGGTATCGATGAAGTTGGAAGAGGTCCGCTGGCAGGTCCAGTAGTGGCTTGTGCTGTGGTTTTGAATCGCTATGATCTGTATGAACATATTAATGATTCTAAAAAAGTAAGCAAAAAGAATAGAGAAATTCTTTTTCAAAAAATATCCGATACGGCTGAAGATGTGGCCTTTGGTATGGCTTCTCCAGAGGAAATAGATGAACTTAATATTTTGAATGCTACAAAATTAGCGATGAAGAGAGCTATAGAAAATTTAAAGGAAAAACCAGACCATTTACTAATTGATGCAGTGAAATTAGACGATATATCTATTGAACAAACAAATATTATCAAAGGTGATGAAAAGTCTATGACTATTGCAGCAGCCTCTATTATGGCAAAAGTAACCCGAGATGCAATGATGGAGGAGTTGGGAAGAGCCTATCCCGAATATGATTTTGAAAACAATAAGGGATATGGTACGGCTTCCCATTATAAAGGTTTAAATGCTGTAGGAATTTCTCCTATACATAGACGATCGTTTGTAAAGGATTTTCTATGAGAATTACACAACAACAAATTCAAACTCAGTTACTCAACGTAAAAAACCAATCGAAAGGAATGCCACAGATGAAAACTGGGGCCATTTTGAATGGTAAAATATTAGAAATACAAGGAAATGCGCTTTTAATTGCATTGGCAGAAGGAGGTACTTTACGTGCTGAAGCCAATGATGTTGAGCGTTTTTTTGTTAATCAAAATATTAACTTTGAAGTCGTAAATGATCAAGCTGAAGTTGTACAAGTTGCTTTACTTAGTGAAAAAACAGTTGAAGAGATTAAAGTTCAGTTGCAATCTATTGATTTAGAACACAATGAAGAAAATGTTAAAGCTTATGAAGTTTTAAAAGCGTTAGATTTACCAGTAACAAAGGATCATATAATTCAACTGACTCAAAACCTTAAGCAACTGAATGTTTTGTTTTCTACATTAAAGGAGTTTGTGCAGACTGAAAAAAGTGAAAGTGAAATCATAACTAATCTTGCTAAAGAACTGGGTTATGAATCAGAAAAAGCTTTGATGAATACAGATTTAAAATCAGTCGTCATACAACTGCTTAAATCTTATGATTTAAAAGAAGGAGAAGTAAGAACGTCTAATATTGATATAAAAGAGACGCCAACTCAATCTTTGAATCAAGAAGAAACACCTGTAAAACCACAGGCACTCAAACCCCTTGAAATGGTGGTAAAAAATATTTTTGGTTTAAAAACTACGGAAGCTTTAAAACCTGAACTAAACGATACCTTGGATAAGCTTGGTCAGCTTCTCAAACTTGAAAAGCCTGTAACATTAAACAACTTACAGATCCTAGATAGATTGTTTGACACAGAGAAAATAGATCAGCAAATAAAAACTTTGTTGCCAATGCTGGAAAAGGATTATCCTGAGCCTAAATTATTAGCTTTATTAAGGGGTCTTATGCCACATCAGTTTGAAAATAAAAATGAGGTGACAAATTTCTTTAATGCTTTAATAAATCAGTTGTCAGAGGCTGAAAAATTTGTATCAGAACATACGAAGGATCAAGTTGTTAAATTACAGGAATCTGTAAAATTCATGGAAAAAGAGCAAAGTGACTTTACTTGGATACAGGTGCCAGTTCAAATGAGAAATGAAACAAAACATTTGGACATCATGATTAAAAATAATGAATCAAGTAAAACAAAACTTTCGAAGCATCAAGCAAAGATACTTATTAGTTTGGATACCCATTACTTAAAAAGAGTACAAAGTTTAATAGAAGTGAATTACAAGCAATTAAACATACACTTTAAAGTAGAAAATGAAAATATTCAAAAGTTAATTGAAAGTCAATTAGCTGGACTAAGAACCTATTTTGAAGATTATTTTGAAAAGATTCATATCGATGTTAAAACCACGCAGTTAGAGAATTTAAAGTCCTTTGTTGATCCTGGCTATGATGGTTATTTGAATTTGAAGGTGTAAGTGATGAAAGAAATAAAGGAAAAAAGAAAAATTGCAACAGCTATAAAATATGATCCTGATAAACAAATCGCACCATCTTTGGTAGCGAAGGGAAAAGGAATAATTGCTGAGAATATTATTAACAAAGCAAAGGAACATCATGTAAAAACTTACGAGGATGAAAAGTTAAGTCAGCAGTTATATCAACTTTCCATAGGAGATGAAATTCCACCAGAATTGTATCATGTCGTTGCTAGAGTTTTAGCTTTTATTGCAGAAGTGGATGAGAAACAGCATAAATTTTGATTTTTTTAGTCTTTTTTTAATTCCTTCTATTCAATTTCTTTATCCTCATTTAAAATAGTGTTATAGGGGGAAAATTATGTATAAGTATTCAAAAAAAGCATTAATAACGGATTTATTATTTTTATTGGTTCTACTGTATCTTATTGTTTTTGTCGACGTAGATATAATCTATAAGGTGGTTTTAGTTGCTGTTGCAGCTATGATTGTTAGAGATAATCTAAAGGAAATGCAGGCTACATTTGAGCTTGCTGGTGACAAAATGATTGTCAGAAGAAAAGATAAAGTTGTAAGAGAAATCAAGTATAAAGATATGAAATACTTGACAATTACAAGAAAAAATAAGAAGTGGGTCGTTATTGCAGATGATGATAAAATTTTATTTACAATCAAACCTAAAATCGAATCTTATGAAAAAATGGTTTCTGATTTAATAAGATTAAATCAAAGTAATAAAAAAATGGAAGTGCACGATTATATCAAAAGAACTTATAAAGATCAATAAACGGGAAACCGTTTATTTTTTTACATTATAATTGGAAAAAATTTACATTAATGATATGCTTATTTGGGAGGTGTGTATGAAAAAATATTTTATTCATTTATCACAAACGCAATATGCAGGTGAGATGCTTTGTAAAAAAATAAATCAAAAGAATATCAATTGGTTAAAAGATAAAATACAAGAAGAACCTATATCAATAGAAGAAATCTTACAAACCATGGAAAAAAATCAAATAAAAATCCTTGATAACCCATTTCCAGAGATCAATGATTCACCACCCTTTCTCTATATAAAAGGAAATGGTCCCTTAACCAATAAACGGGTTGCTATTATTGGTTCCAGAAAGTGTAGTGACTATGGAAAGAAAATTGCTGAGGAATTAGCCTATAAATTGGCTAAAAGAGGTGTAACCATCATCAGTGGGTTAGCATATGGTATCGATAAAGCTGCTCATATTGGGGCCTTAAAAGGTGGTGGGGTAACTGTTGGTGTGCTGGGGTCAGGTATTTTAAACTGTTATCCAAAAGAACATCAATGGTTATATGACAAAATTGTTAGAAATGGTTTTATTATTTCGGAATATGGTTTATATACACCCCCTTTGTCAAAAAACTTTCCTTTTAGAAATAGAATTATATCTGGTCTTTCAACAGCTATTGTTGTCGTTGAAGCCAATATGAGATCAGGAACTATGATTACAGTACGACATGGCTTAAATCAAGGCAAAGATATTTTTGTGATACCAGGGAGCATATATTCTCCATTAAGTAAGGGAACAAACCAGTTAATTCAAGAAGGTGCATCGATTATTGTAGATCTTGATGAATTTATTGAACAAATTGTAAAACCTTGAAATTAGTCTTGAAATCCAAAAACAATTGTATATAATGAATACTATATTCAGAATTGAATGCTAAACTAATTTTTTTCTGACAATTCAGAATAAAGCTTGACATTTGACTCATAATCCTATTTACTATATAAGTGATGTTTAATATATGAGATTTTTCCTTGCATGTTTGCAAGTTTCTTGTATAATATACATTGCTGGAAAAACAACGGAGGTGTACATGTCAAAATATTTGGTTATTGTTGAATCGCCTGCAAAGGCCAAAACAATAGAAAAGTTCTTGGGAAAGAACTATACAGTCTTAGCATCAATAGGCCACATTCGAGATCTACCTAAGAGCAAGATGGGCATTAATATAGAAGAAGACTTTGAACCTAACTACATTAACATTAGGGGCAAGGGTGATGTTATTAAGGATCTTAAGAAATACGCAAAAAAAGCAGATAAAGTTTTTCTTGCAACAGACCCCGATCGCGAAGGTGAAGCAATTGCATGGCACTTAGCGAATATACTTGGAATTGATTTAGATGAAGAAGTTAGAGTCACTTTTAATGAAATTACAAAAAACACCGTAAAGGAAGCCATTAAACATCCAACAACCATTAAAACGGAATTGGTAGATGCACAACAAGCGAGACGTGTTCTGGATCGTTTGGTGGGATATTCAATATCACCTCTTTTATGGCGGAAAGTTCGAAAGGGTTTAAGTGCTGGTAGAGTTCAATCGGTTGCAACAAAAATGATCTGTGATCGTGAAGCCCAAATTAAAGCTTTTGATTCTGAAGAATACTGGACTTTAGACTTTAATTTTCAAAATCAAGACAAGAAAAGCTTTAAAGGTAGTTATATTGGATTAGGTCAAGAGAAAGCTGCCATCAAGAACGAAGTAGATGTAAAGCGTATTATGTCTGATTTGGATAAAAATCAATTCATTGTTGAAAATGTTCAGATGAAAGATAAAATTAGAAAACCCCAGCCCTGTTTTACAACAAGTAGGTTACAACAGGAAGCTTCTAATAAATTAGGTTTTTCAACGAAGAAGACAATGATTGTTGCACAACAGCTTTATGAAGGTATAAAATTGCCTAAAATTGGTAGTGTAGGTTTGATTACTTACATGAGAACTGACTCTACTAGAATTTCTGAAGATGCAAAAACAGCAGTTTTGGAATTTGTAGAAGAAAATTTTGGTAAAGCATATTTAGGTGAAACTGTTGTTTCTAAGAAAAGTAAAGGTGCACAAGAAGCCCATGAGGCAATTCGTGCAACAGATGTCTTAAGAACACCTGATTCCATCGAAGCGCATTTGACGAAAGATCAGATGAAGTTATATAAATTAATCTGGGAAAGATTTGTTGCTTCATTAATGGCGCCGGCTAGAGTTGAAGGTCTAACAGTTGATATTAGAAACAAGGAGCATTTGATTCGTTCAAATGGTCAAAGACAAGTCTTTGATGGTTTCTTAAAAGTATATTCATTTGGTACTTCAAATGATAAAATACTTCCTGAAATTTCTATTGGTGAAAAATTAATGTTGGAAGAAATGTTGCCAGAACAACATTTCACACAACCACCACCAAGATACACTGAAGCTACCTTGGTTAAGGAAATGGAAGAAAAGGGTATCGGTAGACCGAGTACCTATGCACCAACCATAAGCACAGTAATCAGCCGTGGCTATGTTGGCAGAGATAAGAAAAATTTATATCCCACAGAATTAGGTGAGATTATCAATGAAATCATGGAGAACTACTTTAAGCGAGTGATTGAAGTTAATTTTACAGCGGATATGGAAATGCAGTTTGATGATATTGAAGAAGGTAAAATTCCATGGAAAGATGTGATTAAGAGTTTCTATGGTTCATTTGAAACTTTAATCAGCAAAGCTGAAGAGGATATTGAAAAAGTTGATTTGTCTGAACCAACAGATATACCTTGTGAAGTCTGTGGTAGTTTTATGAACATCAAACATGGTCGTTTTGGAAAATTCCTGGCATGTAGCAATTATCCCGAATGTACTAACACGAAACCTATTCTTAAGACGATTGATGTAAAATGTCCAGAATGTGGTGAAGGCGATGTGATTGAGCGAAAAACTAAGAAACTTAAAACTTTCTATGGTTGTTCAAGATTCCCTGAGTGTAATTTTATGTCATGGCATAAGCCTGTAGGAAAGAAATGTCCGACTTGTAACAAGTCGATGATAGAATATAAAACAAAGAAGAAACATGAGTATAGATGTACCGATAAAGAATGTGGGTACAGCGAAGAAATTATGGATGAGAACTAGGAGGAAACATGTTAAAGGAGTTACTAATAAAAACTAGAAAGTTAAATGCGATTTTACAAGACCGTGGTGATGTGGAAGTATCATTCAACGAGTTATGCGATACATTGGCAGATATTTTAGAAGTAAATGTGTATGTTATAAACGTTAAAGGTAAAATCTTGGGTTCTAAAATGCTGGATTCAAACACAAGTTCAATCTTAGCAGACCCTGAGACAGGCATTTTATTTTTCTCAGATGAGCATAACGACAACATGTTAAATGTAGGTGAAACTGTACCAAACTTAACAAGAGAAGAAATTTCTGCAATATTCACTGGTGATACTGAAACGAACAAGAAGAATGTTTCTATCGTTCCAATTAAAGCAAAAGGTGAAAGAATTGGTACCTTGGTTTTAGCAAGACCAGGTGAATTGTTTGATGATAGTGATATGATTTTGGCTGAAAATGCAGCAACCGTTGTATCTATGGAAATTATGAGAGCTAAAAACTTGGAAAAAGCAGCAGTAGACAGAAAAAGAGCGGTAGTTAAAATGGCTATTGAGTCATTGTCTTATTCTGAATTAAAAGCTGTAGAGCATATTTTCAAAGAATTAGAAGGTGATGAAGGTTTATTAGTAGCTTCAAAAGTAGCTGATCGTGTGGGCATTACAAGATCTGTTATTGTAAATGCTTTAAGAAAATTCGAGTCTGCTGGTGTAATTGAATCTCGTTCATTAGGCATGAAAGGTACTCACATCCGTATTCTAAATGAAGAATTATTACCTGAATTATCACAAATCAAAAGAAAATACTAAAAATATAAAATCTGCTTTTGCAGATTTTATTTGTTTTTTGAGAGTGTCTTCCACAGTGTAGAAATTTTTTCATAAAATTTCTATATATTGTATTTTTCTAAACAAAAGATTATATATATGGTATAATATACTGGATAAAGCATGTAAATAGGAATAAAAACCACTTATTTGTTAATGAAAAATACAGGATTTGCCGAAATATATATTAGGAGGTGCTCGTATGTTAAAAAGTTCATATAATAAAATCAACTTATTTGAAAAGGGACTCACAGCGTCTTGGTTGAAAAACCAAGCGATCTCTAATAATATTTCAAATGTGAATACACCCAATTACAAAAGAGAAACAGTCAATTTTGAAGATGTGCTTCAAAATGCAGCAAATCAGAATGATATCATGAGTAGAACACATGAAAAACATATGTCTGTTTCTTCGTCTGTGACGCCGACGATTGTAAAGGATGACTCAACAGAATACAGAAAAGATGGTAACAATGTTAATATAGATACTGAAATGGCTGAATTAGCAGAAAATCAAATTCGTTATGAAGCTATTACTAAAGAATTAAATGATACATTAAAGCGACTAAGAATTTCTATTAAAGAAGGATAGGTGATTAAATGTCAATTTTTAAATCTATGAATATTTCTGCTACTGGTTTAACTGCGGAACGCTTGAGAATGGACATTATTTCAAAAAACATTGCAAATGCCAATACCACTAGAACTTTAGCAGGAACACCTTATCGAAGACAGATGGTTGTGTTTCAAGAACAAGGTGACAATAGCTTTGAAGCAATGCTTCAAAGAGCAACAGGCAATGCTTCAGTAGGTAATGGTGTAGAAGTTGCAGAAGTCGTTGAAGACCAATCTGATTTTAAAAGAGTTTATAATCCTGGACATCCAGACGCAGATGATGAAGGATATGTTTTAATGCCTAATGTAGAGGTTGTAACAGAAATGATCAATTTAATGACGGCTTCAAGATCCTATGAAGCCAATGTTACTTCAATGAATACAGCGAAATCGATGGCAATGAAAGCATTGGAAATAGGCAGATAATTTTTGGGGGCTTAGATGGATTCTATTAAAGCAATACAACAGTTAAGTAATATTATTAAATCAGGAGCTTCAAACCAAAATGTTTCAAGTGTTGATTTCAAGGAACTTTTGATTGATTCTCTTGAAAAAGTAAATCAAGACCAATTGTATGCAGATGAAATGGACGAGGCATTGGTTCTTGGTGAGACAGATAATATTCATGAAGTAATGATTGCATCTCAAAAGGCTGAAGTATCATTAACTTTTGCAGTAGAAGTACGTAACAAGATTCTCGAAGCGTATAAAGAATTAATGAGAATTCAGATGTAGTAAAGTGAGGTGTATGAATGGCTGAGTTTCTTCAAAGGATTAGAACCCAGTTAAATAGTTTATATCAATCCCTTGATAAACGTAAAAAGATATGGCTTGGAGTTGGAGCCCTTTTTGTGGTTTTTGTCATTGTTGGGATTTTATTTTTAACGAGACCTAAGTATGTGACCTTAATCAGTGATATTGATTACGCTGAAATGGCAGATGTCACTGCGAAATTAGAAGAGCTGAATATTGGTTATAAAGAAGACCCAAACAGTACAATCATAATGGTTGACATTGGGGACTTAACTAAAGCGAAAATGGCTATTGCGAAAGATTTGAACTTATCTGCACCTGATTATACTTGGACAGATGTTTTTGCCAATACCAGCTTTACTATGACCAGTGAAGTGAAAGCTCAACAGATTATGCAGGCGAAGGCATCCACATTAAGTCAGGCCATTGAAACTTACATAGAAGGTGTGGAAAGTGCAATAGTAGATTTATATATTGCACCGGATACAAGTTTTTTACTAGATGAGACAGATGAATCAAGGGTGAGTATCTTGTTGGTCCTAGAAAATGGTTTTGCCTTTTCTGAAAGAGAAGTGGATGGTATTGTTCAGTTTGTTATGAATGCCGTTCAAAACTTACCAAAAGAAAACATTACCATTGTGGATCAAACAGGCCAAACACTGAATAGATTTTCAGATAGCAGTGATGCTTTTATTGCATCGACGAATTATGAACAAACGAAGACCGTTGAAAATCAACTGGAAGATAAATTAAATGCTTTTTTAGGTGCCATTTACGGTCGTACCCACGTAAAAGTTATGACAGCGGTTAAATTGGATTTTGATGATTATTCTTCTCAATCTACAAAATTTGCACCACCAGTAGAAGGTAGTACAGAGGGCTTAGTTCGAAGCATGACTGAACTGTCCGAAAGTGCCAAGGGATCTGATACGGCATCAGGCGTTGCTGGAACGGATTCAAATATTACAACGACGACCTATCCTACTGGAACTGATTCAACTTCTACTTTGGAAAAAGCATCAAAAACTGTAAATTTTGAGTTGAATGAAATTGTTGAAGTGCTTAATAAAGCAAAAGGAACCATCGAAGATATTACGGTATCGATTATTATTGATACTGCAGCTTTAGTGGATGAAACTTTAACAGAGGAACATAAAAAAGAAGTTGTAGACCTCGTAACAGGTGCAGCAGGTTTGGAAACACGAAATGTAACCGTAGTTGCTGCTAAGTTTTCTGATGATCCAATGGGTCTTCAGCGTTATAACAGTGAAGATGCCAATGTATCACCAGGCATTCCATTGTGGGTACTTGGAGGCATTGTTGGCGTCTTATTAGTAGGTGTTATTGTATTCTTCGTAATAAGCCGTAAGAAATCTATTAGAGCTAAGGAAGCTGAAATTGCTGCCATTCAAGCAGCAGAAGAAGAAAAACGAATTTCTGAACTTGAGGAAATTAGAACTGATATTGAAGATAAATCAAGTCCGAAATATCAAATTGAGAAATTTATCGATGCAAAACCAGAAGCTGTTGCTGCGTTGTTAAGATCTTGGATGTCAGATATATAGGAGTTATAAATGGCTAAGAAAAATGAAAGAACGGGTAAGCAAAAGGCTGCAATCCTTTTAATTGCCCTTGGTTCTGAAAAATCAGCTAAAATATTCAGTCACCTTCAAGATGAAGAAATTGAAGAGTTGACACTAGAGATTGCAAATATGCAAAGAGTGAGCAGCGAAGAAAAAACGGAGATTCTTGAAGAATTCTATGAAATTTGTTTGGCTCAAGACTTTATTGCAGAAGGCGGTATTTCTTATGCAAAAGACGTCTTGGAAAAAGCAATGGGTTCTCAAAAAGCCTTGGAGATCATCAACAAACTTACGGCTTCATTGCAAGTTAGACCTTTTGACTTTGTGAGAAGAACAGATGCGAGTCAGCTCTTGAACTTTATTCAAAATGAACATCCACAAACCCTTGCGTTAATTTTGTCTTATTTGAATCCAAATCAAGCAGCTTCTATTTTGTCAGCATTACCTCAAGAGAAACAGGCTGATGTTGCTCAAAGGATTGCCATAATGGATCGTACCTCACCAGAAGTCATTAAAGAAGTTGAACAGGTGTTGGAAAGAAAGTTATCATCAATGATGACTCAAGATTATGCTTCTACAGGTGGTATCCAAGCGATTGTTGAAATCTTATTGTCTGTTGACCGTGGTACTGAGAAGTTTATCATGGAAACTTTAGAAATTCAAAAGGCAGATCTCGCAGAAGAAATCAGAAAGAGAATGTTCGTATTCGAAGACATTGTCAATTTGGACTCGGTATCCATTCAACGTTTCATTCGAGAAATCGACAACAGCGACTTGTCTGTTGCGCTTAAAGCAAGTACAGATGAAGTTAAAGAAGTTATTTATGCGAACATGTCGAAACGTATGGCTGAAATGCTAGCTGAAGATATGGAGTTCATGGGACCAGTTAGATTACGGGATGTTGAAGAGGCTCAGCAAAAGATTGTTAATGTGATTCGTAAGCTTGAAGAAGCTGGCGAAATTATTATATCACGTGGTGGAGGAGATGAGATCATTGTCTAAATTGGTAAAGTCTTCTCAAATCATTATAGATAAAAAAAAATATGTTTTAAATAACGACTTTTTCATACCTGAATCGGTACAAAAGCAATCAAGTCATGAAGAACACTCTGAGGATGTGATTTCTCCAGAAGAACAAAAACAAACCCTCGAAGATGAACTGAGAGTTATGAAAGAAGAAATGCTTGAGACCATCAAAGTAGAAAAAGATAAAATTTTATCAGAAGCTCGGGCTGAAAGAGAAAGTCTGGTACAACAGGCTTTTGAACAATCGGATCAAATTAGAAACAAAAGCCAGCAAGAGGGATTTCAAGCTGGCTTTCAAGAAGGTTTGGAAAAAGGTTATGCTGAATTGAATGATTTGATTCAGGAAGTTTTAAGTGAAAAAGAAAAATATTTTGAATTTCAAAGAGATTTATATAAAAAAGCTGAACGGGAAGTTACAGAAATCATTATTAATACCACTGAGAAAATTCTCAACAAGCATATTCAAGAAGATTATAATCTCATTGAAGGTTTAGTTGAAAAAGCCATTGAAAAATGTGGTTTTACTTACAATTTAGCTTTAAGAGTATCTCCTGAAGATTATGATCATGCTGTATCTATTAGAAGATACATCTTGAGTTTAACTGAGAATATTGAAAACATTGAAATTAAACAGGATAACGGTCTAAAACCAGGTAGCTGTATTTTTGATACAGACGCTGGAAGTGTAGATAGCAGTGTTTCCACTCAATTTGAAAATGTACGCTTGAAATTTTTAGAACTATTACAAAGTGAGTAGCTATGGACAATTTATTAAGCAAATACAAAAATGTAATCGAAAATAGTGAATTAATAAGATTTTCAGGCAGGGTTTCAAAGCTCATTGGTTTAACCATTGAAGCGAATGGCCCTGCCGTTGAAATAGGAGAGGTTTGTAGAATCTACCCATTAAAAGGGAAAAATTATATTACCGCTGAAGTTATTGGGTTTAGAGAAAATATTGTTGTACTTATGCCTTTTGGTGAAATGACAGGTATTGGTCCAGGCTCTAAAGTTGTAGCAACAGGGAGTTATTTATCAGTTGAAGTGGGTGAAGGTCTTCTCGGACGTGTGCTTGATGGACTTGGGAAGCCTATTGATGGTCATAAAAGTCCTATTTTACATGCCAAATATGAAGTGGACAATGCGCCACCAAATCCTTTGACTCGTGATAAAATTGAGGAAGTTTTACCTTTGGGGATTACAGCAATTGATTCTTTGCTAACCTGTGGGAAGGGTCAAAGAGTGGGTATTTTTGCAGGTTCTGGTGTTGGTAAAAGTACGCTTCTCGGTATGATTGCGAAAAATTCAACGGCTGATATTAATGTTATAGCACTGATTGGAGAGAGGGGCCGTGAGGTTCGTGAGTTTATTGAAAATGATCTTGGTGATCTGGGGTTAAGTAAATCTGTGGTGATTGTTGCTACATCTGACCAGCCAGCCTTGGTACGTGTTAAGGGTGCAATGTTAGCAACGGCCATAGCTGAATATTTTAGAGATCATGGGAAGAATGTTGTTTTGATGATGGACTCTCTTACACGTTTTTCAATGGCGCAAAGAGAAATTGGTTTAGCGGTAGGTGAGCCGCCTGTAACAAAAGGTTATACACCTTCGGTATTTGCTGTATTACCAAGACTCCTTGAACGTTCTGGCAACTCGGATAAAGGTTCTATTACAGGCTTATATACTGTTCTTGTAGATGGTGATGATATGAATGAACCTATAGCTGATGCTGTTAGAGGTATCTTAGATGGTCATATCGTTCTTTCAAGAAAATTAGCAGCTAAAGGGCATTATCCGGCTATCGATGTTTTAGAAAGTGTCAGTCGTGTCATGCCAAATGTTGTAGATGATCGACATGTAGTAGTGGCAAGACGAATTAAAGAGTTAATGGCAGTGTATGCGGAGGCTGAAGACCTCATCGTAATTGGTGCTTATGTACAAGGTACGGATTCTAGAATTGATGAAGCAATCCGAAAGGTAGATGCCATAAGAAATTTTTTAACCCAAACGACAAAAGAACATTTTAATTATACGGATACTGTCGACAAATTGTTTGAGTTGTTGAATTAAGATAAGAAGGGGATTTTGTGAAGCGATTTGTATTTCGTTTTGAAAAAGTACTTCAAATGCGCATTGATGAAGAAAGCGCTGTAAAAAACAAGCTGGCAAAAATCAATCAAAAAATCTATGATAAAGAATTAGATTTAGAAAAAGCACTTAAGGAAAATCAAAGATTTCTTGAGTACATTGAAATGTCAATGAAAACTGGGATAAAAGCAAGTGAACTTCATCATATGAGTCATAACAAAACATATATGACAAAATTGATCGATAAATTAAAACATGAATTAATGGTTTATTATGAGGAAAGAAAAAGGGTTCAAAAAGAATTGATTGAAGCCAACAAACAGAGAAAAGTAATGGAAAAACTGAAAGAAAAAGAGTGGGAACAATATAAGGTATTAGAAGCTCTAGAAGAATCTAAATTAGTAGATCAAATTGTAACCTATCAAAGTACCAAATCAAGAGGTGAGGAATAATGGCGGAAGAAAACAAAGCAATTGAAAAGAAAAAAGGAAGTCTGATTAAAGCAATTCTATTCTTGCTGATATTTTTTATTGTGATACCAGTTTTAGGCTTAATTGGATTTTATTTGATTAACGATACCTTTCAATACAGACTTAATGCAGCGTTATCTGATGCCCCTGTTGTCGGTAGTTATTTTCGTTCATTGCCAACACGGGCTGAAAAAGATGAACAGGTACGTTCTATTGCAGAATACTATCTTGAAATTGGTTCTGATCGAGCGGTTGACAAATTGACCTTAATGAAAAGCCAGGATTCTCAGGTTTATGACGATATAGTGAGAGTAATGATGCAAATGGACCCTAATTCAACGCGATATATTCTAGAAGCTATTCGTGACAACGAAATGAAAGGGAATGTTGTATCATCTACATTAGATGAAATCAATAATGAGGTGGATACTGAATTACAAGCATCTGCGGATGAACTGGTAGCGATACCGTTGGAAACAGTTCGTAATGAGATGTATAAAATTATCAATGATGGGTTAAATGGTCATCGTAATTTAGCTCGTATTTTGGAAAAGATGGATCCAACTGATGCTTATGATAGAATTGGACTTTTAGATGATGTAGATCAAAGTAAAGTCATGGAATTTTTAGATTCTACCATTAAAGATGATATTAGAAAAGAAATGAATAATGACTTGATGAACACTCAAAAACTAATTAGTATGTCTGAAATTTATGATTCTAAAGATCCGGATGAACTTGTATCTACCCTTGGCAATACTTCGAATTATACAGTAGATGAACTCGCTACGATTTTCAAAGAAATTGGCGTGTTGAAAACTGGTGAAATTCTGTCTCAAGTGACAGATGAGCAATTTATCACGGATGTTATTACAAAAATGAAGAACAATGAAATCCTTGAAAATGGTAGTGATGAAATTACAAAAGATATTTTAAAAACACTAAAGATTTACAAGGAGTTTGACGATAATATATTACAGTTAACCAATATATATGGCACAATGAGCAGCGAAGAAGTTGCGAATCTCTTGAAACGTTTGATCACCAACAGTTCTTTGCCGCAAGTTTATGTCCTAGATAGTGGCGATGTTATCACTATTTCTGATGAAATGATGGCTTATGAAGTCCTTAAGAATTTTGATGATACGCGCATAGCAGAAATTATTGGTTTCTTTGAGGATAGTTTAGCTTCAGAAGTATCTAAGAAGCTAACTGTACCAGGATATTAGGAGGTGAATGAATGAACATTGGAGAATTGAAGCTGCAAAATGTGTTTGCCAATTCTCAACTACAATTGAATAATGATTGGTTAGTTTCCAAAAAAAGTTCATCAGAATTTAAAGATGTGCTTGAATCAAAAACCGCTCAAAATTCGGATGTAGATCCGAAATCGAAGTACAAGGGTTTGAACAATGACACGATGAATCATTATGCAAAGGACAAAATAAATGTCAGAGAGCATACGGATCAGAGAAGAGACTTGAACGAACTTAAGGAAGCGATTCGAGAAAAGATTGCACAAAACAAATTGCAAAAGGAAACGGACAATGATCAGCCCGTACAAAGTCTAGATGGTCGATCAAATTTACTTGAGAAACTTCAAGAAAAAATTGAGGACTTGGAGCAAATGATCAAAGAGGAACTTGGTATTCCAGATGATATTGATGCTTTAGAATTATTGGCTTCTCTTATGGACATATCTGTAGAACAATTAATGTTGCAACTTACAACATCTAATGATGTAGAAATGGATATGGACCAGTTGGTAGAACAATTAACAGATTTGTTTGCTTCTGAAGAAGTTAACACAATGAAGTTGGTTGAAAACCTTAAAACTTTAGTAGAGATGATGCCGGAAGATAAAGCAGATATGTTTAAGGAAGTTCTGACTGAAGTTCAAAGGCAATTGGAATCACCGGAGGCTAAAGAAGCTGTACAGCAGATACTGGATTTTAAGCCTGTGGAAGCAGAAAAAGTTGTGGTTGAAACACCAGTTTCTGAAGTTGTAACGGAGGAAGTTAAAACAGAAGTTGCAAAAATGGCTGAACCGGTAGTAGAAGAAGTTGTCCCTAAAGAAGAAGTTTTGGAAACCGATAAAAAAGTAGAGGCAAAAGAAGAATCCTCAAACACTTCACTTGCATTAGACTCAGATGAAGACTCAACCCTAGAGGTTTCAAAAGTAACAGAAACTGAAGGTGAAGATTTCGATATTGAAGAACAGATTAACCTAATGAAAAATGAAACGGCTGTGATTTCAAGTGGCAAAATCGAACCGAAAGGTGTTGTTGGAAGAAGTATCATGAATCAAGTGATTCAAAGCACGAAGATGAGTGTGAATTTATCGGACCAAGGTTCTGAGATTTTGATTAAATTAAATCCGAAAAATTTAGGTAATGTCGCTTTGAAAATGTCCTTTGACAAAGGTGTTTTACTCGCAGAAATTCAAGTAGAAAACCAAGCTGTAAAAGGTGTGATTCAATCTAATATAGCAGATTTAAGAAATGCTTTGAAACAAGAAGGATATATAGTTGGTAATTTAGATGTTTCAGTTAATCAAGGGGACAAGGAAAATCAAGAACAGCAATTTACTCAGCATTTCAAAAGACAAATATTCTTAGATCCAACAGATGATGTTGAAGAAACATTCCAAACGGTGGTTTCAAACTCGGAACAAGTAATAGATTATCTCGCATAAGGAGGTGAAATTATGTCAGGTATAGTAGGAAGTTTAACCGATGCGAATTATGCTGCATTAGATAAAATTACAAGTGATGCAACAAATATAGCAAAGATTAAAAATCAAACTTTGGGTAAAGATGCTTTTTTAAACTTAATGATGACTCAATTAGCACATCAAGATCCATTAACACCAATGGATAACCAAGAGATGATTGCTCAAATGGCTCAATTTAGTTCAGTAGAACAAATGGGATTAATCAATGAAAATATTTCGACTACAGTTACACAAAATGATGATATCCTTTCAGCATTGTTGGTAATGGCTTCAAATATGGGTTCAGTTGATACATCAGACAAAATTGATGAGTTAATCGAAAAAACAGATAGAAGCAATGAGCTAAATACAGATATTCTTAATGAATTGATTAAATTAAATAAAGCATTAAACGCCTATGAAGAATAGGAAGTGATGAAATGTCAAAAATTGATATGAATCAAATGATACAAAAGACAAAAGTGAATAACAATACAACTTCTTCCATTCAGCAGAATGTTTCAAGAAATAATGGTCCTAGTTTTCAAGATGTGTTGTCGCAAATTAAAGGACAAAATGAAGCCGTTAAGTTCTCAAAACATGCAACTGAAAGATTGAGTCAAAGAAATATTGTTTTAACCGAGCAAGAAATAAAACAAATAGATTCTGCCATTGATAAAGCGGAAGCGAAAGGCATAAAAGATGCACTGATTTTAATGGACAACAAAGCCTTTGTAGCAAATATAAAAAACAAAACTATTATTACTGCTGCTACACAGGAACAACTAAAAGATAGTGTATTTACAAAAATTGATGGTGCTGTGATTATATAGGCTGGACCTTATGGAAGCCTAGTTCTAAATCCGAATGATTTAAAACACACAGTTATATTCTAGGAGGTCATAATTATGATGAGATCAATGTACTCTGGTGTATCAGGTCTACAAGTTCACCAGGTAAAAATGGATACCATTGGTAATAATATTGCCAATGTTAATACAGTAGGTTTTAAAGCTTCAAAAGTAACTTTTTCAGAAGTGTTTGCACAAACAATTAAAGGCGCTGGCGCACCTCAAGAAGGTCGTGGTGGTACTAACCCTCAACAAGTGGGTTTAGGTGCTGGTCTAGGTGCAATCTCTGTTCAACACACAAAGGGTTCTACTCAAAGAACCGATAATCCAACGGATATCATGATTGATGGTAATGGATTCTTTGTCGTATCTGCAGATGCAACTGCTCAAAATAAATTCTACACTAGAGCGGGAAACTTTTCTTTAGATAAACTTGGATATTTAGTAAATCCAAATGGCTATAAATTATTGGATTCTGATGGCGTTGCAATTCGTATCAATAAATCGGAAACAAAAAATGCTACAGCATCAACTACTGCTGAACTTACAGGTAACTTGAACTTTAATTATGATGCTGCTGAAGATTTTCAAGCAGACAACTCAATCTATACAACAACATTAGATGTATATGATTCCGTTGGAAATGTTTCTACTATTGATATTAAGTTTGGTGAAAAAATCACATCAAATCCAGCAACTCCAGTACCACCTGCAACTGCAAGTACATCATATCGTTCTGTTGAATTCTCTAACCCAAATGCAACTACAATAGGTAACTTACAAGCGCCTCCTATGCCTGACGGTGGTACAGGAACCAGTTTGTTTGCAGAATTCGATTCAAATGGTAACTTTGTAAGATTGGTAAACAATGGTACAATTGCTGGTGGTTATATGACCGCTGTGAGTGCAGCAACAGTTGGTCCTTTAACTATTACAAGTCCAGGTGCTGAACCAATTAGTATTGGTATTGATAATAGTTTATTTAGTGGTTTAACTCATTATGCTCAAACGACAGATGCAAAAGCTACTTCAATTGATGGTAATTCAGCAGGTGCATTAGATTCATTTGCGATTTCTTCTTCAGGAGAAGTTGTTGGAACCTTTACAAATGGTGAAAGAAAAACATTGGCAATTATCGGATTAGCTGATTTTGATAATGCCCCAGGTTTAATGAAGGTTGGTGGTAACCTTTATACAGATACTCCGAACTCTGGTGTACCTAAATTTGGTGAACCTGGTACAGGATCATTTGGTGCATTAACACCAGGTGCGTTGGAAATGTCAAATGTTGACTTATCTCAGGAATTTACAGATATGATTACAACACAAAGAGGTTTCCAAGCGAACTCAAGGGTTATTACTACAACAGATGAAATGCTTCAGGAACTTGTAAATCTTAAGCGATAATAATCCTGTAAAATAGTGTTTTCAATAATTTCAAATGGATATAAATGAAATGACACCATAAATAACAAAATTTAGCAGAAAAACTATAAAGTAGTTGTCATTTTAGTGACAACTACTGTTACATAATAATATAATATAGTATAATTGAATAAGAGTGTGAAGGAGATCATATGATAGAAGTTACCCGTTTGAATGGTACTCGCTTTTATGTCAATGACGCTATGATTGAATTTCTAGAAGAAACACCTGACACAATCATTACACTAAACACAGAAAAAAAACTTGTAGTGAAAGAATCAATTGAAGAAATTCTTATAAAAATAGTCGATTTTAGAAGACGTGTATACGCTGGAGATACAGCACATATTACAGAAAAAATCAAGGGAGAGATTAAATAATGGATATAGGATTGGTCGCCGGTTTAGTCGCTGGTTTAGTACTTATCGTATTTGGTATCATCTCTGGTGGTGCTAGTATAGGAAACTTTATCGACCCAGGTTCAGTACTGATTACGGTCGGCGGGGGTATAGCTGCAACTTTCGTACAAATGCCTTTAGGAGACATGCTTGCGATTGGAAAGTTGTTTGGGAAAGCCCTAAAAAATCCTGAGTTTAATACAGGACAAATTATCGATAAGGTTATAGAATTAGCCAACGTAGCAAGAAGGGAAGGTCTTCTTGCACTTGAAGAAGCTGTAGATGAAGTTAATGATGAGTTTCTTAAAAAAGGGGTTATGTTAATTGTAGATGGTACAGACCCTGAAATGGTTAAAAGTATTCTGGAAACAGAATTAAGTAATATGATGGACCGACATAGCAGAGGGCGAAGTGTATTTGAGACGCTGGGTTCTTTGATGCCGGCTTTTGGTATGATTGGTACATTAGTTGGTCTGGTAGCCATGCTGAATGCCTTATCTGATCCATCTTCTATCGGTCCTAAAATGGCGATTGCCTTACTAACAACTTTTTACGGTTCAGTTTTTGCCAACTTAGTTTTTATTCCAATAGCAGGTAAATTAAAAATTAAAAGTGATGAAGAAGCTTTAGTAAAGCAAGTTATGATTGAAGGTTTATTGTCAATACAAGCAGGTGAAAACCCTAGAATCATTGAAGAAAAATTGAAAGCATTCTTGGCACCTTCAATTAGAAAAACCATTGGAACACAAGAAGAAGGTGGCGAATAATGGATAAGAAACCTGAAGAATGTAAAGCTGGTGCACCGGAATGGATGGTTACATATGGTGACTTGGTAACACTTCTTATGTGCTTCTTTGTTCTCTTATTTGCCTTTTCTGAAATAGATGCTCAAAAATTTGAAGCTGTCATGCAATCCTTCCAAGGTTCTGCAGGGGTTTTAGAAGGCGGGAAATCCTTATCACAGGATCCGTTGGTGTTTGATGCTTCCCCTGAAACCGATACATCACCTCAAACTACCGATAGTCAGCCTTTAGATGTTGTACAAGAAATGATTGAAAATATGAAAGATCAGTTGGTAGAAGCTATCAAAGAGAAATTCTCTGGTGAAGAATTTGAAGCCGATGTCAGTATCATATTTGAAGGAGATAAATTAATCATTAGATTGGATAATAATGTTTTGTTTGATTCGGCAAAAGCTGATATTAAACCAGAAGCTGTAGGAATTTTGTCTATATTGGGTGAGACTTTACAAGATGATTTATTTAAGGGAAGTGAAATATCTATTGAAGGTCATACCGATAATGTGCCGATTAATACCATTCAATTTCCATCAAACTGGGAGTTGTCAGGAGCACGTGCAGCATCTGTAGTCAAATATTTTGTTTCTGAATTTGGATTTAAACAAGAAGAGTTGTCTATTGCTGGTTATGCAGAATTTAAACCCGTTGATACAAATGATACTGCTGAAGGAAGAGCAAAAAATAGACGTGTTGAAATCGTTGTAGAAAAAATTAACTTTTTAAATGTAACAGAGGAAGAAGGTGTGACGCAACAATGAAAAAAATAATAATTTTCGGAGTTATAGGTGTGGTAATTGTTGCTGCTGTTTTGGTAGTTGTATTGGTGGTATTACCTGGTCAAAAAGAAAAGGTGTTACCAGATTTAAAGTTTCCTTTGGAAGAAATGTACACAAATATTCCAGTTGGTGACGATGCAGGAAGCTACAAAATTTTAAAATTACAAATGACTATTATATACAAGGATGAAAAATTCACTGAAATTTTAACAACAAAGTCAGATGAAATCATCGATTACTTAAATGGTTACTTTAGAGATATCACTTTAGAAACGGTCAATAGAAAAAATGGTAAGGACCGTGTTAAGGAAGAAATTACGGAAGAATTGATTCAACTTCTAGAAACCGATGCTGAAAATATTCAAACAGTAATATTTCCTCAGTTTATTATCCAGTAATTTGATTTTAAATAGAAAGGTGGTGAGGTAATGTCAGATGTATTGTCGCAAAGTGAAATAGACGATCTATTATCCGCACTGAATTCTGGTGATGTGGATGTCACCGAAATCCAAGAGGAAAAAGCTGAAAAGAAGGTTCGTAAATACGACTTCTTAAGGCCAGATAAATTTGCGAAAGAGCATTTAAGAACTTTAGAAGTTATTCACGAAAACTTTTCTAGATTATTAAACAACTTTTTATCTGGTTACCTCAGAACTTTTATTGAAATCGAAGTATTAAATGCAGAGAGTTTAATTTACTCTGAATTTGCCAACTCAATTGCAAATCCTGCAATATTAGGCGTTATAGATTTTAATCCGCTGGAAGGTCAAGTGATTCTTGATTTTTCATCAGATGTAGCTTTCACAATGATTGAACGTGTTCTTGGTGGTTCAGCTACTGCAAGTGGTTCAACTGAAAAAAGAGGATTGACTGAAATTGAAATGACCTTGATTAGAACCATTATCATGAAGTTTATCAATTTACTGAAAGATCCATGGAATAACATCATTGAGTTGCGACCGAAACTAGATACAATTGAAACAAACTCTCAATTTGCACAAGTTATTTCGCCATCAGAATCTGTTGCATTGATTACTTTAAGATTAAAAATCGGTGAAACAGAAGGTATGATCAATCTTTGTTATCCTCATTATGTTTTAGAACCAATACTTCCAAATTTAAGTTCGAAATTGTGGTTTACCACAACTGGGAAAAAGAAATTAACAGATCTTGAAAAAGCATCACTTGAGAAACAGGTACAAAAGACTCAGGTGGATATAAAAGTTGAGTTAGGTAATAGTGTTATTACAGTAGGAGAGATGCTTGCTTTATCTAGAGGAGATGTTATCGTTTTAGATAAAAAAGTGAGTGAAGAATTGGTTATTCGTGTGGATACACAAAAAAAATTCGTAGGTTTACCTGGCAAGAAAAACAATAACTTGGCAGTCAGAATAACAGAAATTTTAGAGGAAGGAGATGAACTAGATGGTTGATATGCTTTCGCAAGAAGAAATAGATGCATTGCTAAATGGCGGCTCCGATGATGATTCTAGTGATTCGGGTGGATTAACACCAGAAGAAATAGATGCCCTAGGCGAAGTTGGAAATATTAGTATGGGTACAGCAGCAACTACACTGTTCACTCTACTTGGTCAAAAGGTTACTATTACTACGCCAAAAGTAAGTGAAGTAACACATTCTGATTTACTTGAAGCCTACGCTGATCCATGTGTTATTATTACTGTTCGGTACAAAGAAGGTATCGAAGGTGTTAATATATTAATTTTAAAAGAAGATGATGTGAAAATCATTACTGATTTAATGATGGGCGGAGACGGAACCACTGTTGCTGAGGAATTAACAGATTTACATCTTAGTGCAATTGGTGAAGCGATGAATCAAATGATTGGTTCCTCTTCTACTTCTTTATCAGAAATGTTAGGAGAAAAAGTAGATATTTCTCCTCCAGAACCACAATTTAATCAGTTGAAGGATTTAGAGTTCGATACAGTGGGTATAGAGTTAACAGACACTGTTGTCCGTATTGCTTTTCGAATGACGGTTGGAGATTTGATTGACAGTGAAATCAATCAAATTATGCCAATAGACGTTGCAAAGCAGCTGGTAGCGAATTTACTTAATCCAGGTGGAAATGAACCTGAGCCTGTGGTTGAAACGCCTGCTCCTGCACCACTGGTGCAACAGCAAGCACCAGTTCAACAACAAGCAGCACCGCAACCTCAGTATCAACAGGCGCCACCACAATATCAACAACCACAATATCAACAAGCACCGCCGCAGTATCAACAACCGTATCAGCAGCCGCAGTATCAGCAGCCTCCGATGCAAAATGTTAATGCTCAACCGGTACAATTTGAATCTTTTGATGAAAATAGTGGCATTTCGGGTTATAATAATAATATCAACATTATTAAAGATGTTCCTTTGGAAATTACAGTGGAATTGGGACGCACACGAAAACGAATCAGTGAGATCCTAGATTTTGCTCCAGGAACAGTTATAGAGCTTGATAAGTTGGTAGGTGAGGCATTGGATATCCTCGCAAATGGAAAGAAAATTGCAACTGGAGAAGTTGTTGTTGTCGATGAAAATTATGGTATAAAGATTACAGATATTATCGTACCAGAACAAAGATTAAGTAAGATATAGTTTAAAGGAGGATTTTAATATGGCTAATGGTATATTAGTTGTTGATGATGCAGCATTTATGAGAATGATGATTAAAGATGTTTTGACAAAAAATGGATATGAAATTCTTGGTGAAGCTGAAAATGGACAAAAGGCAATTGAAAAATTTAAAGAACTTCATCCTGATTTAGTTATCATGGACATTACTATGCCAGAAGTTGATGGTATACAGGCCGTTAAAGAAATCAAGAAAATCGATAGCAATGCAAAGATTATTATGTGTTCTGCTATGGGTCAACAAGCAATGGTTATTGAATCAATTCAAGCTGGTGCGAGAGATTTCATCGTAAAACCATTCCAAGCAGATCGTGTAGTAGAAGCTGTTAAGAAGGTTATTGGATAGCCAGGAGAGTTGTTATGACTATTTCCTGTGCTATCTTAGCACCTAACTATCTAACGGGTTATGTGACAGTCATTTTTGTTTTTATACTAGTAATCACATTGGCTTTTATCTCAACTCGCTGGCTATCAAATTCAAGATTTAGTGCATCACGTGGCAAGCAAATGCGTGTAATTGAACGTCTTTATTTGGCCGCGGATAAAATGCTTTTAATTGTATTGGTAGATGATACATATTATTTGATGTCACAAGATAAAACTGGTATTAAGTTTATAGACGTGCTTGAAAATTTCACGCCACTAGAAACAAAACAAGAAAATAAATTTTCTGACATCCTAGAAAAATTCAAGAATGGTAATAAGGACAAATAATATGGAATCTCGAATAAAACGTAACAAGATTATTGTTTCTATACTAATTTTAATTTCAGCCTTCCTTTTGTTAGGCTCTTCTTTGGTTTTTGCTGAAGGTGAAGATATTATTATTCCTTCAATTGACATTAGTTTTGGACAAGATTCGGAAAATGTAGCGACAAGTATACAGATTCTTGTTCTCATTACAGTGCTTTCTTTAGCACCATCCATCATCATTATGATGACATCTTTTACGAGATTCATTATAGTTTTTTCTTTTGTTAGAAGAGCAATTTCTTTACAATCTACACCACCGAATCAGGTTTTGGTGGCTTTAGCTTTGTTTATGACCTTATTTGTTATGGCTCCTGTATTCACTGATGTGATTAATAATGCTTATGAACCTTATGTTAATCAAGAAATTACTCAGCAGGAAGCCATTGATGAAGCCATTGCACCTATGAAATCATTCATGCTTAGACAAGTGAGAAAAGAAGATATCAATTTATTTATTGAACTGTCTAATCCATCGGAAGAAGACCTGGTGAGTTATAAAGAATCTTATGACAATTTACCTATTTCAACTGTGATTCCTGCATTTCTAATTAGTGAAATCAAAACGGGTTTCGAAATAGGTTTCTTGATATTTGTGCCATTTATCATTATAGATATGGTTGTAGCGAGTACATTGATGGCTTTGGGGATGATGATGTTGCCGCCGGTTATGATTTCATTGCCATTTAAAGTGCTTTTGTTTATTATGGTTGACGGTTGGAATATTTTAGTGGAAAAACTAATTTTAACAATAAGGTGATGTTATGACTGATGTTCAAGTAATAGAAATATTTAAAAGCGCAATTTACCATATTTTAATTATGTCAGCACCCATGCTCATTGCTGCATTGGTGGTGGGTTTGGTAATTTCCATCTTTCAAGCAACAACACAAATTCAAGAACAAACATTGGCCTTTGTACCAAAAGTCCTTGCAATATTTATAGTGCTGATGTTTGCAGGTCCATGGTTGATGAATACAATAGTGACTTATACAGTTCAATTGTTTAATCAAATACCAGGATTTGTGGTCTAGGTTTTGATATGTTGTTTTATGATTATGTAATTGTAACCATTTTAGTATTCACTAGAATGGCGGCTATGTTTGGTATCATTCCTATTTTTAACGCGAACAATACACCTACATGGACGAAAGTGTGGTTTATCTTCTTTTTAGCTATGGTTGTTGTACCACAGCAAGTCGCAACTTACTCCTTGGAAATTGAAAATTTTTTAGAACTTGCTGGTGTAATGGTTGTAGAATCGCTTATTGGTTTTGCAATGGGTTTAATTGTATTAGTTGTAATGAACGTATTTTATCTAGCAGGTTCTTTAGTAGATAGAGATATTGGTTTTGCAATGGTATCAGTTATTGGCGTTGAGGATGAATCAGAGTTACCAATTACCTCAAACTTGTATTACATATTTGCAATGATGGTCTTTTTATTAACCAATGTACATCATCAATTAATTAGAGCCATTGTAGCAAGTTATAAAACTATGCCAATGGGATCCAACCCTGTAATGGGTCTTCTCATTTATGATTATATAGAATTGTTGCAATACTCCTTTATTACAGGCTTTCAAATGGCTGCACCTTTTATAATAACCATTTTAATTGCTAACATTCTTTTAGGTTTATTATCTAAAGCCATGCCAGGTATGAATGTTTTCATGATTGGTATGCCATTAAAAATATTGGTTGGGTTATTTCTATTATCTTTAATGATGACAGTTTACCCTAATATGATGATTGATGTTTTTGAAACCATGTTAGATGGATTAGCAAAATTGATAGGACAATAATATGTGGATCGAAAAATTTAATCTTCAGTTCTTTGCTGAAGAAAAAACTGAACAAGCCACACCGAAGAAGAAAAGGGAAGCAAGAGAAAAAGGACAAGTACCTCAATCTAAAGATGTACCCCAAGCTATTGCATTAATTGTCATTATCATGACGATTCAGTTGACCAGTGAATGGTTCACAATGCACATGATGGATATTTACCTCATGGTCAACGAAAAAATACCTGAAGCGTATGCACTTTATGATATGAATAACTTGATGCAAATGTTCTCATTTCTCCTTTTGAAAACGATTTATATTATTGCTCCGATTCTACTAGCAGCATTATTAACAGGTGTTTTAGGTTCGTATGTTCAAATTGGTTTTTTATTTACTGTTGAACCCTTAAAGCCTAAACTGAATAAAATAAGTCCCATTAGTGGTTTTAAGCGTTTATTCTCATTAAAATCATTAGTTGAAATGGTAAAAGCCATCGCTAAAGGATTAGTTTTAGTTTACATTGTTTATGCTTACTTAAATGATCAAACCAATGCAATTATTGGTTCCTACGAGTTAACAATAGAAAACATTATAGCTTTGATGTGGGATTTTACTATTAATATTGTTATACGCTGTGCTGTATTTTTACTTGTCGTTGCTTTTTTAGACCTAGCTTATAAGAGATGGCAACATAACAAGGATCTTAAGATGTCAAAAAAAGAAATTAAAGATGAATATAAACAAACCGAAGGCGATCCTATGCTTAAAGGTAAGATTCGTGAGAAACAAAGGCAAATGGCCATGAGTCGGATGATGCAAGATGTACCTGATGCAGATGTTGTCATTACGAATCCAACGCATTATGCCGTTGCAATTGTTTATAATTCAAGTCTGGGTGCGTCACCAAAGGTGTTGGCAAAGGGACAGAACCTAATTGCACAAAATATTAAAAGAATAGCTATTGATAACAATGTAACCATTGTTGAGAATAAACCACTTGCTCGTGCACTATTTGCAGCTGTAGAGGTTGGGGATTTTATTCCAGTAGATTTATACCAAGCTGTAGCGGAAGTGTTGGCTTATGTTTACAGCATTAAAGATAAAAAAGTAACATGATGGGGTGACATATGAAATTTAGTGATTTATTCATAGCATTATTTATAATCGGTATTATATTGCTGATTATTATACCGGTTAATTTAGGTTTACTGGATATGTTTTTGGCTTTGAATATCGCATTTTCATTGTTGATTCTTCTCACAGCCATTTTTGTAAAAGAAACATTGGACTTTGCTGTCTTCCCAACAATTTTATTGTTCTCTACCATGTTTAGGCTCGCCTTAAATATTTCTACAACAAGAAAAATTTTAGGCGCATTCACTGGAAATTTGGAAGATAAAGCGGGGGATGTAATTAAATCTTTTGCGAATTGGGTTGTTGGCGGTGATCCAATTGTAGGTTTTATTATCTTTATAATTATCGTTATTATTAACTTCTTGGTTATTACCAAAGGTGCTGAAAGGGTTTCTGAAGTTGCTGCACGTTTTACTTTGGATGCAATGCCTGGTAAGCAAATGGCTATTGATGCCGATTTGAACTCAGGACTTATTGATGAAGATACAGCACGAAAAAGACGTCTAAAAATCCAAATGGAAGCAGATTTTTATGGTTCCATGGATGGTGCCAGTAAATTTGTAAAAGGAGATGCCATTGCAGGTATTTTGATTACCATTATCAATATAGCCGCTGGTTTCATAATTGGTGTAACAAGAGATGGCAATACTTTAGCATTTGCATTGCAAGCCTATACTCTATTGACCATTGGTGACGGTTTGGTTAGCCAGGTGCCAGCTTTAATGATTTCTACTGCAACAGGTATTGTAGTAACGCGTCACGCCAGCGAAGAGGATTTAGGTCAGGACATTATTAATCAACTTTTGAAGCAACAAAGAGTATTGATGATTCTAGGTGGTGTTTTATTCTTATTAGGTTTAGCTACACCACTTCCTGCATTTCCATTAATGACCTTAGGAATCTTATTTGGATTTATGGCATTTCAGTTAAGAGATAAGCCTGGAGAAACCCTAGAGCGTGGAGAAGAAGGTCCTTCTGAAGACAAAATGGATGAAATCAGAAAACCTGAAAGCATTATACCGTTATTACAAGTTGATCCAATCGAATTGGAGTTTGGTTATGGCATCATCCCTTTGGCTGATCCAAATCAAGGTGGAGATTTATTTGATCGTCTGGTTATGATACGTCGTCAAATTGCCCTCGAGCTTGGTGTTGTTATCCCAATGATACGATTAAGGGACTTTATTCAGTTGGATGCCAATGAATATATTGTTAAGATAAAAGGTTCAAAAGTAGGAGGAGGCAGTATTATGTTCGATCATTTCCTAGCAATGAACCCAGGTAATGTAGAAGGTGAAATTAAAGGGATAGAAACAGTAGAACCTGCATTTGGTCTTCCTGCACTTTGGATTGATGAAAAGGAACGGGAAAAAGCTGAAATCTATGGTTATACCGTTGTGGATCCATCTTCTATTATCTCAACACACTTAACTGAAATCTTAAAAAGACATGTTCATGAACTTCTTGGAAGGGATGAAGTGAAATCTCTAATTGATAATTTAAGAGATTCAAGCCCAACTGTTGTTGATGAGTTAATTCCTGGATTAATGAGTATTGGTGACATACAAAAGGTATTGTGTAATCTTTTGCGTGAAGGGATTTCTATTAGAAATTTATTGACCATATTAGAAACCTTGGCAGATCATGCCTACTCTATGAAAGATGTAAACATTTTAACAGAATATGCAAGACAATCACTAAGTCGCTATATTACTAGTACTTATATTGGTAGTAACCATGTAAGAGTTGTAACATTAGAGCAATCGTTGGAAGCAATCTTAATGGAATCTATTCAACAGACTGATGGAGGATCATATATGTCGTTGCCTCCAGATGTCAATCAAAGATTACTTAACAGCCTGGCTGTTGAAATTCAAAATTTATTATCGTTAGGTGAACAACCAATCGTTGTTACTGCACCAATTGTGCGTTTCTACTTTAAACGATTAACAGAACAGATGATACCTGATTTAATCGTATTGTCTTATAATGAAATTGAACCAGATGTACAAATTCAATCAGCAGGGATGGTGAGAATTTAATGAATGTAAAACGCTATATAGCACCTAATGTCCAGGAAGCTATGATCAAAATTAAGCATGAGCTGGGCAGAGATGCCATCATTTTACATACACGTAAAATCAAACAAAAGGGTATTAAAGGCTTGTTTAAAAAGCCCTTAGTAGAAGTTGTTGCAGCTGTGGAAGATGAAGAACCAGCATCTAAAGAAACTACAGTGAAACCTCATATTGAACCTGTTCAGTCACCGGTACAATATTATGCTCAGCAACCTGCTCAATATCAACAGCCTTCACAACCTGCTGTTCAGCCTTCACAACCTGCTGTTCAACAAGTGGCACCAGTTCAACAGGTACAAAAATCTTTGCAAAATGAAGAATTTCAAGAAAAAAAACATGACGAGATTGATGATTTAAAACATGAAATTGATGAAATCAAGGAAATGTTGAGAAATTATATACAACCAGATACAAAAAAAAATATTGATTTAGAACCAGAATCAGTATTTGTTGAAGAAAGTAAAGTTGAAAAAGACATAAAAGAGTTTTTAAAAGCTTTGGATTTACAACCTAATATTATAGAAAAAGTATTTTCTGTAGTAAGAAGACAAGTCAGTTTGACAGATCAAAATGAACAAATGGTAAAATCCGCAGTTCGTCAAGCAATTAAAGAATATTTAGGTGAACCCTTTATCATTGATCATTATTTAGGTACTCAAAGAGTTTTTGTGTTTGTTGGACCTACAGGTGTTGGAAAAACAACGACATTAGCTAAATTAGCTGCAAAGTTATCCTTGATTGAAAATAAAAAGGTTGGATTGGTTACAGCGGATACATATAGAATTGCTGCAGTGGATCAACTTAAAACTTATTCTGAGATTTTAGGTATACCACTGTCGGTGGTTTACGAAGCTTCAGAGTTAAATGATGTGATGTATAAGTATGCTGACAAGGATGTTATACTCCTTGATACTGCAGGTAGAAGCCATAAATCCGATGAATTAGCACGAGATTTACAAGATCTAATAAATAATTTAGAAAAACCTGAAATTTTCTTAGTATTAAGCCTAACAACGGGGTATAAGGATATTATTAGTATTCTTGAAGCGTATAGTTTCGTTGAAGATTACAAAATAATCTTTACAAAATTAGATGAAGCAAGCACATATAGTAATATTCTTAATATTAAAGTTGAATCGGGTCGACCACTCTCTTATGTAACCACAGGACAAAGTGTGCCAGACGACATTGAAGTCGCTTATGCAGAAAAAATAGTAGAATATATTATAGGTGAAATCAAATGACAGATCAAGCTTTCAGATTAAGAGAATTAATTAATGTTAATAAACCCATGATTGATCCTGCAAATAAAGATGCTAGAATTATTGCAGTTTCAAGTGGAAAAGGTGGTGTTGGTAAAACTAATTTTACTGTTAATATGGCAATTGCCTTATCTAAATTAGGAAAGAAAATTACAATTATTGATGCAGATTTAGGTTTGGCAAATATTGATATATTATTAGGTTTAGTTCCAAGATATACCTTGACACATGTGATCAAAAAAGAAAAAAGAATTAATGAAATTGAAGTAGAAGGACCTAATGGCATTCGAATTATCTCAGGTGGTTCAGGTGTTATGGATCTTGTCAATCTTTCTCAAGATGAATTGGATACACTGATTGAAAGTTTTGAATATCTCAATAAGGACTCAGATTATATCTTAATTGATACAGGGGCAGGTCTTAATCAATCCGTTATTTCTTTTATTCAAGCAGCTAGAGAATTAATTGTTGTTGTAACTTCTGATCCAACTTCAATTACAGATGCTTATGCATTAATTAAGAATATAAAGCATTTAGGTGTAAATATTAAAGTTGTAGTCAACAGAATTGAGTCTAATAAAGAAGGTTATGAAGTGTTTCATAAAATCAATTCTGCAACAACAAAGTTTTTAAATTACGAATTAGAGAGTATTGGATTCATTTATGAAGATGCAAATGTTAAGAAGTCTGTAAAAAATCAAGTTCCATTTTTGATTGGATTTCCCAATGCCTTAGCAAGTAAAGGTATAGAGCTTATTGCCTATAATCTTGAAAACAACAGTAAATATGATCAGCCAAATGGCGGGTTCTCAAAATTTATAAAAAGGATATTTAAATCAAAAGATAGGAGTTAGTATGGATATCACGATATTAGCTGCCATTCGACCAGGAGATAAATTAGAACTCTTTTACGTCAATTCTTTGAATCAGGATATTGTTCTTGAGACGTTGGTTTACGATTTGGAATCTGAAGATAGTATTCTGATTCATAATCCAGTAAAGGATGGCAAACTTTACATGATACCTATGAATGCAAAAGTGAATGTAACCGCTAGACGTCAAGATTATGGTGTCATAATGTTTTCAATGGAACTGATTAAACGTCAAAAAATTGGAAATGTTTACACTATACAATGTTTAGTGGTATCTGACATAAAAAAGCAGCAAAGAAGAAGTTTTTATCGTGTAAAAGTATATCAGGATGCAGAGATGTATGTCATGGTAGACCAGTATATGGAACCTGTTAAATACTATATTTTTGATCCTGATGCTGCAGAAGAAGTACAAGTGAATATGAAAGTTTCTCTCATTGATGTTAGTGGTGGTGGTGTAGGGATTAAGGCCGCTGTACCAATGTCTGAGGGAACCTTTGTATATATAAAATTGGATTTTATTGAAGAAGATGATTATTTAATAGGACAAGTTGTTCGATCAATTGAGTCTTATCAATACCAAGGGGAATATGAAATCGGAATAAAATTTATAGATTTAACCCCAGAAGTAAGAAGAATGTTGACTTCATTTGTATTTGCGAGACAACAAACTACTCGCAGAAAGGAGATCAATGATGGCAAAAATTAAAGTATTAATAGTAGATGATTCAGCTTTCATGCGCAAAATTCTGACCGATATTATGACAGAAGATAGCCGCTTGGAAGTTGTCGGTACAGCAAAAAATGGTGAAGATGCTTTAGAACAAATTAGAAAATTAAAGCCAGATTTGGTAACGTTAGACGTTGAAATGCCGGTTATGGATGGAATTACAGCCTTAGAGCACATTGTTAAGGAGTTTAGGATTCCAGTGGTTATGCTATCCAGCTTAACAAGAGCAGGTGCTGATCTGACCATAAAAGCTTTGGAAATTGGTGCAGTTGATTTTATTACAAAGCCAACAAGTATTTTCAAAATCAATACAGATGAGATTAAGCAGACTTTAATTGAAAAAGTAATTGGGGCTTCCAAAGTTTCCATTTCAAAAGTTTCCAGTGCGAGCATTGCTTCCGCTGTGAAACCAAAACATGAAATGAAACCAGGTCGCTTAAAAAATATAATTGCAATTGGAACTTCAACGGGTGGACCAAGGGCATTGCAATCTGTAATACCTTTGATTCCAGGAGATGTGAATGGCTCTGTCTTAATTGTACAACATATGCCAGTGGGATTTACAAAATCCTTAGCAGAACGATTAAATACAATGTCTGAAATTGAAGTGAAAGAAGCAGAGCATGGTGATATTTTAAAACCAGGATGGGGATACTTGGCTCCTGGAGGATATCAAATGGAAGTTGTTCAACGTGGCGGTAATTATGTGATACAATTAGATGACTCCAAAATTGTGTCTGGTCATAGACCGTCTGTAGATGCAATGTTAGATTCCATAGTGGATCAGAATATAAAAAATACCATCGCTGTTATTATGACAGGTATGGGCGCTGATGGCACAAAAGGATTGAAACGTTTGAAGGACAATGGGAAAGTTAAAATTATAGCTCAGGATGAGGAATCATGTGTCGTTTATGGTATGCCAGGTTCCGCAGTTAAAGCAAACACAGTAGATGTGGAAGTACCACTTGACAAAATTACCAATGAAATTATGAAAGCGATGGGGGTGTAGCATATGGATATGAATCAATATATGGAGATTTTTATTGATGAATCTAAAGAACATTTGCAATCAATGAATCAAGTTTTACTAGAACTTGAAAACAATAAAGCTGATGTCAGTCATGTAAATGAGATATTTAGAGTAGCACATACGATTAAAGGTATGTCTGGCACTATGGGTTTTACAAAAGTTGCTGACTTAACCCATGAAATGGAAAATGTCTTACATTTAGTTAGAACAAAAGAAATTGATGTCAACGATTATATCATTGATATCTTATTTGAATGTTTTGATTCATTGGAAAGTCAAATTACTTTCATTGAAGACAATAGTGTTGAAAGCGATGAAGACAATATTGCTTTGGTAAATAAGTTAAAAGAAATTGTTAAAACTAAGTCGAATACACCTTCAGGTCAAACGACCACTGCAGCACCGAAACAAGCTGAAGTGAAAGTGGTTGAAACTGTATCGAATGAAACCTTTAAAATTGATGTGATGCAAACTTCTATATCCATTTTAAAGAAAGCGATTGATGCTGGTTTTACAGTTTACAAAATCCGAGTTGTTTTATCTGAATCTTGTATGCTAAAGGCTGCTAGAGCATTTATTATCTTTAACTCATTAGAGAATCATGGTGAAGTATTACTTTCGCATCCTAGCGCAGAAGATATTGAAGATGAAAACTTTGATAATGAATTTGAAGTTCTTTATGTCACTAAGGAATCTGAAGAGGGTATAAAAAAGATATTTGATTCCATCTCAGAAATTGACCATATTGATATAGAAATAGAAGATAATTTACCTGAAGAAGTTGCACCAGCTGTTGAAGCAAAAAAATCAGTTGCAAAGGCAGTTGTTGAAATGAGTGAAGACCATGAATCGAATGATGATGGGGCAATGCAAGGCAAGTCAAATAAAAGTAAAACTTCAAAAACCGTTCGTGTTGATATCGATCGATTAGATAACTTAATGAACCTTGTTTCTGAGTTAATCATTGTTAAGACTAGTATGGAAGAACATGACAGTGACAAGTCAAAAAACAACATGGCAGATGCTGTTGAATATCTAGAAAGAATCACAACAAGTTTACATGACGCAGTTATGAAAGTTAGAATGGTTCCAGTAGAAAGAGTATTTAACAGATTCCCAAGAATGGTTCGAGATTTGGCTAAAGACTTAAATAAGAAAATTAAGTTGGTTATGACTGGTCAAGAAACAGAAGTCGATAGAACTGTTGTTGATGAAATTGCTGATCCATTGATTCATTTAATCAGAAATTCAATTGACCATGGTATTGAATCACAAGATGATCGCGCTTTACGTGGAAAGCCAAATTATGGAACTGTAAATCTTAGAGCGTATCCTGAAGGTAATAATGTTGTTATTGAAGTAGAAGATGATGGTAATGGCATTGATCCTAAGAAAATTGCTGCTAAAGTAGTTTCAAAAGGTTTGATGACGGATAAAGAAGTTGAGAACTTGTCGGATAAGGAAATTCAAAATCTATTATTCTTACCTGGTTTCAGTACAGCTGAAGTCGTAACAGATTTGTCAGGTCGTGGTGTTGGACTTGACGTTGTAAAAAGCAAAATAGCATTATTAGGCGGTTCAGTTGATATTTTATCAGATGTAGGAAAGGGCAGTAAGTTTGTTATTCGATTACCACTTACACTTGCTATTATTCAAGCCTTAATGATTTTCTTAGATGAAGAAAAATATGCATTACCACTTAATAATATCTCAGAGATTACAACCATTAAATCGAGTTCGATAAGCTTATTACAAAATCAAGAAGTTGTATTATACAGAGATAAGACGCTTCCTATTATTCGTATGAAAGAAGTGCTTGAACTCAGATCACCTGAGGAACGAGAAGAGCGTGAAGAACTTACTGTAGTTATAGTTCGTAAAGGTTCTGAATTGGCAGGATTAGTAGTTGACAGTTTAATTGGACAACAAGAGATTGTTATTAAGTCATTAGGTTCTTACTTGAAAGGTATTCCAGCTATTGCAGGAGCAACTATTTTAGGTAATGGTGGCGTGGCATTAATTGTAGATCCAAATCAATTGTTCTAATAGGAGGTCAGTATGGATTATAAAGAATATGTAATATTTAAGTTAGCAAAAGAATCTTATGGCATTGATATTGACTTCGTTGAAAATATTGAAAAATATACAAATATCACTCGAGTTCCATATACAAAAAAGTATATCAAAGGGGTCATTAACCTTAGGGGTAATATCATTCCCGTTATTGATGTAAGAAGACGTTTTGGGATTATAGACAAAGAGCCAGATAAAGATTCTAGGATTATGATTATAAACTTAGTTGATCAAAAGGTTGGTCTATTAGTAGATTCATCATCTGAAGTTTTACAAATCTCCAATGATGATATTGAAATTGCACCTAAAGTCACTGGTAATGATGATGATTATATAAAAGATATTGGCAAATACAATGGCCGTATAATAATGATTGTAGCATTGGAAAAACTTTTGGAAATTGAAGCTTTAGAAGAACTATAGGAGTAAACAATGAGTACAGTAGTAGAAAAATTTGATTCGGTAGTTTTAGATGTACTGAAAGAGATTGGTAACATTGGCGCTGGAAATGCAGCCACTGCTTTAGCAAAGATGATCAGTAAAAAGGTGGATATGAAGGTTCCGCTGGTGAATGTACTAGATTTCTCTGAAGTACCAGAAATTTTAGGTGGCCCAGAGATGGAAGTCGTGGGTATTTTCTTTAAACTTGAAGGTGAAATCGAAGGAAGTATCATGTTTGTACTTGATACAAATTCTGCTCAGAAACTCATTGAATTATTGATGCCTGGCATTTCAACAGATGGATTTAATGAATTTGCTTTTTCAGCCTTACAAGAGATTGGAAATATTTTGGCGGGTTCTTACATCTCATCTTTATCTTCATTATCCAATTTAGACATTAAAATATCAGTGCCGTCATTGGCGCTTGATATGGCGGGAGCTATTTTATCCGTTCCCGCAATACATTTTGGACTTATTGGAGACAAAATTTTAATGATTGAAAATGAATTTGTCGAAGAATTTGAAAAAGATTCTGTAAATGGCTTTTTCATTTTGATACCTGAGGTTGATTCATACGATATTTTATTAGGAAGTTTAGGAGTACAAATATGAGTGAAATGCTAAAGGTAGGTATGGCTGATCTAAAAGTTGCTAAATATCCCAATGCTTTAACAACATTGGGATTAGGCTCTTGCATCGGCATATGCTTATATGACCCTGCTACTAAAATTATTGGCATGGCCCATATCATGTTACCTTCTAGCAAGACCATTAAGAATAATTCGAACATAGCTAAGTTTGCAGATACTGCAATTGCAAAGTTACTTGACGATATGAAACTTGAGGGCGCTAATGTCAACAAGCTTGTAGGGAAAATCGCAGGCGGGTCCCAAATGTTTAAGTTTTCTAGTGGCAATGATATGATGAAGATTGGGTTGAGAAATGCTGAAGCGGTACGAGACATTTTGAGTGAACATCGTATACCGATTGTCGCCGATGATACAGGTGGTAACTTTGGTCGAACGATTGAGTTCTTTTCAGAATCAGGCGTGCTAAGGATAAAAACCATTGGACATGGCGTTAAGGAAGTTTGATTAGGAGCATGCATATGACCAATAAAGAATTGTGGATACGCTATAAGGAAGAAGATGATCTTGCAGCTAAAGAAGCGTTGATTGTGCATTATGTATATTTGGTAAAAAATATTGCAGGTCGATTGTACAATTCTTATAATGCGCATGTTGAATATGATGATTTGGTTGGTTATGGTATTATTGGGTTATTAGATTCCATTGAGAAATTTGATTATAAATTAGGGAATAAATTTGAAACTTATGCTAATATAAGAATAAGAGGTTCAATAGTTGATCAATTACGTTCTTTAGATTGGATTCCAAGGTCCTTAAGGCATAAGTATAAGCAGTTGGAATCTGCAATAAAAAAATTACAAAATATTTATGGTACAGATATTAAAGATGAACACTTAGCTAAGGAAATGAATATTTCTATGCAAGAGCTTAGTGAACTCATGCATCAGGTTTCAACTTTTTCAATAGTCTCTCTAGATGAAAAAATTAGTGAGAATAGTAACATTGATATTCAGGAAGATAAGAAAAATGATACACCTGAATCCGAATTGATGGAAAAAGAAACGAAAAGAATGTTGAAGGAAATGATTGAAAATCTACCTGAAAAAGAAAAACGCATCATTGAATTGTACTACTATTCAGAATTAACATATAAAGAAATCGCTCAAATAATGGAGATTTCTGAATCAAGAATCTCTCAAATACATACAAAAGCAATTACAAAATTAAAAACAAAATTAGAAGATTTAATGTGATGGAGTAGAATAATGTCAGAAACCAACAATGTAAAGCCTTACAAATTGATTGTGCGAATCTCAAATGATTATTATCATGCCTATGTAACAGTCGTTGCTGAGCACTATAATTTCAGAATCAGCAAAGATGAAGTGATTAAAACTTTAAAAGAAAAGAATATCAATTTTGGTTTAAATCCAAATGCGATTGATTTTATTGTAAATAATCCTGAAAAAGCAGAAAGCGTAGAAGTTGCAACTGGGATCATGCATGAGCATGGTATTGATTCCAAGTTGATTTATGAAGTTGATATTACATCAGATTTGAAACCAAAGGAAAATGAAGATGGATCAGTAGACTTTAAATCAACAAATTTCGTTCATACTGTAAAAAAAGGACAAGTACTCGCTAGAAAAACAGAAGCGACTTCTGGTAAAAATGGTACAACTGTAACTGGGATGACTATTAAGGCTAGAGAAGGTAAACTTGTCAATTTTAAATTTGGAAAAAATGTGGAATTGTCACCAGATGGAATGTCCATTTATGCAATTTGTGATGGTTCTGTAAAAATGGACGGTGTTAAAATTTCTATTATAGAGGTTTTAGAAATATTTTCTGATGTTGGAATTAAAACAGGAAACATCTCATTTACAGGTCGTATTATCATTAGAGGTAATGTGACAAGTGGATTCAAAGTAGAAACTAAAGATAGTATTGAAATTTATGGTGTAGTTGAATCCTCTGAGCTGTTAGCTGGTGGCGACATCATCATTAGTGGTGGTGTTCAGGGAAATGATGATTGTCTTATTAGAGCTGGTGGAGATGTAAGGTCTAATTACTTCAATAACTGTAAAGTAATTGCAGGTGGCAGTATTTTTACAGATTCAATTATGCATAGTGAAATTGTTTGTGATGACAGTATTACCGCACAAGGAAAAAAAGGATTAATTTTGGGCGGTTCTTGTATCAGTAGGCATCATATAATTGCTAAAACTATTGGAACCGAAATTGGTACGATAACAAAATTACAACTTGGTATTACAAATGAAATCATGACAGAATTTCAAGATTTAGCTGAAAAAGTAAAAGATTATAAATCTAATGTTAGCAAATTGAAGAAAGCAGTGGAAATTTTAACAAAACAAAAGCAAATTAAGCCAGATGATGATAAAATCAATGAGATGTTTATTTCATCACAAGCTGCTTTAAAAGATTATAGTGAAAAGCTAGCAGTAACTTTAGATGATTTTAAACGTGTGAACGAATTAATCGAACAATTAAAAGATGTATATGTCAAAGGTGAAACCATATATGCAGGTGTTCGAGTAAAAATTGGTAATTCTCATTATAATGTAAAATCAGTAGTATCAATGGTAAAAATTATTAAGGATCATGGTGAGATTGTTTTAACAAGTTATTAAAGGAAGTGTTGATATGCCAATAAAACCTTTAGATATGCAGGTGTTATTACCTAATATAAGGCGTGCTGCTCGACCCGAAAATGTGAAGCAAATGCGTGAAGAAATGGCTTCGCAACAACAACAAATTAAACAATCGAAAGATGATGAAATTAATCGAAACAAAGTTTCTACATTAAAACAAAAAGAAGAAAATGCAATAAAGAACGACAAGAAGGAAAGTGAAAATCAGAAGAAAAAGAAAAAAAAGAAACATGATTCTGAAGAGAAAGAAGATACTAAACCATTGTCGGATCACACGTCCCATTTTGATATGAAAGTATAGAGGATAAACATGATCATTTTTGCTAGTATAACCATTGGAATGATGATCATAGGGATATCGATGTCTTTGATAAGGAAAGAAGTGATGAAAGCTTCTTTCTTTAAACATGTTAAGGTGAATGCTTTGGATACATCTGATAATCGCCTAGTGATGGAACAAATACAAAAACTTGAAAATATAGTTGATGAAATGAATCAATCGTTTTATGATATCACTTCTGATTTGGAAGGAAAATTTAGTGTTCATGAGAAAGAGATTTCTCTTTTGGAAAATCAATTGGAATCTCTAACGAATCAATTTAAAACTTTAAACGATACTTTGTATTATCAAGGTAAAGCAATAAATCGAATAAAGCCAGAAGAAGAACGTGTCCAGAACCGATTGACAGATCATAAAAATAATATGACAAAAACCCAGGAAGCATTAAAAGAGGAAGTCATGAAACTTAAAGCTCTGGGGTATGATGATGCACAAATAGCAAAATCATTGAAAAAAGGTATTACAGAGATTAAAATGTTAATGGATTTGGCAAAATAACTTCAGCTAACCCATTGCCATAGAATTGATAGTATGTTATACTATTCGAGGTAAAAAAAAATCACACGCAGAGATGACAGAGAACTCGAGTGCTCGTAATGAGTGGGTTTAAGGATGAATTTTTGCGGAGGAAACTAACAAATCAAGGAGGACAATCATGTCAGTAATTTCAATGAAAGACTTATTGGAAGCTGGTGTACACTTTGGACACCAAACAAGAAGATGGAACCCTAAAATGGCTCCTTACATCTTCACAGAAAGAAACGGTATCTACATTATCGATTTACAACAAACTGTAAATTTAGTTGATGATGCTTATGCAGCTGTTAAAGAAGCAGTTGAAGGTGGCGGTCACGTATTATTCGTAGGTACTAAAAAACAAGCTCAAGAAGCTATTAAGCAAGAAGCGTTAAGATCAAGTATGTACTATGTTAACCAAAGATGGTTAGGTGGTATGTTAACAAACTACAAAACAATCAAGAAGCGTATCAACTTATTAGCTGAGTTAGAAAAAATGGAAGAAAATGGTACTTTTGAAGTATTACCTAAAAAAGAAGTTATCCAACTTAAGCTTAAAAAAGAAAGATTAGAAAAATTCTTAGGCGGTATTAAGAATATGCCTGGTTTACCAAGTATCTTATTCGTAGTTGACCCTAAGAAAGAAAAAAATGCAATTGCAGAAGCTAAGTTGTTAAATATCCCTGTAATTGGTATCGTGGATACTAACTGTGATCCAGATGATATTGATTATGTAATTCCTGGTAACGATGATGCAATCAGAGCTGTAAAATTAATTACAAGCAAAATGGCTGATGCTGTTGCTGAAGGTAGACAAGGTGAAGAGATTGCTGAAGTAGTAACTGAAGCATAGGAACATATAAGGAGAGATAAAAATGGCAATTACAGCTGCAATGGTAAAAGAATTAAGAGAAAGAACTGGCGCAGGCATGATGGACTGTAAAAAAGTTCTTGTTGAAGTAAATGGCGACATGGACGCTGCAGTAAAATTAATGAGAGAAAAAGGTATGGCTAAAGCTGCTAAGAAAGCAGGTAGAGTTGCTGCTGAAGGTCTTGTTAAAACTGTAGTTGACGGTACTAAAGCTGCTATCGTTGAAGTAAACAGTGAGACTGATTTCGTTTCTAAAAACGAATCTTTCGTAGCTTTTGTTGAAAACGTAGCTAAACATGCTATTCAATCAGGTGCTGAAGATATTGAAGCATTCTTAAATGAACCATGGTTCTTAGATACAGAAAAAACTGTAGAAACAGTTCAAAAAGAGCACATTGCTACAATCGGTGAAAACTTAAGCATCAGAAGATTCAAAGTTTTAAACATCGGTGAAAATGCTATTGCTGAATATATCCATGGTGGTGGAAAAATTGGTGTTTTAGTTGAAATCGCTGGTGCACAAGGTGAAGAAGTAATAGAAGCTGGTAGAAATATTGCTATGCAAGTTGCTGCTACTAACCCTAAATATGTTTCTAGAGATGATGTTGATCAAGAATTTATTGATGCTGAAACTGAAATCTTAACGACTCAAGCATTAAATGAAGGTAAACCTGCTGATATCGTTGAAAAAATGATTAAAGGTAGAGTTCAAAAATTACTTAAAGAAGTATGCTTGTTAGATCAACCATATGTTAAGGATGATGAAATGACTGTAGCTAACTACTTAAAATCAGTAGCTCCAGCAGCTAAAATCGTTAACGTTGTAAGATATGAAACAGGTGAAGGCATCGAGAAAGCTGAAGAGAACTTCGCTGAAGAAGTTGCTAAGCAAATTAATGGCTAATTGAATAAAAGAACACTTCGTGAAGTGTTCTTTTTTTTTGAGAAATTATTCAGCAATTAGCTGATTATATGATAAAATGAATAAGAAGCTTGAAAACAAAAAAAAGGAAATTTTTAAGTTTTGTAGAATTAATATTTGAATGGAGGAAGCATTTTGGAACCGAAGTACAAGAGAGTAATACTTAAGTTAAGCGGTGAGGCTTTAGGTGGTTCAAAGGGAACTGGTATAGATGAAAATATCGTTTCTGAAGTGACAGATCAAATTAAAACATTGTCTGAAGCGGGTGTTGAAGTTGCTGTTGTAATTGGTGGTGGCAATTTCTGGCGCGGAAGAACATCAGAAAAGATGGATAGAAGTACTGCAGATTACATGGGTATGATGGCTACAGTGATCAATGCTTTAGCATTACAAGATTCCTTGGAACAGAAGAATCTAAAAACGCGTGTTATGAGTGCTATTGAAATGAGACAAATCGCAGAGCCTTATATCAAAAGACGTGCTGTACGTCATTTGGAAAAAGGTCGTGTTGTTATTTTCGCTGCTGGTATTGGTAATCCGTTCTTCTCAACAGATACAACCGCTGCACTGAGAGCAGCTGAAATTGAAGCTGAAGTGATTTTATTAGCTAAAAAAGTTGATGGTGTATATGATAGCGATCCAAATGTTAATCCTAATGCAAAAAAATATAGTGAATTAACACATGATGAAGTTATAAACCAAAAGTTAGGTGTTATGGATACAACTGCAGCTGCTTTATGTGTTGAAAACTCAATTCCAATTTTAGTTTTTGGGTTAGACGATCCCAAAAATATTATTAGAGCTTGTGAAGGCCAAAACATAGGTACAATTATTCAATAGGAGGAAATTATGGTTAAAACTGTTATGAATGAATTAAATACTAAAATGGCGAGAACCATTGAAGTGCTTAAAGAGGAATTAAATACGATTCGTGCTGGTAAAGCAAATCCAAAAATCTTAGACAAAATATCTGTTGAATATTATGGTGTATCAACACCTTTAAATCAAGTAGCGAGTATTTCAGTGCCTGAACCTCGAATGATCGTGATCCAACCCTATGATTCTTCTTTGATTTCTGAAATAGAAAAAATGATTATGGTTTCAGATTTAGGATTAAATCCATCAAATGATGGTAAGTTAATTCGTCTTGCTATTCCAATGTTAACAGAAGAGAGAAGAAAAGATTTAACAAAGGTAGCTAAGAAAGCTGGCGAGAATTCAAAAATTGCCATTAGAAATGAAAGACGTCATGCTATAGATCAACTAAAAAAACTTCATAAAGATGGTGATTTAACTGAAGATGATATCAAGAAAGCTGAAAAAGATGTACAAGATGCTATTGATAAGCAAATAAAAGCGATTGATGAAGTAATTGCTGCTAAGGAGAAGGATATCTTAGCTGTATAACAAATAACCTCGGTTTTCCGAGGTTTATTTTCTTATATTTATGTTGTATTTACGTTGTAAATTGAATGATGACTGGAGTTAATAATGTTCAAAAGACGTATAAAAAAGAGTAATGATATTGACATAGAAAATTTGGTGATTCCTAATCATATTGCCATTATCATGGATGGTAATGGTAGATGGGCTAAAAAAAGAAATATGCCTAGAAATTTAGGCCACAAGGCTGGTGTTGAAAAGGTAAAATCCATTACAAAAGCTTGTTCCAAATTAGGTGTGAAATATCTTACTTTGTACGCATTTTCTACTGAAAATTGGAAAAGGTCAGAAGTGGAAGTTAATGGCTTAATGGATTTGTTAGTGTTTTTCTTGAAAAACGAATTAAAAGAAATGCATGAAAACAATGTATGTATTTCCACTATTGGTGATTTAAGCCGCTTGCCTGAGAAACCTAGAATGACAATGCTTGATGCAGTAGAGAAAACAAAAAACAATAATGGCATATATTTAACAATTGCACTAAATTATGGTAGTAGAGATGAAATTACAAGAGGTTTTACATCTATAGCTGAGAAAATAAAGTCTGGTGAACTTGAAGTGGATGATATTGATGAAGCTTTAATTTCTCAACACCTTGATACGAATTTTATGCCAGATCCAGATCTATTGATACGCACTAGCGGTGAAATACGATTAAGCAATTACCTTTTATGGCAGCTTGCTTATACGGAGTTTTACTTTTGTGATACTTTTTGGCCAGATTTTGACGAAAAAGCACTTATAGAGAGTATCCAAGCTTACACGAA